>JALEGJ010000048.1 GCA_022763115.1 Aquisalinus sp.
CTTCTTTCGACCACCGGGTCGTCGATGGCTGGGACATGGCACAATTTATTCAAACCATTAAAGGCTTGCTCGAACATCCTGCCACGATGTTTATAGACGGCTGAAAAGGAATACTCAGTGAACGACATTACCTGTAAAGTTCTGGTGCTGGGCGGCGGGCCTGGTGGGTACGTGGCGGGCATCCGTGCTGGCCAGCTTGGCCTGGACACGGTGCTGGTGGAAGGCCAGAAACTGGGTGGCTGCTGCCTGAATGTTGGCTGCATTCCGTCCAAGGCATTTATTCACGCCGCCAATGAAGTTGCCAAAGTCACTCATTTTGCCAATGGCTCAACCATTGGCATTACCGTGCAGAAGCCGGAATTTGACCTCTCCAAAACTGTTTCGTGGAAAGACGGCATCGTCAAGAGACTCAATTCCGGCGTAGGCGGTCTTCTGAAGAAGCACAAAGTGAAAGTGATCGAGGGCTGGGGAGAGATGCAGGACGGCAAGACCTGCCGTGTGAAAACCGATGATGGCGACATCACCATTCGCGCTGAGCATATTATTCTGGCCACCGGCTCTTTCTCAACCGCCCTGCCCAATCTGCCATTCGGCGACAAGGTGATCTCATCTTCCGATATTCTGTCCTTGCCGGAAGTGCCGCAGAAGCTGGCCGTCATCGGCGGGGGCTATATCGGTCTCGAATTGGGTATCGCCATGCGCAAGATGGGTAGCGCCGTGACCGTCATCGAGGCCACGCCATCCATCCTGCCACAATATGACAGTTCACTGACCAAACCTGTCATGCAGCGCATGAAGGAGCTCGGCATTGAAGTGCTGCTCGACACCAAAGCCGATGGCGTGAGTGATGATGGTGATCTCATCGTCAAGGATAGCGAAGACAAGCCACACACAATCAAGGCAGACAAAATTCTGGTGACTGTCGGTCGCTCCCCACGCACAGATGGCTGGGGTATCGAGAATCTGGCTCTTGATATGGATGGCCGCTTTATCAAAATTGACGATCAGTGCGCCACCTCCATGAAAAACGTCTGGGCCATTGGCGATGTGACAGGTGAGCCGATGCTGGCGCACCGCGGCATGGCCCAAGGGGAAATGGTTGCCGAGATCATTGCCGGTCACAAACGACGCTGGGACAAGCGCGCGATCCCGGCTGTCTGCTTTACCGATCCTGAGGTTGTCAGTGTTGGCCTGTCAGAAACACAGGCAAAAGAACAGGGTTTCGAGGTCATGAAGGCTGAGTTTCCGTTCATGGCAAATGGACGGGCCATGACCATGGAAGATGAAAGCGGCTTTGTACGCATTATCGCGCGTAAAGATGACCATCTGGTCCTGGGCATTGAAGCTGTCGGAGCCGAAGTCTCGGAGTTATCCGGTGAGTTTGCGCTGGCGCTGGAAATGGGGGCGACCTTGGAAGACATCGCTGGCACCATTCACGCACATCCGACAAAGAGTGAAGCTGTGCTGGAGTCCGGTCTGCGGAATCTCGGTCACGCGCTGCATATATAAAGCGTCAGGAAAAAGTATCTTCTATCGCACCGCGCTGTGCGAACCACAGCATCAGGCCGCAAACATATAAAATACCTGCGGCAAGAACGACATTGAGCGCCCAGCTTTCCGGCAGCAGATAAATATCTCGCGCCCAGCTATTCTCAATGCCACGCAACTCCCGGGCCCAGGTTTGCAAGATACATTCACGGCCATTTGCGACCCGCCCCAGACAGATCAGCGGCGGGAAAAGTAACGCCAGATAAAGCCATAGATTGCGTTCAGCCCGGATCGCTTTCCAGGCAATGTATGGCCCCGCAAGAAAGGCGAGGACGACAATCGCCGTGTGCACAAACATAAGGCCATGCAGGAGAACAGGATCAGCGACCATATCGCGCAATACGTCTAACATGCTGAATTATTAGCAGTTTCTGCGAATTTAAGGAATGCGGATGCTTGTTTTGCTTAATAGCCATTCTTATGTTAAGTTACGTTAATAAATTGGGGCGTCAGTGGTGTTGCGTGTTGGCTGTTGTCCGCACAACGACTGCATGAAGTTTGGTTCGGTATTTCCGGGCCGCATCTACAGGAGATGTCTTATGCCCCGTACTGGCTCCCCGTTTCGTGCGATAATTGTCCTGCCGGCCGCTGCGCTGGTCACGCTCGGCATTTTCTTCGCGATGAGTGGTCTGATCCGCAGCGAGGCCATTATTGATACAACCGAACGTTCCGGCGTGCCGGATATTTTCATGAGTGAGCGGTCGGTTGAGTTGTTACCACCCGAGCAATTACGACCTGACAATACAGTACCACCACCGCCGCCCGAGCCAGGCATTGACCGCACGCCCACCGATGGCCCAGCGGTGATCCCGGGAAAACCGACAATGCCAGCCGGACCAAATGAAGTGTTCACGGAGATACCGAGCCTCAGCTCCGCTATCCTGCAATTCCAGCCCACCTATCCTTCCTCTTGCCTGAACAAGGGTACTGAAGGCTATGCAATCGTCGTCTTTGACGTAACGGCCAATGGCGACGTGGTGAATGCCCGTATTGCTGACTCCAGTCACAGATGCTTTGAACGCGCCGCTCTGGACGCTATCCGCAAATGGAAGTTCAGCCCGACACCACGGCAAAGCGGCATCGTCAGTCGGGGCTTGCGCAAATCCTTCCGCTTTCAGCTCTCTGATTAAATAAAAACAATGAATGCCATGAGCCGTTACGTCATCAGTCTATGCCTCGCTGTACTGCTCGCAGGATTTCTCTTTCTTTTAAGCAGCCTCGGCATTGGGCAGAACGCTACGAGCGTCACCACTTCCAGCGACACTCTTGCGGTTGAACTTCTTGATACCATCGGGCCAGATGAGAAATTCAGTGATAGCGATTTGCCTCCTAACAAAGCAGAAGCACTTCCTGAACCACAGTCGCCACTGCCGTCCAGAAAGTCCCCGCAAGAGCCCTCGGCAGAACCTGAATTTCCCTGAGATCTGGTATCGGACAAAACACCTGACCTTTTTTCACCAACCGGCAGAATGGGCTTTGGCGATTACGCGAACACCCCTTATCTAGTGGTTGTTTAGGTTTTGTTAACCAAATGTTGATGATTCCAGCGCTGACTCCGGAACAGGCATGGGCAAGGGCATAAGAGAGAGAAACCGGTTCAAGAAGCTCTGGCCAGCTGGCGTGGCAACGCTTGGCGGCTTGGTGCCTCTTGGCGCCTTGGCGCAGGACACAGACACCTCAACTGCTGCCCTCGCAACCGGCTTTGATCCCATTCACATCATGATGGGTGGCTCAATCATGTTCGCGATTGGTGCAATTACTTATGCGCTGCGCGTCTCGAAATTATCACAAAACGCCCATCTCAACCTGTCGCGTCAATTGGCGAATATGGAAGCACGGCTCGACAAATCGGAATCAGTGCTCGCAGCACACCCTGGCCTTGTTCTGGTCTGGCACGACTCCTATGAGGATATAGACTCCGGCTGGGGGTCGCCCCGCGTCCTTGGCGGCCCGGCCGCTCTAGCCTCTATTTTGACTTTTGCCGATGATACAATTGCAGGTCTTTCGAATCCGGCAGCAGCGCTTTTGAACAAACTGGGTGAATTGCCCCTTGAAGAGGAAGTTGCACCGGAAGATGTCCGCAAACTGAAAGACCGGGTCAAGGAACTGCGCGCCCATGGTGTTGCCTTCTCCGGTTCTGTTGTAACAGACGAAGGACGCTCCATTGAGGTCGATGGCCGCGTTGCCGGTGACCAAGTGACCTTGTGGCTGACCGACCCGGCTGTGCGCCTCGCGGAAGATGGCGGCATGATCGGCAAGGCCCGAGACCGGGCGGCAGACCTGCACGGTGCTCTCAACCACCTCGACCGCCTGCCCATGGCGACCTGGAGACGTGGCCCTGACCTGAAGCTGGAATGGGTCAACAGCGCTTATGTAAATATGGTTGAGGCAATCAATCTCGAGGAAGTTCTGGAAAACCAGATCGAGATCGACGGAGCTTTTAAGAAACTCGCTGAGCGCGCGAGGGAAGAGTTTTCCCGGTCAACCAGCAGAAAAGTTGTGGACGATCTGGTCGTGGTGAATGTGCGCGGTGTCCGCCGTGTACTGCGCATCATGGAGCAGCCCATGCATGGCGCTGGCGAAGCCTGCCTTGGCGGGATTGCCATTGATATCACCAAGCTGGACAAGGCACAGGAAGATCTCAAGCGGCACCAGAACGCTTATCGCAAGACCCTGAACCAGATGCCATCTGCTGTCGCCGTGTTCAGTTCGGCACAACAGCTCGACTACTATAATCAGGCCTTTCTCGAGCTCTGGAAACTCGATGACGCGGACCTGCGCACGCGGCCTTATCACGGCGAGTTGTTGGACAAGCTGCACCAGAAAAGCCGCCTGCCAGCATGGGCTGACTACAACAAGTGGAAAGAAGATCAGCTTACCCTGTACACAGAGGGTCAACTGGACGACTGGTCCATGGATAATGCGACGCCAGACGAGATCTGGAGCCTCCCCAACGGCAAGACCCTGCGGGTAGCACGCCAGCGGCATCCACTTGGCGGCGTTGTAATTGTTTTCGAAGACATTACCGAGAACCTTCGCCTCGAAACGGAGTTTAATACACAGATCAGCGTACAGCGCGCAACGCTGAACAATCTGGAAGAAGGCGTGGCGGTTTTCGCCTCAGACGGAAAGTTACGCCTGTACAACAGCGCGTTCCTGCGCATGTGGCAGTTCGATCCGGCGAAACTGGCCGAGCTGCCTGATTTCGTGCACCTTGCAAAACAGTTTAATCGGCTTTCAACAGGTGACGCTTCCGCCTGGAAAACGCTCAAGGCCCGCGTTACCTCGTTTGCACCGGAAGATCGTACACCGATAGAAAAGGCTGAAGTTGTCCTGAAAGACGGTCGCTCCTTTGCCTATGCGACGGCGCCTCTGCCCGACGGCGCGACGCTGCTTACTTTCCTCGACGTGACTGACAGCCGTGAGCGCGAAAAAGAGCTGCAGGAACGCAATGAGTGGCTCGAAACTGCAGACAGGATCAAATCAAAGTTCGTCAATCACATCTCCTACAACCTGCGCAATCCGCTGAACACGATCATCGGCTTTGCCGAGATGCTTGAGACAGAAATGTTCGGTACCCTGAATGATCGTCAGAAAGACTACGCCGCCAGCATTCTCAGCGCATCGAACCATCTGCTTGACCTGATTAACGATATTATTGATCTTGCGGCTATCGACGCTGGAAAGTTGGACCTTGAGCTCAATGAAATCGACGTTAAGAAAACCCTTGAAAATGCAGCCACATATGCAGCGCTGAAAGCGGAAGACTCAGCCGTTACACTGAATGTCGAAGTGCCGGAGGACATCGGCACCATGGTGGCTGACGAAAAGCGCATCAAACAGGCTCTCTTTAATCTTCTGGCCAACGCCTTCTCTTTCACGGACGAAGGTGGCTGCGTCACACTCGCTGCCGAGAGAGATGGCAACACGATCCGCATTTCCGTCAATGATACTGGCAGAGGTGTCTCACCTGAGGATCAGGAAAAGGCTTTCGACCGTTTTGAAAGTCGGGGACCGGGATCAGGTGCAGGGCTCGGCCTCTCTCTGGTCAAAAGTTTCATCGAGTTGCATGGTGGCTGGGTCAGGCTTTCCTCTCAGGAAGGCAGCGGCACGCAGATTAGCTGCCACTTGCCAGCAGATGGTCCGACAAAGAATGCCCTTCCTGCAGATGATACGGAATCATCTGAAAGCACCAGCAGTGAAGATGGTGATGAAACCGTTATCGTCGCAGCAGAATAAGGCCCTGTGTGGCGGAAGCTTCAAGCCTAGTCATTAAGACAGTTTCACTTCTCAATTAACATTCAACTGCATATTCTCACCGCATGTTACTGATCAGAAAACCGTATCTGTTGTGGTTAGCATTGACCGCAAGCGCATCAATCTCTTTGGCAAACGCCACAGACCTGGCGCTTGACCCTGGTTATCAGGCGTGTGTGGATAAAGTGCGGGATAACCCGGAACAAGGACGCTATCAAGCTTTGCGCTGGGTGAGTGATGGGGGTGGAGACCCTGCACTCTACTGCGCCGCTATAGCTGATCTGGCAATCGGTGTGCCGCGGCTGGCGGCAGAACGGCTGGAGGTGCTTGCCAAGAAGAACCGCACCCCTGATCCCTATCTTTCAGCCCGTCTTTATGTACAGGCTGCACAAGCATGGGCAGCAGGCAGAGAGACGCTGCCAGCACTTGCCGCCATTGCAGAAGCTGAAAGGATGGCCCCGGCCACCGAAGAAGTGAAGCTACTGATTGCGCCTATTTATGCCGAGATCGGCCGCTGGGGCCTCACCAAAAGATCCCTTGATGCTGCTGAGGAGTTCAATCCCCTCTCTGCATCCGCCCTGACCTTACGGGCACGCGCACGAAAAGAACTATCAGACACAGAAGGGGCTGCACGTGACTTGCAGCTCGCCTTAAATATGGAGCCGGAAAATATTGAGGCACTGGTCTTACGAGGTGAACTTGCTCAGGCAGGTTATATCATTGATCCTTATACTGCCGCACCTTAGTTGCTGGACCGGCAGATCAAAGCGGCTCATAGTTTTTGCATAAACACAAGCAATCGAAACACGTAATGGCACGGTACTGGGAAAACGATCACTACATCAGGGATTTGCAGGAAGCCGCAACGCTTGAAGCAGATCGGAGGATTGATCCCGAATCTGTCAGCACCGGAGAGACCGTAGACATAACCTCATCACGCGCCGCAATGCTCTCATTGGTGGACAGGCTTTCAGCCGTTGTCAGCCGGCAGTTGGTTTTCCTCGCTGGTGCCAGCCTTATGCTCGCGGCTATTTTTCTGTTCTCACTTGCTGAACACAGCTTTTCTTCTATCGGGCGGCTTGTACTCTGGGGCGCACTGGTTCTAAGCACTATCTTCTATGCATGGCAGAAGGTCAGAAGCTTCAAGTTTGGTTTCGGTTATAGCGGCAAGCCATTCACCTGGCGATCAGACTACACCTGCATACTGGCGATCACGAGTACAACTTTTGGTGCGGGCGCGGTTCTTTTGACACCAGAGGCAGTTACGCCAACCACCGCCATAGTCATTTCCACCCTGACAGTTCTGTCAGCACTACTTTTTGGCTATGGACATTTGTCATGGGGGCCTGCAGCGGCATCATCTTCCCTGCCCGCCGTCATTCTTGCAATATTGGCTCTGCTTTTTCATGTCTTGCCGCTCACGCCGGAAACACAACCAGGACTGGCAATCCTGGCTGGCACAGTGCTATTAACTTCGGTTTGCTATCTGGGAGGTTTCAGACGGGCACAGAAGATTTCTGCCGACGCACTGTTACGGCATCCGAGGAATGCAACGCACCAGGTTAAATCGCGCCACAAAAAAACCAGTGGTGCCTATAATCCATACCGTATTAGAGCCAAGACAGCGCCCTCATCTCGCCCGGCAGCCCTAGAGGCCGAGAGAGCTGTAACTGGCAGCAATCGTAGTCACTGACGCAATATAGGCTGCAGTACGCATTTCTTTTACAGCAGGGTTGGTGATCAAAACTTCTCTTATGCTGTCATAGGCACCGCGCATGGTGTCGTCCAAGCCAGAACGCACCAGAGCTAATTCATCAGATCCACGCAAAAACTCTTGCTTGAAGGAGTCATTCAAAGACCTGCCAATTTCTTTTTCAAGTTCTCCGATAAGAAGATGCGCCTTGAATTCCTCCTGCCGACGTTGCATCCGACCAAAGCGAATATGTGACAGGTTCTTGACCCACTCGAAATATGAGACAGTCACGCCGCCAGCGTTTGCATACATGTCAGGAATGATCTTAACGCCTTTGCGTTGCAGCACTGTATCCGCGTTGGCGGTAACCGGTCCATTCGCAGCTTCGACAATCAGTTTCGTCTTAATGCGATCTACATTGGTTGAGTTGATGCATCCTTCTATCGCAGCTGGAATAAGGATATCGCATTCTTTCTCCAGAATTTCTGCCCCATTCTCATGATACGTGCCGCCACCAAAGCCACGCACACCGCCAGATGCAGAGATATAGGATTTCAGTTCCTCGATATTTAGACCGTCATCATTAATCACTGCGCCGTCTCGTTCGATCACGGCAGTAATCTTGCAGCCATCTTCCTCTGATAGAAATTTGGCAGCATGGTAACCAACATTACCAAGCCCTTGAACAACAACTGCCTTACCTTCAAGCTCCCCTTCCAGCCCGGCATCTTTAACGTCCTCCGGGTATCTGAAGAAAGCCTGGATCGCATACTGAACACCACGCCCGGTGGCTTCAACCCGGCCGGCAATACCGCCGCTTGTCAACGGCTTGCCTGTGACACATGCATGGGCATCAATGTCCGTCGGGTGCAGGCGCTTGTACTCATCAGCCATCCACGCCATTTCACGCTCCCCGGTACCCATGTCAGGCGCTGGTACGTTCTGGGATGGATGTATGAGATCACGCTTGGACAACTCGTAAGTGAAGCGGCGCGTGATACGCTCCAATTCAAATGGCTCCCAGTCTGAAGGGTTGATGCAAAGCCCGCCTTTTGACCCGCCAAAGGGTGCATCAACCAGCGCACATTTGTAGGTCATCAGAGCCGCCAGCGCCTCCACCTCGTCCTGATTTACGGAAAGCGCATAACGAATGCCGCCCTTCACAGGCTCCGTGTGCTCAGAGTGAACCGCACGATAACCGACAAATGTATGTATCTCACCGCGCAGACGAACACCAAAGCGCACCGTGTACGTTGAATTACAGACCCTGATTTTCTCCTTGAGGCCTGGCGAGATGTCGAGATGCGCCGCTGCACGCTCGAACATCATATCTACACTCTGACGAAATGTGGTTTCGCGGCCTTCTTTCGGTGCCATTGCGGGTCTCCCTTTTTTGTATTCTTATAGCTAATGCCTGAAGTGGCGCATACCGGTAAATACCATGGCAAGACCTGCTTGATCAGCGGCTGAAATCACTTCGTCATCACGAATGGACCCACCTGGCTGAATGATCGCTGTTGCCCCTGCCTCGGCCGCTGCCAGCAAACCATCGGCAAACGGGAAGAAGGCGTCAGAGGCTACTACCGACCCTTTTGCCAGAGGCTCTGAAAGACCTGCCGCCTCCGCTGCATCTTCAGATTTGCGGGCTGCGATGCGGCTGGAATCCAGCCGGCTCATCTGGCCAGCCCCAATCCCCACAGTAGCGCCATCCTTGGCGTACACAATAGCATTCGATTTCACTTGTTTGGCGACTTTGAAAGCAAAAAGCATATCGCGCATTTCCTGAGCAGACGGCATGCGTTTTGTCACTACCTTAAGGCCCTGCTCCTTGACTCGCCCTGCATCCTTTGACTGCCAGAGAAACCCACCGGAAACAGCACGCACCACAGGATAAGCCACAGTTACATCAGGCAGGCCGCCAGTGAGCAGTACGCGAACATTCTTCTTCTTGGCAAAAACTTCCAGGGCCTTTTCATCAGCGTCTGGCGCGATGACAACTTCTGTGAAGACTTTGGCAATCTCCTGCGCTGCGTCGCTTGTCAGCTTCTGGTTTAAGGCAACGATCCCGCCAAATGCCGATACCGGATCGCAGCGAAGCGCCAGCTTATAAGCCTCAGTTATACTAAGACCGGTTGCCACACCGCATGGGTTCGCGTGCTTGATGATAGCAACTGCAGGCGTATCAGGCTCAAACTCTGCGACCAATTCAAAAGCTGCATCAGTGTCATTGATGTTATTATAGGATAGTTCCTTACCTTGAACTTGCCGCGCCGTTGCAACACCAGGGCGCCCATCTCCCGTCGTATAAAATGCTGCTTTCTGGTGCGGGTTCTCACCATAGCGTAAAGTCTGGCGCAACTCACCTGCAACCGTCACCCGTCTTGGTGTGTCGATCTCCAGTTCTTTGGCGAACCAGCTGGAGATCGCACTGTCATAGGCCGCTGTGCGCGCATAAGCATTGGCGGCAAGTCGTTTTCGCAAGCTTTCACTCAGGCCGTTATGCGCCCTCAATTCTTCCAGCACAGCATCGTAATCATCAGGGTCTGTCACCACACCAACATGCGCATGGTTCTTTGCCGCCGCACGGATCATTGCCGGGCCACCAATATCAATGTTTTCGATAGCCGTGTCATAATCAGCGCCTGAAGCTACTGTTTTTTCGAACGGGTACAGATTAACCGCCAGCAAATCTATTGGTTGGATATCGTGGGCTTGCATGGCACTGACATGCGCCTCATCGTCGCGTAACGCCAAAAGGCCGCCGTGCACGGACGGGTGCAGTGTCTTGACACGACCATCCATCATTTCGGGAAACCCCGTCAAATCAGCAACGTCGAGAACCGTCAACCCTTCATCCCGCAACAGCTTTGCTGTGCCGCCAGTCGAAACAATCTCAACATTACATTTGGCAAGGGCTGTGGCGAATTCAGCCACACCGGCCTTGTCAGAAACAGAAATCAACGCGCGGCGCACCGGCGTAAAAGCGTCAGATGTGGTCATGGGCATTCCTTTTCGCCCTGCATAAACAGGCTAAGAATGCGTTTCAAGAAAGAACAGGCTGGCGGTATAGACTTGCCTGACACAAGCTCAGATTGCCGCCGAGTACAGTGAAGGGCATTGGAAATCTATCATGTCTTCTAAACGCATCGCCATGTGGTCCGGCCCGCGCAACATTTCAACAACCATGATGCGCAGTTTTGGGAACAGACCCGATTGTGCCGTAGTAGATGAACCGTTTTACAGCCACTACCTTGAGCATAGCGGTTTGGACCACCCAATGCGGAGAGACATCCTCAACAGTCAACCGACAGATCCTCACGCTGTTATCGCTGATATCACCGCCGCGCCGGGATCGCCAATCCGATTTTTCAAAATGATGACCCAGCATGTCACGGATAAAGTCAAAACAGACTGGCTCAACCAGATGCAGCACTTCTTTTTGATACGGGAGCCCGTAAGAATGCTCGCCTCCTATGCGGAGAAAGCGGCTGACCACCAGTCAGTTTATACAGCCCTGAATCGGGAAGTTGACCTCTTTGAGGTGATTAAGACGCAGACTGGCAAGGCTCCCCCGATCCTTGACGCGCAGGATATTCTGACAAACCCGCAAGCCATGCTCAGCAAGCTGTGTGATGTGCTGGAAATTCCCTTCTATCCGGAAATGCTGCGCTGGCCAGCTGGCCCTCGCAAAAGTGACGGGGTATGGGCACCGCACTGGTACAAGTCAGTTGAAACTTCCACCGGCTTTCGGCCACCAGCGACCAAGCATGTTACCTTGCCTCCCGGGCTTCAGGAAATTGCTGATGCTTGCCAGCCATATTATCATAAACTCTACGAAATGAGATTAATCGCAAAATAAAGGGTGCATTCAAACAACGCGGGCAGTAGTTTTTGCCCTTAGTGTTTGCACAAGACATTAAGCCAAGCCTCACAGAACTAAATGAGAAATTTGATTACCATGAGCGCAAGATTAAATAAGTGCGGCGTACTATCTGTCTTTTGCGCACTTCTGATTGCGACTTCCGGCCCCGCTTATGCGGCTGACGAAATTATTGTCACAGGCGAGCGCCGGGTACAGGATATATTTGATGCCCCCGTTAGCATTACCAGCCTGGGTACTCAGGAAATTCTCACTCTGAACCCTGACCATCCGGCAGAACTTTTGAACCGCACCCCCGGGACATTCATCCATCGCGGCTCTGGACAAGAACACCTCACCGCTATCCGCTCACCTGTTTTGACTGGCGGTGCAGGGGCTGGTTCTTTTCTCTATCTGGAAAATGGTGTGCCCTTAAGGTCGGCAGGCTTTGCTAATGTGAATGGCCTTTTTGAATCGCAACTCCCCCTTGCAGCCCGGGTTGAAGTGGTGCGCGGTCCAGGCGGTGCATTTTACGGTGCCAACGCCGTTCACGGGGCAATCAATGTCATTACCCCCACGCCTGAGGAAAACAAACAGGCAGCTAATATATCCCTCTCTGAATTTCACCGTAAATTCAGCGGGTCCGTGGCGAGGGGCAATCGCGGAGAGGGCTTTTATGTTGGCCTCTCAGTACACGAAGATACCGGCTTTCGTACGGAAAGTGGTGCAGACAGCCAAGGCCTTGTATTCCGGCGCACAGGCAAACACGACGGATGGACCCACGACACAATCCTGACATTGACCAACCTCAATCAGGAAACTGCCGGTTTCGCGCAAGGTGATGATATCTACAAGGACAACCGCTTGCGCCGCTTCAACCCGAACCCGCAAGCTTATCGTGACAGCAAGGCACTGCGCCTCCAAACCCGCTGGCAGCAGGTGGGTGAGAATGGAATCTTCAGTATTACGCCCTTTTTTCGCTGGACCGAGATGGAGTTTCTTCAACACTTCCTGCCTTCACAGGCTGTAGAAGAAAACGGTCACTGGAGCGCTGGCTTTCAGTCTGCCTGGTATGGCGATAATGATATTACTATCGGCCTGGATGGGGAGTACACAGAGGGGTATTTAACGGAAGTTCAGTCCCGCCCGGATATTTTCAGTTTTGTTCAGGGTGTTCATTACGATTATGATATCACTGCGACCAGCCTGTCACCTTTCGCCCAGATAACCCGCACGCTCACAGATAAATGGCAACTCGTTCTCGCGGCGCGCGCAGATTACACCAGCTATGACTACACGACCAATACACCAGCGAACAGAATCGGGCGATTTATTCGCCCTGCTGATCGTCGTGATGATTTCCTGACCCTCTCTCCTAAAGCCAGTATTTTGCGACAGGCCGAGACTGGTACATACTGGATGTCATATGCAGAAGGCGCCCGCCCTCCACAGACAACTGACCTTTACCGTCTGCAACAAAATCAGACTGTAGAGGAAATTGACCCGGAGAAAATCCGCAGCCTGGAGATTGGCTGGCGTGGAAATTGGCATAAGCGCGTCTCAGGAGAAGTTACGGCTTATTTCGCTGAAAAAGAAAACTTTCTGTTCCGTGACGCGGACGGTTTCACGGTAACAGACGGCGAAACGCACCATATCGGTGTTGAAGCCGAGATTACAGCTCAGTTGACCGAGCAGCTTTCATTTAATGCGCATGGAACGTACGCGCGCCACACATATCAGTTTGATAGGCCGGTTAACAGCATCTCCAACGCAACCGAAGCCATCCGCTCTGGCGATGATGTAGATACCGCGCCTCGCACATTAGCAGGGGCGCGCCTGAACTGGAAACCAACAGAAACTATACTTGCACAGACTGAATGGGTACACGTTGGGGAGTACTTCATGGACGCCTCCAACCGCCGCACATACCCGGGCCATGATATTTTCCATGCACGCCTTGAGAAACAGAGCGGCTTTTTCATAACCTATGCTGCCATCAGGAATGTTCTCGATAAGAGATACGCAACACGCGCCGACTTTGCGTTTGGTAACGAGCGCTATTTCCCGGATGAAGGGCGCACACTCACTATTGGGTTGAGATTTTCCAACTGACTCAAGAGCAATTCACCCGCACCTTGAGGCTCATGCCTTTTTTGGAGGTAACGGGAAGAAACCACTCGTCCGTCTTTTATAGTCGGCATACTCCGGGTATTTTTTCACCATTGACTTCTCCAATAAGGCCTTGCCAGAAACAGCATATAAAAAAAAGATCATCAAAGCGGGGCTAAGGATTGTTGTCCACCCCCAAGGCGCCTCAAGGGCAATCATAGTGAGGCCAGTCCAGACTGCAGCGTCCCCGAAATAGTTCGGATGTCGTGTCCAGGACCATAGTCCCTTTGTCATCAACTTACCCTTATTGGCCGGGTCAGCCTTGAACTGACGCAACTGCCAGTCGCCGATTGCCTCAAAGAAAAGACCTATACCGAATATGACAACGCCCGCAACGGCAAGCAGCCCGAGCGACACTGTCCCGCCGATTTGGCCAACCTGTGTCGGCAAGGAAACAAAAAAGGCTATGCACAGCTGAAGCAAAAAGACGCGATAAAGGGACCAAATGACAAAATTACCGCCTTTTCGCTCAACGCTCTCGCGCATGGCAACATAACGAAAATCCTCACCGTGACCGAGATTGCGGCGGGCAAGGTAAAGCCCCAGGCGACCTCCCCAGAGAGCAGTAAGCACCGTTAAGACCAACGCCCGTGGCTCAGCCCCGTCAGCCAGAAAATATGTGAGCACCGCCGGGCCAGCGCACCCAGGACCCCATAGAATATCTACGATACTGGCATTCCGGATCATGACGCTGATGCCCCAGACAACGACAAATATAATCAACATAATGATGAAATTAGTCAGGATCATGGACAGCATAACGACCTCCTGTTCAGGCTTTGCGCATAAAATTATTGGACTTTAGAAACGCAGCAATCTCATCAAACGCATCACCTGCTTCTGGCAACATGCGATCAAAAGCATGCCAGACATGCGGCATGTATGACCAGCTTTGCAATGTCGCAGGTGACCCCTGGCTTTGCGCTTTTGCGACATAGCGCCGGGCATCATCATAGAGCATCTCTGTTGAGCTTACGTGAACCAATGTAGGCGGCAACCCCGAAAGGTCAGCAAAAATGGGAGAAATCTCGGGCTCAGACGGAGAGAGCCGATAAAGCCCCCAGAAACCCCAGAGAAGCGCAGTGCGCGGAACTTTATGAAACCGCTGAAACAGTGTTTGCAGCATCAGGTCGGTCTTGAAGTTGTCACGCAGACTTGGGCTTGAGAATGTTGAATCAACAGCCGGAGAAATAGCAATCACCGCATCTGCCGGCCAAAGGCCGGTATCCCGCACCCAGTTTATAAGCGAGAGCGTCAGATTACCGCCCGCTGAATCTCCAGCAACCGCAAGGCGCTCAGTTGTCGCGGGGCCATCAGGGCCATTATCAATGATCCAGCGATACGCTGCACGTACATCCTGCACACTAGCCATACGCGGGTTCTCCGGCATCAGGCGATAGTTTACAGCAAAAATACTGGCCTTGGTACGCAACGCCAGATTGCTGGTAATGCCACGATGGCTGATCGCGCTACCAACTGTGCCAGCGCCCCCGTGAATATACAGCAATCGCCTGTCCGGGTTCGCGCCTTTGGCGCGCGTCCATTCGCCGGTTATCTCAACCCCACCACTTGCCAGCGTGTCAGACTTGAAACTAATCTCTTTAGGAAACTCCCGTGTCAGTCCGATGTTATCCATCCGGGCACGGCGCGCTTTCAGTTGATCTGCACGCGAGCCACTGGCCGCTTTGGCGGGCCTGACATAATTTTCAAGAAGATAGGCATTTACCTCGCGCACGCCCTCAGAGTCCGGGTCGGTCTCGAATGTCACTGGCTGGTTCACATCGTAGCGGGAAAGATCCTCTCCCTTCAAATGATAGCGGGTAACAGCCCACGCCGCAGCACCGGCGGCAGGTAACAGAAGGGGAAGTTGGATGACCATGGCAAGTCCCTTTATGAGCCTTAAAGCTAGGACGGTTTAAGCCGGTATGGCAATGGCCAAGCTCAGTCGCGCAATCTGGTCGCCAGCCAGCGCCGCATGGGTACATCGGCACAGTAAGTCAGGGCAGCAGCAAGAGCGATCATCATGCTGGTCGTCAAAAGGAAAGAACCCCACCAGCCCAGACCAGCAGACTGAAATTGTGCCAGCAACACATACCCAATCATCTGGTGGACAAGATAAAGCGGATATGAAATCGCCCCAAGAAAGACCAGCCAGGGATGGCTTAAAACAGACAAACGCGTTGTAAGTACCGCAATCAGGAAAAGGACAATATGTCCCGCGATGATGAAACTGGCGACAGGGCCGCGATCATCGTAGTTCGATAGCGGCTGTGGATATTGCGCAGCCACAACCAATAATAACAGAAAAGCCCGCAAGGGCGTCCAGCCCGTTTGCGTTATCTTGTAGATAATCAGACCAGCCGCAAACAGATGCCCGTAGCCATTTATCATGGACAGGTAATGCAGGGGATGGGGTATAAACGGTGCTGTCCACGCGAAGGTGAGTGTACCGATAATCCAGATAGAAGCTACCTTCTCGATATGCTTTGCCAGCTTTACGCGAAACAGACAGAACATGAAAAAGTAGAAGCCAAGCTCATATGTCAGGCTCCAATAGACGCTATCGACAGGCGCCAATTTCGCGTAATCCTGCAGCATGGTCAGGCTGGCAAAGAGGGAAATCCATGTCGGCGTAGCATTCGGAAGGGGAAAGGCAATCAATATAAAGAATGTCAGGCATACGCATATCCAGAATATCGGATACAACCTGATAAAACGGGATATAATAAAATCACGAGACGCACCACGCTTCTCGAGGGTCATCAGGATGACAAATCCCGAGATCATAAAAAACAGGTGAACGCCAAAGCCACCAAAATCAACCAGAACGCCCGTGGGCTTAGCCTCTGGCCAGAACCTCGGAAAAACGCTGGTGTAATGATAAAGCAGAACCGCAAGCGCCGCCAGGCCACGCAAGCCATCCAGATTAGTAAGCCTCTTCGCATCAGGCGGTAACGAGGTAACAGTCATTACTGGCTTGCCTTGCCCAAAAAGTCCTGCAGACGCTCAATCAACAAGGCATATCCCTCGCGGTTCAGGTGTTGCCCGTCTCCCTCGTGAAGAGCGACATTGAGATTTCCATCATCGTCCGATACAAGGCCCCATGTTTCAACAAACTGGCAGGGCGCGACACAAGAAGATCGCAACACCATATTGGCAGCCTCAATCTCATCATTCGTGACGTCCTGAGGCTGCGCCGGGTCAACCGGCATGATTTCCAGCAGAACCCATGGCCTTTGGCGGTCATTCAACTTCTGGATCAAAGCTGCAACCGTTTTTTCAAACTCAGCGCGGGTTGCATGTTCAAGGTCGTTCAAACCGATACTGACAATAATATGATCAGCTTCATTCAACCTTTGATAGGCGGGAAGATTCTCCATCAATTCATCTGATCGCAATCCCCCGATGCCCAAGTTTACAGTGTAGGGATGAAGCGTTGCTGCGTCCAGTCGCTGCATATGGCTATCGCCCAACAAGACCACGCTGATCTGTTGGGCATGAGCCAACTGATCCTGATGATATTTGTGCAACTCGCCTTTATAGGAGGCGGCATCGTATGGCGACAGACCAAGCCGCCAGCGCAAGGCCGGGATTGTATCAGGGTGTATCATTACCCAAAGGCCGGCCACAGTCATAAGCGCTGCATATACTGCCAGAACGGGTAATAAAAAGCGCCGCCACCCTACCATCAGACGGATACCTCGCCAGACGTATGCTCTTCGCCGAGATACTCGGCTGACTGCATTTCCATGAGACGACTTGTGGTGCGTTCAAACTCAAAAGCACCATCACCCTTGGGATATAAATCTTCTGGCGCGGCGTCGGCAGAGCACACAAATTTTGTCTTGTGCTCATAAAGCGCGTCAACAAGTGTTACAAACCGCCTCGCCTCATTTCGCTTTTCCGGTGAAAGCGCAGGAATATGATCCATAAAGAGCGTATTATAAGTGCGCGCGACAGCGAGGTAATCCTCTGCCCCCAAGGCGCTGACGCACATATCAGCAAAGCTGACCCGGGCCGCCCCTCTTGCTGCACGAGGGATGACCAGGGTGCGCCCTCGCACATGTAACTCATCCCGCTCCTCGCTGGCCGCCATGGTCAATCGTGCCCAGGCCGCATCCATTGCGGCATCTGATTCTGCTCCCAAGGGATGATGATAGACTTTTGAACCCGTCAGTTGATCGAGACGATAATCACGTGCAGCGCCAAGTTCATGCACCTGCATGTTGGCTTTCAAAAGGTCTATCGAAGGTAGAAATACATTCCTGTTCAGGCCATCCTTATAGAGATCATCGGGATGTCTGTTTGATGTCGCCACAACCACCGCACCAAAACGAAACAGCCAATCGAAAAAGCGCCCCATAATCATGGCGTCTGCAATATCGGTCACCTGAAACTCATCAAAGCACAGAAGGTGGGCTGACTGAAAAGCGGCGCGCGCCACATGTGGCAGAGGGTCATCAACAGGTGCACGGCGAACCAGATGCGGCTGCCGTTTGCGCTCACTATCCGACATGGCCCGCCATTGCGCGATACGCTCATGTGTTTCTGCCATGAACTCATGGAAATGCACCCGTGCGCGTGGCGCAAGCGGCGCAGTTTCATAAAACAGATCCATGAGCAGGCTCTTGCCGCGCCCCACACCGCCCCAGAGGTAAAGCCCTTGCGGTGCTTTCGCACTACCACCAAAAATGCCCCGCTTGCCGGGGCGATACTTTGCCAGTTGCTCATGCAGTATTTGCAACCTTGACACAGCATCAGCTTGCGCAGTGTCCGGGTACAGCTTCCCCTCTGCAACGAGTTTTTCATATGCGTTTTGCGGTCCCGCCATGGAACGCATTTAGAGGCATTTCCCGAGCACGCGCAATCGGCTATAGCGACAGCCATGGTTACCTTCAGCGATATCACGGCAGCAGCAAAACGTCTGGCACCTTTCATCACCACCACACCTTTGCTCGAAAGTGAGCGACTGAATGAGCGGCTTGGCGGACGGCTGCTCATAAAAGCTGAGTCCTTGCAGAAAACAGGCTCATTCAAGTTTCGTGGCGCAACAAACCGGATCAGCCAACTGGGCGCGGAAGAGAAGAAAGCAGGGGTTGTCGCCTGGTCCTCAGGCAATCATGCACAAGGTGTGGCACTAGCAGCAAAGCTGCAGAGCGTGCAGGCAACAATCGTGATGCCGGCTGACGCGCCGCACGTGAAGATTAACAATACACGCAGTTATGGTGCCAAAGTTGTTCTGTATGATCGTTATACTGAAAGCCGGGAAGAAATAGGGACACAGATCGCACATAAGACTGGCGCGACCATCATCCCCCCTTTTGATGACCAGTATATAATCGCAGGACAGGGCACCGTAGGTCTTGAGGTTGCAACCCAGACAAAACTGAACAATGCGCCTCTGGATGACATTGTTATCTGTCTTTCTGGTGGCGGCCTTTCAGCAGGCTGTGCAGTAGCCTTGAAAGAGTTAAGCCCGTCAACACGCCTTTGGGTTGCGGAACCAGAAGGTTTTGATGATGCAGGTCGCTCATTACGTGCCAAAAAGCCTCTCCGGAATGAACCCGGTGGGACATCCATCTGTGACGCGCTCCTGCAACCAACCCCGGGCGAGTTGACCCTCCCGATACTGAGCGACTATGGCGCCGGAGGAGTGAGCGCAGGTGATGACCAGGTATTGTTGGCGATGAAAACCGCATTTGAGGAATTCAAGCTGGTGCTGGAACCTGGCGGTGCCATGGCCCTAGCCTGTGTGCTCTCTGGACAGCTTGACCTCAAGGACAAAACCGTCTGCGTTGTGGCCACAGGCGGAAACGTGGATCAAAATATCTTTGAGACTGCTCTGCACCGCTGAAACACCGCGACCATTTCACGAAAAAACCTATTCCTCGCCGCCCTCGGGGCCAGAAATACGCATCTGCTCACGAAGGAAGGAACCTCCATCGAGAAACAGAACCTGTCGCCCACCAATATCAAGTGTGCGATAAGTTACTGTGCCTGCAACGGCTTCCCCGGCACGAAGGCGAGCAAAGAAAGCATCTTGCTCCTCTTCAGCAACAGGCAACTGATTCCCGTAAACGGTCTGCCAGACACTATTATTCTTATAGAAAAAATGGGTACTGACAAATTCAGCTCCTTCATCCCAAACCGAAAAGAGCACATACTGATCTTCAGAGAAATCGAAAGCATCAGTGCGCAGCAGAAGACAACGACCATCACGCCCCTCCGTGCCGCAAGTGTTCGCAATAGTTCTATCCTCTTCGGCAAAAGCTAAAAAGTCAGACTCAAGTTCCAGGTCAGCTGGCACCAGTTCCAGTTGCCCCTCTTCTATCAGGCTCGCCAGGCGATCCTTATCTGCCACGGTCTGTCGCCGAAAGGCGTAGCGGCTTTCAGCAAGTTCCACACGTTCGATCTCGGCAAGAATTGTCTCGTAATCGGGCAGGCTCGTATCCTGCTTCAAATCCTGCAGGGCCCTTTTGCCAACACCGCCAAGGTCAAATTGAAAGTAGGCATAGTCGAACTCTTCTGCTGTCACGCGGCCATCTTTCAATCGCGCTAACTGGTCGTTGGCACTGATCGCCCAAGTGTTGAAGATTGGCGTCTGCACCAGTATGGCAACAACAAAAAGCGCCCCTGCCAGCATGATATTTGCCTGCCGCAGAAAACTATAACCTTGCTTGCGCAGGGCACTGACAAACCAGACAATAGCATAAGCACTGGCAAAAAGCACAATGATAAGCGCATAAATTCGCGCTACGGTCAGGCCATATTCCGACAGGCGAAGATACATCGCGTAAAGCGCGAACAGCGCGAGCACTGGCAGAACAAAAGCCTGCAACCGCACTGACCAGCGCAAGACTATACTGTCCGGCCTGCCCTCATCACCGATAACTGCATTGCTCAACACGACCGCCATGGCGATAGCCGAAACCATCAAGGTCGCAGCACTCCAGCCTTCCCACAATTGGTCAGCCCCTGAAATCAGTGCAGAGACAGCGAACAGCACGGTCGCCGACATCAGGATGGGCGAGAGGACTTTCAGAAGGGCAAACAGCACGTTACGCAAAGCGAGCACGATCCCCTCGCGCTCGCGCACAATACCGATCGCGATCCCGATGGCTCCGAAGTTCGCCGGGAAGGCAAATGTCTCATCGAAGAAAAGGTCCCGGAACAGATCAATACCAATCAGACTGAACAAGGCGCCCCAGATACCGAGCACCGCCCAGAAGGCAAGCGTGAAAAGTCCTGCAGCAGCGCCAATGACTGGCAGATTCCAGGCAAATTCAAACAGAGACGGATAGTGGTTGGCCGGCTGCCGTCTCTCAAACACGGTGCGAAAAAACGGCACGGCAATATAGCAGATCAACAGATTGGCAAAAAAGCTGACCGCCAATACTGCCTCTGTTATTTCACCGGGGTTCCCGAAAGATGCCTCCGCCAGCAGATAAAGTGCCGCGGTGAACAGACCGAGGCCACCGGAGAAAAGCGCCGCCTTGAGGCGCATCCCAATCGTGGTTGTCAGAAAGTGGGCCGCGGGCGCCACAAGCGCGAAGAACAGAAGAGCAATGACGAAAGGCGGCGGAGAGCTCTCGTCCGAATATTCAATCAGCCCCCAGATCGCGAAACCCTGAATGATACCCGGCAAGAGAAACAGCAAAGCCGCCTCTCTGGGGTTCGCATAAATCTCGCCTGAAGGCCTGTTCGTTTCTGCCATCTTTGATGCTCCACCATGTTTCAGGGCCTGGCCCCTGACAGGATCATGCCTGTTTTGAAGGCCAAAATGAAGCGTTCACATGACAAAAACGCGCCCGGGGATTTCTCCCTCGGGCGCGCCAGTTAGTTCATCCTGCAGAGATCAGGAGAACTGGTTCATCGTATTGTCTTCACCGGCAGCCTTCAGCGCGGCATCACCAGCGAAGTATTCCTTGTGATCATCCCCAATGTCAGAGCCTGCCATGTTCTGGTGCTTGACACAGGCGATACCCTGACGGATTTCCTGCCGCTGCACATTCTTGACGTAGCCCAGCATTGCCTCATCGCCGAAATACTCCTTCGCCAGATTATCTGTGGACAAGGCCGCTGTGTGATAGGTCGGCAGAGTGATGAGGTGGTGAAAGATACCAGCCCGTTTTGACCCATCAGCCTGGAAGCTGCGAATGCGGTTATCGGCTTCTTTTGCCAAGTCAGTGTTATCGTAATCAACACTCATCAACTTGTCGCGGTCATAGGCCGAAACATCCTTGCCTTCTTCTGTCCACGCATCAAAAACCTGTTGGCGGAAGCTGAGCGTCCAGTTGAAAGACGGCGAGTTGTTATAAACCAGCTTTGCATTTGGAATAACTTCGCGGATGCGATCGACCATGCTGGCAATCTGCTCCACGTGCGGCTTTTCCGTCTCGATCCAGAGCAGGTCTGCGCCATTCTGCAGGGAAGCAATACAATCCATGACGCAACGATCAGCGCCTGTACCGGGCTTGAACTGGAACAGATTGGACGCAAGACGTTTTGGACGCAGCAATTTGCCACCACGATTGATGATAACATCACCATCCTGCACGACATCAGGGCCAACCTCATCACAGTCAAGGTAGGAATTGTACTGATCACCAAGGTCACCCGGCTTATGGCTTATCGCGATCTGTTTGGTCAGACCTGCGCCAAGCGAGTCCGTACGCGTAACAACGATGCCGTCTTCCACGCCCAGCTCAAGAAAAGCATAACGGCAAGCGCGGACTTTAGCCAGGAAGTCTTCATGCGGCACTGTCACCTTGCCGTCCTGGTGGCCACACTGCTTCTCATCAGAGACCTGATTTTCGATCTGCAGCGCACAGGCACCAGCCTCGATCATTTTCTTGGCCAGCAGATAGGTCGCCTCGGCATTACCAAAGCCTGCGTCAATGTCGGCAATGACGGGCACAACATGCGTTTCATAATTATCGACGGCGGCCAGCAACTCTGCTTCGCGAGCGCTGTCGCCAGAGGCGCGCGCAGCATCAATGTCGCGGAACATCATGCCAAGTTCGCGGGCGTCTGCCTGACGCAGGAAAGTATAAAGCTCTTCGATCAAGGCAGGCACAGATGTCTTTTCATGCATTGACTGATCCGGTAGCGGACCAAACTCAGAGCGAAGCGCAGCGACCATCCAGCCGGAGAGATAGAGATACCTGCGTTTGGTGCTGCCGAAATGTTTCTTGATAGAAATCATTTTCTGCTGGCCAATAAAGCCATGCCAGCACCCCAGAGATTGGGTGTAGTTCGCCGGGTCAGCATCATACGCGGCCATATCTTCACGCATGATTTTCGCTGTGTAGCGGGCAATATCAAGGCCTGTGCGGAAGCGGTTCTGGGCACGCATACGCGCAACAGATTCCGCGCTGATGCCATCCCATGTCCCATCGTAGGTTTTTATCAGCTGGCTGATTTGGGAAATATTTTCACTATAGCTGTTCGGTAGGCTCTCATCTGAGTAAGGCATTACTGTCTCCTGTAATCCGTGAAGTTGACCGCATTCTGTCTGCTGCAGCGCAACATGTCATGCCAAAAGATGTATGATTATTGCATTTACAGACAAAACATCTTGTAATTTTGTAAAATATTTACATTATAACAACATGGATAGAAAAAAGCTCTATATCGGGCCACGTCTCAGGCGTTTGCGCCGGGAACAAGGCCTCACCCAGACACGGCTGGCCGAGGAACTCGACGTCTCTGCGTCCTACGTCAATCTGATCGAACGAAACCAGCGACCACTTTCGGCAGCCCTGCTCATCAAGCTGGCTGACACCTACAAGATCGACATTCAGGAGTTTGCTGGCGACGGCGGTGAAGCACTGCTTGATCGACTTACCGAAGCCTTTCGGGACCCGATTTTTCAGGAACTGGAGATCACACGCACGGACCTGCAGGAAATGGCCTCCGGCAACCCGGCAATGGCAGAGGCTATGACCGTATTATATCGCGCTTACCGTGAGACAGCCCAGAGCCTTTCGGATCAGGAAAACAGCGCCTCTCTTGAGACAGCAACCAAGCCGCTGGAAGAGGCCTGGAGTTTTGTACAGGCAAACAATAACTACTTTACCTCGCTGGATGAGGCTGCCGAGCGCCTCTCTCGGGAAATAGGCCTCAGATCAGGCAACATACAGGCAAGCCTTGCCGGACGGTTCAAGGAAGCACACGATCTCACCCTGAAGACTTTGCCAGCAGATGTAATGATGGGGGCCTTCCGCCGCCTTGACCGTCACCGAAATCAGGTTGTCATTTCCGAAACACTCGACATGGCCAGCCGGCACTTTCAGTTGGCTTTGCAACTTGTTTATCTGGAAATGGGCACGCGCCTTACTGCCGTGCTCGGCGATCTCTATACCGGCTCGCCTGAAGGAGAACGCCTCGCGCGTATCGCGCTTGCCAATTACACGGCAGGCGCCTTGCTCATGCCATATGGCGAGTTCAGGGCCAGCGCAATAGAATTGAAGTACGATGTGGAAGCGCTGGCACGGCGTTTTGACGCAAGCTTTGAACAAGTCTGTCACCGCCTGACCACCTTGCAACGGCCGGGCCTTGAAGGCATTCCCTTCTTTTTCCTGCGGGTGGATGCCGCAGGGAACGTCTCAAAGCGTTATGATGGTGGCGGCTTCCCGTTTGCGCGCCACGGTGGCTCCTGCCCGTTATGGAATGTACACAGTGCCTTCAAAACGCCTCGGCAAGTACAAACGCAGATTATTGAACTGCCTGGCGGCGAACAGTTTTTCTCAATCGCCCGGACGGTCTCCGGTGGCGGGGCTGGTTATGACGCACCGCGCGCGGAACGGGCAGTCGCCTTGGGCTGTCCGATAAAGCACGCCGGGGAGTTGATCTACGCCCAGGGGGTGAACCCGGAGACTGCCAAGGCCACACCAATAGGCACGACTTGCCGCCTCTGTGATCGGCAAGATTGCATTGCCAGGGCCCACCCACCCTTGCGCAAACGCCTGCTGTCAGATGACTACCGCCGCACAGCCGCCCCCTTTGCCTTCGCGTTTGATTAGGGCATAAGCCGACACTGAATATCGAGCGAGCAAGATGTCAGAAACTGAAGCGGCAGAAAACAAACCTCCAATTTCAGCCTACATCCGCACTCTGAATGAAGAGCGGATGATTGCCGAGGTCGTACGCGCCGCTCTGTCGCTCGCTCGCGAAGTCATTCTTGTCGATTCCGGCTCAACAGACCGTACGATAGAATTGGCGGAAGCCGCAGGCGCCGTAGTGCACAAGCGCGAGTGGCACGGCAATGGGGGGCAGAAACGTATTGGCGAAGAGCTGGCAACCTATGACTGGGTACTTGATCTTGATGCAGATGAAGTCATCACGCCGGAGTTTACCGAAGAAGTAAAACAACTTTTTCGCAAAGGTGAACCGGAAAGAGATGTCTATAATACACCTCTCGTCAATGTGCCCGCTGTGGGCAAGCCCTGGCACGGCTATGGCCAGGCGGTCCGTCATAAACTTTACAACAAGCAAAAAATTCGCATACCCGATCATGAGGCATGGGATCAATTCAAGATCCCGGTTGGTATGCGCGTCGGCAAACTAAAAAAGCCAATCCTCCATTACGCTTTTGATGGTTCCGAACTACTCATTCAGAAACTGAACAAAAACTCTTCGACCCGCGCCCGCGTCCTGAAACCCAAGCCTCTTCCGTGGCTGGCCTTGCGGATCATTTTCGGCCTACCGGTATATTTCGGCAAAAGGTACTTCGTAAACGGATTATGGCGCGGCGGCCTTTATGGTTTCGCCTTTTCGCTTATGTCCGGGTTTGGGCGCTGGCTGCGCGATGTCAAAATGTATGAGCGGATCATGAAAGCAAAAGGCAAGACACTTTATACCAAGCCCCCCACAGAGGAATAAACAGTGACCGAACAAGCAGAACTGTTAGTGGCCCGCAAGCCAACTTCTTTTGAAGAACGAGTGCGCCAGATTGGGCACCGCTTGCCTCATAACGCGTTCGGACACAAAATCGCTTCCGTTTTATTGCGCATGGCAGGCGGGAAAAAATATATCGGTTTTGATGTGCCTGTATTTGAAACAGAAAAAGCGCGCCTGCATCCTTTTGATAACATTTGCGAGAAGCGCGTCTACATAACGCCGCAATTCTGGGACCTGCAGGAACGGCAGTTCCTGCAGAAGTATATCAAAAATCTCTCCACGGAGGACATATACTTTCTTGATGTTGGGGCGAACGCAGGGCTTTATTCGTTATTTGCCCTCGCCGCCTGCAAACGAACAGGCAAGTCACCTCACATCATTGCCGTAGAGCCCGACCCCACCATGCGGGGTCGAATGCAACATAACATAACAGCTTCAAACGCAGACGAGAAAGTCACTCTGTTGCCATGGGCGATTACAGGCCAGGCGGAAGAAGTCACCTTACTATTAAACCTGAAAAGCCGTGGTATGAGCCACATCGGCGCAGCAAATGGTGATGCAGGACAGCAAACTGTCACCGTTCCCGGACACCCGCTGCTAGACATTTATTCTGAGCAAAATTGGCCGCGAATAGATATTCTCAAAATAGACATTGAAGGGGCAGAATATCCGGCGCTGGAGGCGTTTTATCGCGATGCCGCGCCCTCACAGAAACCGGGACTTATCCTGATCGAGATCTCACATGAAGACGACGAAAAGTCAGCTTACACCTTATGTCTGGAAAACGGTTACGAAGTAGCCTTTAGCAACAGCCTCAATGCTATTTTGGTGCGCAAGGGTTAAGGCAAGCCATGTCGCATGATTTTGCTCCCGACCAGCGCAATGAAAGCATACTGATAGATATCAACGGAGAATTGTTTCCCCGTGATCAGGCAAGGGTTTCCGTTTTTGACTCAGGCTTCATGCTGGGGGACGGTGTTTGGGAAGGCTTGCGCGCCCACAAGGGCAAGATCGCCTTTCTCGACAAGCACTTTGACAGGTTGTGGGAAGGGGCCAAGGCCCTTGATTTTACCCTACCGCTCTCGCGTTCGGAACTATCACAACGGCTATATAAGTGCCTTGCGGCAAATAATATGTCCGATCACGTACATATTCGCCTCATGGTCACACGCGGGACGCGCTCGACGCCCTATCAGGATCCACGCGTCACCATCACACCGCCGACCATCGTCATTATTCCGGAATACAAAAAACCGGTTGCGCGTAAGGAGGGCCTGTCCCTTTTTACGGTTCATGTGCGGCGTGGTTTTCCCGATGTGCAGGACCAGAAGCTGAACTCCCATTCCAAGATCAATTGTATCACCGCCTGCATTCAGGCAACCAAAGCCGGAGCAGACGAAGCCCTGATGCTCGACCCGCATGGATTTGTTGCGACATGCAACTCCACGCATTTCTTTATTGTGCGCAAAGGTGAATTATGGACCTCAACCGGTGATTACTGCCTGGGCGGCATAACCCGATCAGTGGTGCTGGAACTCGCACGTGAAAATAGCATTCCGGCGCTTGAGAAGAATTTCTCCCTGACAGATGTCTATGGTGCAGAGGAAGCATTCGTCACCGGCACATTTGCCGGGCTTACCCCGGTGAAGCAGGTAGACGGCCGCCTCATTGGCGACGGCTCAAACAGGCCTGTCATGAAACGTCTACAGCAACTGTACCTTGGCCGGATTGAGGCCGAAGCCGGATAACCTTTCCCTGGCCACTGACTTACCCAGCGCAAGTGACTACCCCTTCGCACGGGCTTGTTTTTGGGGTATGGGCGCTGTCTGGCTAAGGACGATTTTAGATGACTGTTTCGCTTGATCTCGACACCGCGGCACGCAACCTGCCTGATGCGCCAAAGGGCCTGATCGGGCTGACTCGCGCGAAAATGGCCACGCAGCTAAGTGATGATTTAGGCCTGGACGCGAAACAGGCCCGAATGCGCACCAGTCAGATCTTCCGATGGCTCTACAATTTCGGAGTCACTGATTTTGACAGTATGTCTAATGTTTCCAAGGGCTTAAAGGCATCGTTGACGCAGCGGTATGGCCAGCTCTCGGAGACAGCTCGCCCCGAAATAACCGAACGACAGGTCTCCGCTGATGGCACCCGGAAGTATCTCCTGCGCTTTGCGCCGGGTATTGAAGCAGAGTGCGTATTCATCCCTGATGTGGGTCGCTCTGGTGCCTTGTGTGTGTCTTCTCAGGTCGGCTGCACGCTGAATTGCACCTTCTGCCACACAGGCACACAGAAATTAGTACGCAACCTCACCCCGGCCGAGATCGTCGGGCAGGTGCTGGTGGTAAAAGACGATCTTGAAGAGTGGCCTTCAACTGAACATGGCCGCCAACTCACCAACATTGTTTTCATGGGCATGGGTGAGCCCCTCTACAATCTCGATAACGTGTCGGAGGCCATAGAGATCATTTCAGACAATGAAGGCCTTGGCATCTCGCGCCGCCGGATAACCGTTTCCACTTCGGGCATTGTTCCGGTAATGGAACGACTTGGTGAAGAGACACAAGCCATGCTTGCAATCTCTCTTCATGCCACCAACGACGATTTACGCGACATTCTGGTGCCGATTAACAGAAAATACCCGCTGGAGCAGCTTCTGGAGGCCTGCCGCACCTATCCAGGTGTTTCCAATGCCCGGCGCATAACCTTTGAATATGTCATGTTGAAGGGCGTGAATGACTCAAAAGCGGAGGCAAGGAAGCTCGTTTCGCTTCTCAAAGGAATACCGGCAAAGATAAACCTTATCCCCTTCAACCCATGGCCGGGAGCACCTTACGAATGCTCTGACTGGGAGACGATTGAAGAGTTTGCCGACATTGTGAACAGGGCTGGCTATGCATCACCGATCCGCACCCCACGCGGTCGCGACATCGCTGCCGCCTGCGGGCAGTTAAAAACCGAGAGCGTCAAGCAACGCGCGAGTGACCGCCGCAAAGCAGCCCTTACCTGATCGCCTTGCCGCGATAGGCATTCATGACGCGAGCAAGGTCTTCTGCCTCCAGCTTGCCATAAACGGCGTTGATGGTGATCTTGCTCGTATCTTCCTGAATCAGGTGCTTTGAGATAATGTCCTGCTGTTCGGTCGGGATATAGGTAATGACCTGAGAGATCAGGAAAGCGCCGCTTTCCACTTCAAAAGTCGTCGTGTCCTTCCAGAGCACCTTTTCTTCCATCGACCCCTGTATCTTGAACCCCTCAAGGTCCAGCAGGAGGTCATCCGGCGCAAAGCGTTCAACGATGAAACTTATCAACGGCGAGATAAGCAGCGCGATTGCCGGACCAAGCAAAAAGTCAAAATCAAATTCAAAGTCCTCAAGGCCACCATCTTCAAAAAACACAGTGAAGCCAAGCGTCACCAGAAGACCAAGAAGAGCCGCCCCGACCAGAATGAAAATTGCGCGCGTATCTTTCTTGAGGACCAGTGTGTCGGGCAGCATGTCCGGCTGGAAGCCGTAAATGCGCAGCGTCTCCACTTCTTCAGAGAAAGAGCGATTGAGTGCGAGACGCGCACGATCAAAGAATGACTTGTCGGTCATGGTGAGGAAACCCCAAACTCTGCTGGAGTTTACCGCGAAAAATTACCGGGATCACCAGATAATCAAGCTGTGGCCGCGTTTTCTGTCTGGCCATACCGCTGACAAAGTCGCTCTTTTGCCTTCGGGCAGACATTGACACGTGTAATGTCCCCCTTGGCCCAAGTCATGACCTTTGGGTCCATAGTTTTGAACCACAGCGGCGGTATGGCTGCCAAGGCAAGGCATCCCGGGTAACCTGACGGAAGCCTTGGCAGGTCCGGGAAATTGCGCAGCGCCTGGTATGGCCGCATTGGATTGGCATGATGGTCCGAATGCCGCTGCAAGTGAATTTGCGTCAGATTCGAAACGATATGATTCGTGTTCCATGAGTGATGCGGTTGGCAGGGCTCATATTTGCCATTCTCGCGCTTCTGCCTGAGCAGGCCATAATGCTCGATGTAATTGACCTGCGTCAGGCCATACCAGCTGATGAAATGATGCGCGATAATGAATGGCAGGACAGCCCATCCAACCCAGGCAACCAGAGCAAGCGCAATCACTGTGGTCAGCGCATAAACCTGCAGGATTTCATTTTCCCAGTGGAACAACGGCAGTCCCTTGTTGCGCAAGCGCTTGGCCTCGTGTGCCCAACCACCTTTGAAAGCCCCCGGCAGCTCCCGCAGGGCAAAGGCATAAACACTTTCCCCCATGCGACCAGAGGCGCAATCCTCCGGTGTTGAGACATGCACATGATGGCCGCGATTATGCTCGACAGTAAAATGGCCGTATCCGACCACGCCCAGCGCCATCTTGGCCATGAAGCGGTTCAGCTTATCAGTCTTATGCCCGAGTTCGTGTCCAAGGTTGATCGCATTACCGTTCAACGTACCGACACCAAGCAACAGCATGATAATGGCCCAGACGGGAAGATCCTGCGTGCCAACAAACCAGACAGTCGCAATGAACATGATATAATGGAGCGGGATATGGGAATAAGCGACCTGATCGTAAAATTTGTCAGCGCTCATTGCAGGCACAACATCCTCCGGCGGGTTGTGCGGATCCTCCCCGACGATCCAGTCCATGAACGGGATGAACGCAAAAACGAAAAGAAAGGGAATAAGAACCACAGCAGGGTTCTTTTCGAGTACGAAATAAAGCAAGAATGTGAGTATCGGCACCAGAACGAAGAGGTGCCCGGTGAACCAGAGCCAGCGCTTTCCATCACGATAAGAAACCTGGCTGCCATCTTCTTTTGTGGCTGTGAATTGCATCGAAGTCTCCCTATTAATAAGCAAAGCATAGCATGGAATGTTGTCAATGACAACATTTGAGTCAGGAGCCCATTACAAAATGCCATCTACAAGTTACCATCATGGCAATTTGCCTGAGGCTCTCATCGACAGGGCTGCTGATGTCATTGGCGAGAAAGGTGTTGAGGGCATCTCGTTACGCAGCCTCGCCCGCGATCTTGGCGTGTCGCACGCAGCACCATCGCGCCATTTCCCAACCAAGGCAGACCTGCTCGCAGCAGTCGTGCGTAAAGGGTACGAACGCATGACTGAAGCAACAATGCGGGCAGGTGATAAAGCTGGCGATAATCCGGTTCTGCGGCTCAATCTGATCGTTAAATGCGGCATACGATGGGCGATTGAAAATCGCTCATATTACCTGGCCCTGATGAACCCTGATGTCCGGCATTTCGCAGACGATGACCTGAAAGCCGCGCTCAGCGATTACTACGCCATGCTGACTCAGGCAGCGACAGATGCACAATCATCAGGATTGTTCGAGGACACGCCGACGCAGCCGGCTTTGCTGCATGGTTTCGCAGCCGTAATGGGTGCGCAGATGATTTTCACTGATGACCTTATCAGCAAAACCGTGGGTGGCGTCAGCGATGAATTAATAGACGAGATCGCCGACCTGATCGTACCGCTTGAAAAATAGTCTAAAAACTTATGGGCCCCCTTCAGCCATGGCCTATAAGCGCATCTCAGATATAGAAAAATTGAGAGCGATACAGAAAAGACATGGACAAGAAAGACATCAACAAGGTTGTGCTGGCCTATTCAGGCGGTTTGGACACGTCTGTCATCCTGAAATGGTTGCAGGTAGAATACGACTGTGAGGTCGTCACCTTCACCGCTGATCTCGGTCAGGGCGAGGAGTTGGAGCCAGCACGCAAAAAGGCGGAGCAGGCTGGCGTAAAGGACATTTTTATCGAGGACCTGCGCGAGGAATTTGTGCGCGATTACGTCTTCCCGATGTTCCGCGCGAATGCCGTTTATGAAGGACTATACCTGCTCGGCACGTCCATTGCCCGACCACTGATTGCAAAAAGACTGGTGCAGATCGCCGAGGCAACAGGCGCGGATGCCATTTCCCACGGGGCAACCGGCAAGGGTAATGACCAGGTACGTTTTGAACTGAATGCCTACGCCCTGAACCCAAATATAAAAGTCATTGCACCTTGGCGCGAATGGGACCTGACCAGCCGCACGAAGCTGATCGACTTCGCCGAGAAGCACCAGATTACTGTACCCAAGGACAAACGCGGCGAGGCTCCGTTCTCCGTAGATGCAAACCTCCTCCACACCTCATCGGAAGGAAAGGTGCTGGAAGACCCGGCAGAGCCGGCACCGGATTACGTCTACTCCCGCACTGTTGATCCTGTAGACGCACCGGATCAGCCAGAGATTATTGAAGTCGGGTTTACCAAAGGTGATGCCACCTCGATCAATGGAGAGGTCCTTTCGCCTGCGGAACTATTGAGCAAACTCAACGAATATGGCCGCAAACACGGCATTGGTCGACTGGACCTGGTCGAGAACCGATTTGTCGGTATGAAGTCACGCGGCATCTACGAGACACCCGGCGGCACGATCTTGCTTGCCGCCCATCGCGGGATTGAACAGATCACACTGGATCGTGGCGCTGCACATCTGAAAGATGAGCTGATGCCGCGTTATGCCGAGCTGATCTATAATGGCTTCTGGTTCGCGCCGGAGCGGGAGATGCTGCAAGCCGCCATCGACCATAGTCAGGAAAACGTCACCGGCTGGGTCAAGGTCCAGCTTTATAAGGGATCGGCGAATATCGTCGGCCGCGAAAGCCCTAAATCGCTCTACTCGGAAGCACATGTGACTTTCGAGGAAGACGCGGGCGCCTATGACCAGAAGGACGCAGAAGGCTTTATCCGCCTCAACGCCCTGCGTCTGAAATTACTGGGGCAGCAAAAATAAGAAGATCGCTATTTCGACGCTTGTAGATGCGCCCCATATAATCTGAAGGAGGAGACTTATGATCTCCCTTGAAGACATCAGCTATACTTATCCTCGCGGGCAAGGCTCGACGCTCTCCGGCCTGACGCTTGATGTAAAAGATGGTGAGATTTTCGGCCTGCTTGGGCCATCCGGTTCGGGCAAGTCAACAACCCAGAAAATCAGTATGGGCCTCTTGCGCGGATTTAGCGGCAGGGCGTCTGTCTTTGGTCAACCGGTTGGCAGTATGGGGCGTGACTTTTTCAACCGCATCGGTGTCTCTTTTGAACTGCCAACGCTTTATTTGCGACTGACCGCGCTGGAAAATCTGAAACTCTACGCTGCTCTTTACAAGGGGCCGGCACGCGATCCGATCGAACTGCTAACGCTTGTAGGGCTGGAAAAAGACGCCGACAAACGCGTTGCCGACTTCTCCAAAGGCATGAAGATGCGGTTAAATCTGTGCCGGGCTCTGATTAACGACCCTGATCTTCTCTTTCTTGATGAGCCGACAACCGGACAGGACCCGGCACGCGCCCGTCTCACGCGCGATCTGATCCGCCAGCTGAAGAAACAGGGAAAAACTATTTTCCTGACGACGCACAATATGGCGGAGGCAGATGACGTTTGTGATCGTGTCGGTTTCCTCGTCAATGGCCGCGCAGATATCATCGACGCACCCGCCAGCCTGAAGCAAAAATATGGTCAGCGCGTGCTCGAAGTCACAACCACAGAGCAAACCGGTCTGGCGAAGCAGACATTTCCCATGGAAATGCTCGACAAAAACGAAGCGTTTCTCGAACTTCTCCAGTCCGGCAAAATCGACACCATGCACACGCTTGAAGCAAGCCTCGATGACGTCTTTATCAAGGTCGCGGGAAGCGCAGATGATTGATCGTCTGACCATGCTGATCCGTCATGATGTGCGTCTTCAATGGCGTTACGGCATACTCGCAGCGTACAGTGTTGTTATCATTATGACCGGCGGCCTGATCTGGCTCTTGCGAGATGCAATGCCCGGATGGTTCATCAGTCTGGTGATTTTCACGGACAACGCACCTGTCGGTTTTTTCTTCCTTGGTGGATTGCTCATGCTGGAGCGGGCCGAAAACGTCCGCGACACACTTGCCGTCACACCAGTATCGGCAAGCGAATACCTGGCATCAAAGTTACTGACTTTTCTGGCTCTCTCGCTCGCAGCTGTGACAGTTGTTGGTATCGCCAGCGGCAAATCCGTCAATTGGCCTCTGTTTCTTGTCGCCGCAACTATTACAGCCGTTTTCTATCTTGGGCTTGGAACATTTGTCGCATCACGGACGAAAACAGTCACAGGCTACATCACTTCTTCTGTTATCTGGTTTCTGCCTTTGCTATTGCCCGCCGGGGTTGCATTTCTCGACCCTATGCCCCTGTGGCTTGCTGTCCTGCCGACAGCTGCGCAATTAGACCTGATCCTTGCGGCGCTTGATGGCGAGAATGTCTCGATTGCGCGGCTTTTGGTACTGATGCTTTCGGCAGGCGGCGCTGCTGTTGCAGTGTATTACATCGGCGTCCGCTCACTGCGCACGGACTTTGGAGAGAAGTCATGAGCGCTTTTTCCGTAATGCAGCCAAAGCGCCTCTGGATGCTATTTCGCGCCGACGCCATCAGCGTCACAAGAGAACCTGTGCTGCTGGTTAACCTGTTTATAGGCCTGACATTACCTGTCTTGCTGGCATTATTTCGCAATGAGATTGATGCTTATGCGGATAATGCACTTGGGATCGAAGGTTTCTCTGCCTATGCAGTTTCTTTTGCCCTGATTATTCCAGGCATTCTGATCGGGTGGGTGACGGGCATGCTGCTGCTTGAAGACCGTGATGATGGCCCCTTGCTCGCACTGGAGGTCACACCACTTGGCAAAGGTGGCTTCATTCTCTACCGGACCCTGATTCTCGTATTGATCGCCTTTGCCGCCACGCTGTTCTCGCTACACTTTCTGCTCCCTGAACGGACAGGCTTGTACATTCCGCTTGCCTTATTGATCAGCCTCGAAAGTGTACTTATCAGCTTCGCGCTTGTGGCACTCGCCAGCAACAAGGTTGAGGGAATGGCGCTATCGAAAATTCTCAATATGTTGGCGCTCGCACCTTTGCTGGCATTATTCGACGCGCCCTTGCGTTATATCAGCGCGATTGTTCCCGGTTTCTGGATAGGTGAGATCCTGTATCAGTCCAATGCCCAGCTATCCTTACCTCTTTTTCTCATGGCACTCGCAGTTCACCTGGGGGCATTGTTCATTCTCTATCGCGTGCTCACGCGTCGGCTGGGTTAGGCTCATCCAGATGCCGTGCCTCAGCCTCAAGCATGATGGGAATACCATCTCGTATTGGATAAGCCAGTCGTGCCTTATGGCTTATAAGCTCACCAGTCTCGCGCCTATATTCCAGGGAGCTCCGACTAACCGGACAAACGAGAATCTCAAGCAGCCTGGGGTCAATATCTGATGTGGAATCTTCCATGGCTTTATAACTCCTCACACGTTTCAACATTCGCCCTTGTCTGTTTCGATTGTGTTATTGTGGCCTTGGCGGGCAAGGTTTGTATCCGCCCTTGGTTTTTAAGAACCGCCACGTAGCACAGACTTGCC
>JALEGJ010000049.1 GCA_022763115.1 Aquisalinus sp.
AGACCTATGAAGATGCCGGGCGCATCGAACTGGCCGAACAGGAGCGCGCCGAGATCGAGGTGATTCGCGAATTTCTGCCCCGCCAACTGGATGAGGCAGAAATTGATGCGGCTGTCCAGGAGGTCATCAGTGAAGTGGAGGCAGAGGGCCTCAAAGACATGGGCAAATGCATGGGCGCCCTGAAAGGCAAATATGCCGGTGCCATGGATTTCGGCACAGCAGGCGCGAAGCTGAAAAAGGCACTGGCGGGCTGATGTCCGGACACGCGGCTGTATGCCTCTGACATTCTAAAAGAACGCTTTGGCATCGCGGCTGCGTAGCAGATCCTGCTACGTTTTGGAATAAAGTTCTCGCCCTCTCCCCCGGGTGTACTGGAATAGGGTGCTACAGCCACGCGCGGCGCAGACTGATCGATGCGATCAGTGGCGACAGCAGATGTGCAGGTGGCAAAGGGCACGACGGAAACGTCTCCTGTTATTAAAGGTCAATCCAGATAACTGGATAAAGAACATATATAGAACATTTGTTGAAATGTCAAGGGGTATTTTTAGAGCCTCGACAAAGCCAGAAAGGTGCTCATGGCGCATTCGTCAAAAGAGACGGCTTGCACTAAACTAAAACTGCAAGTGAAAATAATTGCTACTTGCTGATCGATTATGGGCGCTATATGCTGAGTATGCCAAGATTTATAAATAATCAAAGGCGAATATTCATATGATGCTCTACACCCTTAAAAATACTTGCATGTTCCGAAATTTTCCAGAATAATTAAAACTTCATGTTAAGGTTCAATTTTTCTACTAAATTTAAGTGATGCTTAAAAATCTTGGGAAGTACTTTGCTTAAGCGCCTCATAAAATTTTTTGATAATCTAAGTAATAAGTTAGCTGAGTACATCGGCCCTTTTATGAGGTTTTTGGCTTATCCAACAGCATTACTGAAAAAAAACGTAGTTCTTGAGCTGTTGGGGGCTGTCTGTGTTTACGTCCTTTGGTCTATAGTTGATCCTTTCGGGCTGGAAGGTAGTTTTGACCGCACAATGGCGAAAGCCCTGAATGGAATTACGAGTCCTCTATATGGCCAAAGGGATCGTCCTGGGCAGGAGGCGATCACAGTCGTTCTAATTACCAGGCAGGCTCTTAAAAGAACAGGAAGTTCGTTCTGGCCCCCCACTTATGATGCACAAGAAGAAATAATCCGAAGGATAGCTCAGCACCAACCGCTGGCGATTTTTATGGACCTCTATTACAAAACCCCTCAGCCGCGAGCTGGGCATAGTCCCATCGTTAGTGATAACAGCCTCCACTACGCTTCTAATATGATTGGTGCTAATCAAATAAATCGCAATGGAATAAGAAAATTTGTCGACACATTGGAGGAAATTAGAAAGAATCAGAATGAAGGTATGTCGATCCTAGATAAACCAGTCCACATTTTGATCGGCCCTGTCAAGGGACCTGAAGAATTTCCGATTAGTGAATCAGACTTTTTCGAACCCTTGAGAGAGTTTGTATCAAACCCCTCTTTCGGTTTCTATTATGGTGGCTCCGCCTCTGTCGGTATCGAAGCCATGCAGGATGATTACCTCATCTACCCTATGGTAGACTCAGACAACCGACCACAAGCCGCCTTTGTTCTTTATAAGCTACTATGCGATAGGGTGGTGTCAGCTGCGACAAGAAATTGTTCTGATTTCAGACTGCACGGCGATGCCGTGCAGTCGCTGAATGTTAACTGGGGATTGGGCGCAAGCAACAGGTTGTTAAAAACGTTCAATTCAGAAACTGATAAGCTTTCTATTGGTATGTCCAGTTCATGCCGTATGTCGACAACAGTAGGTCGTTGGTTTACATTATTCAAAATTTTTTTTCAAAAACTGATTGACGGACTGAGTACGGAAAACCTCATTGAGGAGAAACAGTGCGCTTACCACGACTATATAGAAGCAGAGTATCTGTTTGACGACGTTCTATCTACTGAGCAATTACAAACCTTGTTTAAAGGTAAGATCGTCCTCGTCGGGTCTGACGTGGAGTATCTAGCGGATTATGTTGAAACGCCCTTGTATGGAAGACTTCCCGGCGTCATGGCACATGCTATGGCACTTGATAACCTAATTGAGAATGGCTCCTCGGCTCAAAGGCCAGCAAAGCAAATCCACGGTGCTATGGATGTGGCTGATATGTTGATTTGCATATGGCTCTTTCTTTGCGTGATTGGTCTTCTCTACCTACGGCACATTTTTGAGCATGAGGCAAGGGAGAGCCAGAATATGCGCCATACTGCTTATTTTTATGTGATGACTCTGACGGGGTTAATTCTACTATTAGGTTTTCTAGCGTTGCGATTACCACCACTAAATTTATTAGAAATTTCCTTGGCAGCTTCAGTAATTGTCGCTATCGTTATTAAGAGAGATAAAGAACTGGAGGAGGCGCAGGGTGAAAAATCTGGCTAACTTGATTATTCTTTTTAGCGGTGTCACAATTTTACTTTTTGTTCCCGCTCAGGCACAGCAATGCATTGATGTGAAAATTCTGAATCGCAACGAAGTGATGGCTAGTAATATTGAGTTATACACTATTGGCAGTGATCAGAGTCTCCAGGAAGTGGAGAGCATTCCCAAGGCAGAAATTCCATTGCCTCTGTCTCTGCAAGCTTGTGAAGGATTAAGTCAGTGGTACGTCTGGCAAAATTCAAGCGGCAACTATCTCGTCGACAAGGCAGACTTTTCGTGCGTGGTGATACAGACTCCTGGCCTGAAACGAGGCTCTGTCATTGGTTCACCCGGCTTGGGTGAAATTAATGAATGCGCTGGATGACTTGCGCTACATGGAGAGAGATAATGAAAAAACTGTATATTACGCTATTGGCGACATCGACTGCCCTCTTGGCACTTACTTCATGTAGTTCCGTCGAGCTGGGAGATTTTGGCCAGCCAGCCATACCCGATGTGCCAGTTATTGGAGATTACTCACCTTCGGTAATTCAGTCTGATATATCACAAGCTGCTGCCTCTGGGCCAGCCACAGTGTTCACAAGTGCTGACCGTGCCCGCCTTGAGGTTGTCAGTCAAGCTTATCCCCGGACCATTCGATTGCTTGAAGACATGCTTGCCGATATTCGCAGCAATAGTCCGGATAAAACTGTAGCGCCTGAGATTCAACTGTTTAACAGCAAGCGTCCGAACGCCTATGCATTGAACCAGAATCTAATTGTTATTTCGACGGGACTTTTGGAAACCATCCAGGAGTTTTACGCTGATGATAAATACGCACAGGATCAATCCCTCGCTTTCATTCTCGCGCATGAGTATGCACATCTGCTTTATCGCCATCCGGAGAAATACTCTAAAGCTGAGAAAGCGATTAAAATTAGCGATACAATACAGGCTGGTTATGGTCTCATGAAAACAGCACAGGCTGCGCATCTCGAATACGGTGGGGGTAGCAGAAGTGATTATGTGGAGGCGGAAAAGGCGTTCATGAGTGCTGCCATTGCCAGTCCTTGGATCGAGGCTGAGCTATACAGGTTTGTTTATGCACCCTATACGAAGCGGGAAGAGCAGCGGGCAGATTATCTCGCCTCTGATCTTTTGGTCGCTACTGAAGTTTACAATGGTCGATCTGGTGCTAAACCCATCCGTAGCATTTATACGCAGTATGATAGTCAAGCGATGGAAGATCTGCGTGGTCTCAGCAAAGATGTGCAGGAAACCAGTACAAAAGCAGCCGCCGAGATTGTTGCCGTAGCTCCTTCTGCTGCCTTCTCCAGTAGTGGGGCTGAAGCCTTTGGCGGCTATGCAAGGAACAGGATGTTCATGGCAGGGCTGGAAGTCACAGCCAGAACCTTGAAGCGGCGCTTGGATCGTAATGAAGTTCATTTATACTACGGTGCTGGCCAAAGGGTTGATGCGATTGAGGGCTATTACGAAAAGCATTATCCGGGGGTCGGAATGCAGGTCACAGACTCGGTCGCTGCAGCTTTCAACGCATTGGATGCTTTCAAAAAGGAGAATACACCTGCTGCTGTTGCAAGAACTGCTATGACATTTCTTGCTAGGGGTGACATTGAGGGCGCACGAAGAGCTCTTGCTACTGTCACTTCAGGCGATCGTATGTCCAATATGCAATACTTGCTTGCCTCTGGCAGCGTTGCATTTGCTGCTGGTGACTTGTTTGAGGCAGAACGACTTTTTTCCAGGGCTACCAACCGAAGTGATGCACCAATACGGGCTTTCAAGAATCTCGCTTCCACTTACATTCGTCAGGGAAATGGCGATAGGGCTATCGAAACATTGGACAGGGGAGCTGTCAGATTCTCTGTTGAAGAGTTTATCTTAGGTAAAATGGAAGCACTTCTGTCACTTGGCAGGACAGAGGAAGTGCTTATCGCCTTTGAAGATTGCAAGAGAACTGGTGATGACCAATTGATCAAGCGTTGCCAGAGCATAGCTAACTCAGCATTACCTGAGACAGAAGAAAGTAACGGTTTTGATGAGCTTAGTAATACATTCAGGGACGGGCTTGGGGGGATTCTGAACAGGCCATAGCTCAGACGAAGTTTCGGGGCATGAGACCCCGCATCCCTAATCCGCTGTCACCAGATATCCATAGATCGCGCGGGCGAGGGACCTTGTGAATGCCTCCGGTGTCATCGTCAGGACGGCGGCAGGGCCTTCCTTTGGATAGAGGCCGAATTCAACGATGCCGACATTCAGGAGATAGAGGGTCATTTTGGCGGCCTCGTTAATGTCCGGACGCTGAACTTCCCCGGCAAAGAGGCGGAGCACCTGGGCATAGCCGGCGGCACTGGCGGCGAGCAGATCGTCCCATTCATCACCGACGAGATCGGGCCTTGTGCGGGCATGGATGTAGGCTGCTCTCAGCAAGTTGCCGTCCTGCTCAAGGAAGCGCCAGGCGAGCTGCGTCATCTCCTGCAGGGCCGTGAACAGGCCTGCTTCCGGATCGGGCGCAAAGTGGTTTGCCGGATCAGCGGCGAAGGCCTCTATGCGCTTCTTGTAGGTATCGAGGATGAGGGGGATGAAGGCGTCCTTGTTCTCGAAGCGGCGATAGATCGCGCCCACGGAGACGCCAGCCTTGCTGGCGATTTCGGCGACGCTGATGTCCTCAAACGCTTTTTCTTTCAGTAACATCTCGAATGCAGACACGATCTTGTTACGCGTCTGGATCGAGCGCGCCTGCAGCGCGGTTTTTTCCCCTTGTCCTGCCAATTTTTCACCCTTATATGAGAACGAGAATTCGCATTCACATTATGTAATTTTCGCTATCAGTTACAGCACAACAAGGAAGGCACACAAGAATGAACGAATTACTTCTCTCGACAGATCTGGAGTGGCCGCTGATTGTCCCTGCCGTCATGATCCTTGGTTATCTGATGTATGCCTGGTGGGAAAATGCGAGGCGCACGCCAGAGGCGGATGAGGCAAGTCGCTTGCCGATCTATAACAGCACGATGCTCTGGCTCTGGGGGCTGACGGTGGCCTGTGTGGCAGGGTGGCTCATCTCCGGGCGCACGCTGGCGGAATTGGGGCTGACGGCGACAGCGTCCGGCTGGCGCGGCTGGATTGCCTGGGGGCTGGTCGGATTGGGCGTTGTGTATCTTGCCTATTCCATTGCCGGGCCAGCCATGTCTGCCCGCTTGCGCCAACAGATACGTGACCAACTAAATGCGCTCGATATTGATTTCATGCGCCCACGGACCAACGCGGAACACCTCCGCTTCAAATTGCTGTCAGTGACGGCGGGTATCACGGAAGAGGTCATTTTCCGTGCGTTCCTGATCGCTTTTCTGGCGCTCTATATGCCGGTTGCTGCCGCAGCCGTCACAGCAGTCATACTGTTTGGCTGCGCGCATTCTTATCAGGGCTTTGCCGGCGTTGTCCGCACCGCACTGGTTGGCGGTTTCCTGACAGCCGTTTATCTGACAGGCAGCTCTCTCTGGCCCGCGATCATCCTCCATATACTGATGGACCTTGCGGCGGGGGTGCAGTTTCAAATCATTGATGCCCGCGAGAGCGATGATACAGCGCTCAACACCAGTGCGGCGTGAGGGTTACGGGCACTGATTTATCAGGATCGCCCCTAAAACGGGACGACCGTGTATTTCCTTGTGTAATTGAGATACCCGATATTCACGCCGCCACGCAGGCCGACACCGGTGCGGATCGGGGCGAGGACGGTTTGGCCATCGCGCTGATAGTTCACACCGACACCGCCGACATAATAGGCGGAGCCGTCAACGCCGGGGAACCGCTGGAACAACCTGTCCGTGTCGCCAAGGTCGTAGACGAGCGTGAATACCTTTGATGCGTTACCGCCAGCGTCCAGCCCGAAAGACGGGCCTGTCCAGAAGACGCGCACCGGTGACTGACCGGGGCGATAGAGGTAGCCGTTCCCGTATCTGAGGCCGACACCGGCAGCCGCGGCAACTTCCTCACCGGCGATATAGCCTTGTGGGCGCCCCTTATCGGTGAAAACGCGGTTGAGCACATCAGCGAGGCCTGCCGACGCGCCGCCGAAAAACTTTTCTGCCTCGTCAGCGACGGTGCCTTGATCGTAAGTGCGATAGCCTTCCGTGGTGCGGCTTTGCTCATAGCCCTGGTTTCGGCTTGCATTCTGGCTTTGGCTCGGCGTGACGCACCCTGCCAAGGCAAAGGCAATGAGACTTGAGGTGAGCAGGGCGGTGGGCTTCTTCATGGTGTGTCTCCTGTGACAGGGCGGATGTTGCGATATGCCGGTTAAAATGTCTGGCGGGTGTATCGGTTCCCGCCATGGTGCAAGCTGGGGAGAATCGCTGATTGAAGCGAATCACATCTGCGCCTATTTTGGGACCATGCCCCGGTTTTCACCTGATTTTCTGGACGAGTTGCGCGCGCGCCTGCGCGCGTCTGACGTGATCGGGCGATATGTCAAGCTGCAGAAAAAGGGGCGTGAATGGTGCGGCCTGTCGCCCTTCACCAATGAGAAGACACCCAGTTTTTACGTGAATGACGAGAAGGCGCGGTATTTCGATTTCTCCTCCGGCAAAAGCGGCGACATTGTTGGCTTCCTGATGGATGGCCAGAAGCTGACTTTCGTGGAGGCGGTGACGCGGCTGGCGGAAGAGGCAGGGATGGAAATCCCGCAGGACACGCCCCAGCAGCGCGAGCGCGAGCAAAAGAGCAAGGGCGTGATCGAGGCCTGCGAAGCGGCGGCAGCGTTTTTTACGAGCAGCCTGCAACGGCTGGATGGACGCAAGGCCGCTGATTATCTGGAATTGCGGCAGGTGCCGGGCGCGTTACAGGCGAAGTTTGGTCTTGGCTATGCGCCAGCCAGCCGCTCGGCCCTGAAAGATTATCTCATCAACAAGGACTTTGCGCCCGGCTTGCTGGTTGAAGCGGGCCTGTTGATCCAGCCGGATGATGGCGGCGCACCTTATGACCGGTTTCGGGATCGGTTGATGTTCCCGATCCTTGACGGGCGGGGCCGGGTGATCGCCTTCGGGGGCAGGGCGCTGGAGAAAAATGTTCAGGCCAAGTACCTCAACTCGCCGGAAACGCCGGTCTTCCATAAAGGGCATGTGCTGTACAATTACATGCAGGCGCGACGGGCGGCAGCCGAGATGCCGAAAGAGACCGGGCAGCCGCTGATTGTCTGCGAAGGCTATATGGACGTGATTGCCCTTGCCGGGGCCGGATTTGGCAATGCTGTAGCGCCCCTGGGGACGGCCCTGACCGAGAACCACATCAAGCTGCTGTGGCGCGCCTGTGATGAGCCGATCCTCTGTTTTGATGGTGACAGGGCCGGGCGACAGGCAGCGCATCGCTCGATTGATCGGGTGCTGCCGGAGTTGAAACCGGGCAAGTCCTTGCGCTTTGCCTTCATGCCCGAGGGGCAGGACCCGGACGACTTCATCAAGGAGAAGGGCGCTGCGGCATTTCGGGAAATTCTCGATGCCGCGATGCCGCTGGCGGATGTGCTCTGGGATCGTGAGAAAGACGCGAAGCCCCTGAATACGCCAGAGCGTGTGGCGGCGTTTCGCAGCCATTTGCGCAATCTGGTCAAGGGTATTGGCGACAAGGATGTGCGTAACGCCTATGGCGCGTATTTCCTTGAGCGCCTGAGCCCGCAACAAAGTGGTGCGCCATCGCGCCCGGCCATGATGCCCTCTCGCAAAGGGGGCTTCGGCAAGAAATTCCCGTATCAGCCAGCGCCGACAGCGAGCCCGGCCCTGAAAACCCAGCGCACAGGGCAGTCCAATTCGGTCTGGACCCGCGAGGCGCTGCTGGTGCTGACGCTTGTGAACCATCCCGAGCTTTTCGAACGCCTCGAAGAGAAAATTCTCGACCTTCAACTGGCAGACCCGCAGCTTTCCGGCCTTTTACAGCAGGTTATTCTTATCATTAGCAGTGATCCTGAACTTGACAGAGAGGGTGTTGCACGCCACATCTCTAAAGTTGCGGCGTGCCAGGGCGTTATGGAGCTATTGCTGAACAACCAGCAGCTCAAACTTACCAGATTTGCCGGTGCTCGCGCGACTTTGGACGAAGCTGAAAAAGGGTGGCTGGACACGCTGGCTTTACAGTTACATCACGGCAGGCTGTTCGCTG
>JALEGJ010000050.1 GCA_022763115.1 Aquisalinus sp.
GGATGTAGACTGGGAGACCCAGACGCTTGTTACGGCCGGGGCGGCGGAGTCTCTCGCTGCTGCTTTTCTGGGCTTCCTCCAACCAGGGGACGAAGCAATTCTCTTTGCCCCATTTTACGATAGCTATGCACCGATGGTTGAGGCGGCTGGCGCAACGCCTGTGGTGCTGCATTTGACGCCGCCGGACTGGCGCGTCGATGAAAAAAAATTACGCGCAGCCATCACACCGAAAACAAAACTTATCGCGATCAATTCACCACATAACCCGACAGGGCAGGTGATAACGGACAGCGAATTGACCCTGCTGGCAGAGGTGATCCGGGCGCATGATCTGATCGCTGTCTGTGATGAGGTGTATGAACATCTGATTTTTGATGGCCTCAAGCACAGACCGCTGATGACCTTGCCCGATATGACAGAGCGCTGTGTGCGGATTGGCTCTGCTGGAAAAACCTTTTCCATGACCGGCTGGCGCATTGGTTATGCAACCGGCCCGGCCCATCTCATTGAGGCAATGGCCAAGACTCATCAGTTTCTGTCCTACACAATCCAGCCGCATCTACAATTCGCGGTGGCGGAAGGACTCGGGTTTGATAACAGCTATTATAATGATTTTGTCGCAGACATGCAGATGAAGCGCGACATTATGGTTGAAGGATTGCGCGGTGCCGGATTCAACCTTTCCCCGGCACAAGGGACATACTTTCTCACGGTGGATATTCGTGACGTTGGTTATGATGGAGACGACATGTCTTTCTGCAAGAAGCTGATTGCGAAGGCAGGCGTTGCTGCTGTACCCATAAGTTCTTTCTATATGGAAGATGATCCGGATGCGCCAAAAAATTTCGCCCGCTTCTGCTTCTGCAAGCAGCCAGAGGTCCTGCGGGAGGCGTCAGCAAGATTGAAAAAATATTTCAGATGATATGTGTGCTGAATGACAGACTTACCCTCGCTCTTCGACAGGCTCGGAGAGAGGAAGTGTCATAATCAAATTCTTTCCCTCATCCCTTAGCTTGCCGAAGGGTGAGGGTGTATAATCAAGCCCCGGCCTTTTGAGCAAAAGCCCAGCCGGAATTGGCCAGCATCGGCACGAACATGCCGTACTGCTTGGCTTTCTCTGATGACGCATTGCCTTGCAGCGCGCGCGCGTAAACGCCTTGTACAATGCCTGCGAGACGGAACATGGAATAGGCCATGCAGAAATTGATATCAGGCAGGCCGGAGCGGCCGGTGCTGTCGCAATAGCGGTCAATCGCTTCGTCCAGGGTCGGCAGGTTCATCTCGGCAAAGTCGATATCGCTGTAGCCCATGGATGTCGCCTGCGGCAGACACCATGGCATCAGGAAGTACCCAAAGTCCGCCAGCGGATGACCGAGTGTTGACAGTTCCCAGTCCAGTGTCCCGATAACCCTTGGCTCTTCCGGATGAAAAATCAGATTATCAATCTTATAGTCACCGTGAACAATACTGACGGCCTCATCGTCAGGAATGGCAGTAGGCAGCCAGTCAATCAGCTTGTTCATATTTTCATGCGTATCGGTTTCTGCCGCCTGATACTGTTTGGTCCAGCGCCCGATCTGGCGCCCGAAATAGTTGCCCGGCTTGCCGTAATCACCAAGGCCAACAACTTCGGGGTCGAACTTGTGTAAGGTAGCGATATTATCAATGGCGGCGTTGAAGTAATCCCGCCGGGTTTCCGTTGGCACCTCCCCAATTACCCAGTCCCAGAATGTACGCCCTTCCAGAAAATCCATGACATAGAACATGGTGCCAATGACGTCATCATCCTCACACAGAAGATACGTTTTGGGTACGGGAAAGCCCTGCTGACCGAGTGCCGTCATGATACGATGCTCGCGATCAACGGCATGTGCAGAGGGCAGCAGTTTTCCGGGCGGCTTGCGGCGCAGCACGTATTTACGTGTTGGCGTGGTCAGCTGATATGTCGGATTGGATTCCCCGCCAGCGAATTTCTTGACTGAAAGTGGTCCGGCATATCCGTCAACATGGGCGGCCAGATAGGCATCCAGCTTTGCCTCATCAAACTTGAGACGCTCAGGGGTTTCAATCGTGCCTTTCCGGCTTTCTGACATGGGAATTCCTCCAGCTAGTAAGCCATGTTATCAGAAACATTTCATAATTAGGCAAGCGCAGGGCGCAGTCTTGCGCCTTGCTGCAGGATCGCAGGAATGAACCGGAACAGCATATATGAACACCTCGGGCTATGGCGCATACAGTTTTGACACCGCGTATAAAATGACATGGATGCCAGAGGAGCAGGATTTTGACGAGTTGGGACATGTGAACAATATCGTCTATGTCCGCTGTGTGCAGAACATTGCTGTCAGGCACTGGAGCATGGTCGCGCCGAACAACCTGCAACAGCGGGTACATTTCGTCGTGTTGAGACATGAGATCGACTATCGTGATCCGATACTACCCGGCGAGCAGGCGGAAATCCGCACCTGGCTGGGGAAGGCGTCAGGCCCGCGTTTCGATCGTCATGTGGATATTCGAAAACAAGGCGCGGGCAAGTTTTCGGCTCGGGCCCGCACCACATGGGTCATGCTGGACCGGCAGACAGGGAGACCGCAGCGCATCACGCCTGAAATCTTTGAAACATTTGGTGTGTCGCCTGAACAGCTTGATTAAGCTCAGTCGTAACGCAGTTCCGTCAGTTTGCCTCTGAAGATGTAATAGGACAAAGCCGTATATCCGAGGATCATCGGTAAGACGAACACCGCACCGATCAGAATAATCACGAGACTCTCCGGCGCGGCGGCGGCTTCATAGACAGTCATCTGTCCGGGTACCACATAAGGATAAAAGGAATAGGCAAGGCCGATATAGGCCAGGGCAAACAGGGCCATGGTCAGGTTGAACGGCAACCAGGAAAAACTGTCACCCCATTTCGGCAGGCGGCGCAGCACAATCCAGAGCGCGGCAAAGCAAATGAAGGAGAGGATTGGCAGTGGCGCCAGCAGGATAATTTCCGGTACTGAGAACCATTTTTCGAAAATGCGTGGATCAGCAAGGGGCGAAGCCACAGAGACAGCCACCATCCCGATCAGGCTGAGCCACAACGCCTTGCGCGCCCAGTCAATAGCTTGTGTCTGCAAGTCATTTTCCGTTTTGAGGATCAACCAGCCGGCACCAATCAGTGCGTAGCCGGAAGTAAGGCAAAGGGCCGTCAGGCAGGCAAAGACGATCGAAACAGCCGTAAACTGAAGACCCATAATGTAGATGCCGAGCATGAACCCTTGCGCCAGCGAAGCCATCAGGGAGCCAGCAAAAAAGGCGAAGTCCCAGCGCGCCTTGTGGCGAATGTCCGCCTTGGCGCGAAACTCGAAAGAGACACCCCGTAAAATCAACCCGAATAACAACACAAAAACAGGCAGATAGAGCGCAGACAGAATTATGCCATGGGCGACAGGAAAAGCGACCAGCAGCAGACCGACCGCCAGCACCAGCCAGGTTTCATTGGCATCCCAGAACGGGCCAATAGTGGCGATCATCTGATCCTGCTGTTCCTTGTCCTTTGTAAGAGGAAAAAGAATACCGATCCCGAGGTCAAAGCCGTCCAGCACCACATAAATGAGGATGGAGAGCCCCATCAGAGAGGCAAAGATGAATGGCAGAAATGCAAAATCTCCGGACATAACTCTCTCCTTATTCTGCGGGCATCCGGGCTGGTGCCTCGACGGGTTCTGGCCTTGGGCCAAGTGTTGCGCGCGGCGCATCAGCCCGCCTGCGTCCGGCAAGATAGAAGAGGACACTGATATAGGCGATCAGCAGTGCCGCATAAATTGCCAGATAGAAGAACAGGGTGGTTGCAACCATGCCGCCGGAAACGTCGGAAACAGCGTCTTTGGTCATCAGCACACCATGCACCAGCCAGGGTTGGCGACCGATCTCAGTGACATACCAGCCAGCCAGTGTGGCGACCCAGCCGGAGAATGTCATGCCGAGCAGCACCCGTGCCATCAGCGGAGAAATGCCTCCCTTGCGCCAGATGCGCCAGGCCCCCCACCAGGATACAGCCAGCATCAACAGTCCAATACCAACCATGATGCGGAAGCCTAAGAACAGCGGTGCAACGGGCGGATGCTCACCAGCATAATCGTTCAGGCCGGGCACGACGCCGTCTGCGTGATGCTTCAGGATAAGGCTGGCTCCACTCGGAATACCAATCTCAAAATGGTTCGTGCGCGCCTCTTCATCGGGCAAGGCAAAAAGCAACAGCGGTATATTCGGGCCTGTGTCCCAGTTCCCTTCCATCGCAGCGACTTTCTGCGGTTGGTGTTCCAGCGTGTTCAAGCCATGCAGGTCACCTGCAAGTATCTGCATCGGGATCAGGATGGCACCGAGGAACACACCGGTGCGTAGGGCGGCGATGACACCGGGTTTGCGATCATTCTTGAGCCAGCGATAGGCAGAAAGACCAGCAATGAGAAAGGCGCATGTCAGGCCGGATGCGAGAAGCATATGGACCAGACGATACGGCATGGACGGATTGAAAACGATCCCAACCCAGTTCGTGGCGTGAGCTACACCATCAATCATCTCGAACCCTTGTGGTGTATGCATCCAGGAGTTCAGAACCAAAATCCAGAAAGCTGAAAGGGTTGTGCCGAAAGCCACAAGAAACGTGGATAATGTATGCAGCCATCCGGGCACGCGCGAAAAGCCAAACAGCATCACGCCAAGGAAGGCAGCTTCAAGGAAGAATGCTGTCAGCACTTCATACCCCAGCAGCGGCCCGGCGATGTTGCCGACGGTTTCCATAAAACCCGGCCAGTTGGTGCCGAACTGGAAACTCATCGTGATTCCGGAAACCACGCCTAGCCCGAATGTCAGGGCAAAGACTTTCACCCAGAAGAAATAGGCATCCATCCATTTCTGGTCTTTTGAGAAGCTGTAGCGGGCCTTGAAATAAAGCAGCACCCAGCCAAGCGCGATGGTGATGGTCGGGAACAGGATATGGAAGGAGATATTCGCGGCAAACTGAATGCGCGACAGGATGAGGGGGTCCAGTTCCATCAGGTTAGTCCTTCATTTCTGTGGTGGAGTCTTTGCCGCCTTGTATGATTTTGAATTTGTCTTTGAATTCGACAATTTTCTGAATGCGTGACCCCAGCTTGAACAACTGAATCAGTCTTTCGGTTTCAATCCGGCTAACATCATCATACCAGCCGGTGAGGAGTTCGATTAACTCGTGCATTTCTGCCATGCGCGCGTGGGCGTGGGCATCTTCTTCTGTTGCCGGGTCCTCCATCAATGCTTCGCGCAGGAAGGTAAGGGTGGGATCAACTTCGCGTTTCTTGCGTTCATTCACGAGTGTGCGGATAATTTCCCACTGGTCTTCCGGGGTCGTGAAGTAATCTCTCCGATCACCATCAAGATGCTTCAACCTGACGAGGTTCCAGCTTTGCAACTCTTTTAGCCCCATGGATATATTGGAGCGTGAGAGTCCCAGTTTATGCGTAATATCTTCCGCGTTCAGTGGGTGAGATGACAGAAACAGCAGGGCATAGATCTGACCGACGGTGCGATTGATCCCCCAGCGTGATCCCATCTCTCCAAAATGCAGGATGAAGGCCTTCTGTTTTTCTCCGATATTCATGCCGCTCCCGTAATTTCAGTAATTTCTGAAATTAAAATAAGATGCCCTTTGCGAAAAACAACCTGCTTACGCAAGTGACACTCAAGATAGCAAATTCCTATCGTGATGCTTTGTTCATTTCGTTTCTTCTATGTGTGATGGTGTATTAATGTTCAGGTAAATGGCAGTGGCTGGATGCCATGTCGAAATCGTGTAATCTCAAATCCGAGATGTAAAAGGAGTTATTATGCCTAAAAGATATAAGTTGCTGGCGGCGGCCGGTTTTAGCCTTGCAACGGTGCTAAGTGCTGCCAAGGCAGAAGTGAGCTTCGACTTTACCTCACCGCAAAATGACGTGGACGGTAATCTTGTGCTCATGATCGGGGAAGATCTTGAAATGAGCCCCGCCATTCAGGCAGTCGACGAAGCAACTGGTGGCCGACTGTCCATAGCGTTGGAACAGGCAGACTTTTCCGGTGACTTCGGGGCTTCTCTAAAACTCCATGTGATGACGCCTTATGAGACGGTTGTGGTCGTGGGTACAGGCGATGAGGACCTCACGCCTCGCAAGCTGGCAGATCTTGGTGGCCATGCAGCAGCTCATGCCGAAGAGGATTCTACACTCATTACAGGTAATCTTGAAACCGATGTTGAGGCGGCAGGTGCCTGGCTTGCGAAAGGCTTTGCCCTGCGCAGTTACAGCTTTGACAAATACAAATCTGACAATGATGAGGAAGACAGCACAAACTCTGTAAAGATTATGTCCAATTCATCGTCTGCGGACAGAGCGCTATATAATACTGACTTGCGCTACGTTGTCGAAGGCGTGACTTTCGCACGGGACATTGGCACTGAGCCCGGTAACAAAGTCTATCCCGAAATTGTCGCAGATCGTGTGCGCACACTCTTCAGTGGCGTGCGAAATGTGCGCATTGAGGTTCTGGATGCAGCAGATATTCGGCGCGAAGGCATGGGGTCGCTCATGGGCGTTGGTCTTGGCTCTATCAATGATCCACGTCTTGTTGTGATACGTTATAATGGTGCTGGTGCGAATGAAGATCCAATTGCTCTGGTTGGCAAGGGGATCACCTTTGATACAGGCGGTATCAGCCTCAAGCCCAATAATGGCATGTGGCTAATGAAGTCAGACCTCTCCGGGGCTGTAGCCGTAGCGGGAAGTGTCTACGCGGCAGCCAAACGCGAAGCGCCTGTTAATATCGTTGGCCTTCTGCCTTTAGCCGAAAACATGCCAAGCCAGGATGCGATCCGGCCTGGTGACGTTCTGACAACGATGGGTGGCAAGACGATTGAGATCATTTCCACGGATGCAGAAGGGCGTCTGGTTCTGGCCGATGCTGTTCAGTATGCGCAGGAAAATTATAATCCGCGCCTGCTGTTGAACATCGCAACGCTAACCGGCTCTGCAGCGCGTGCTGTGGGGGATGATTACGCCGTGGTCATCACGCGCGATCTCGAAACAAGCCTGGACATGATGAAAATCGGCGAGCGTGCCGGCGAGGACGTATGGCCACTTCCCCTGCATCCGAGCCATTTCGATCAGATCAAGTCTGATATTGCGGACATCAAGAACACAGGTGGCTCGCCGGGCGCTTCCATCGGTGCTGCGGTTGTCGGCACCTTTATTGATGAAGACCAGCCCTGGGTGCATCTCGACATAGCCGGTGTTGACTGGCGCGACTCAAGCAATCCGACCACGCCAAAAGGCCACGCTGGTTGGGGTGTACGTTTCATGGACCAGCTGATCCGCGAAGAGTCCGAATAGAGATTACCTCCTGACGAAACAAAGCCGCTGCGTGAGAAACGCGGCGGCTTTTTTGCTTTCACGGCTGCAATCACGCCGCATTTGTTAAGCCCCTGTAAAAGCTGTAGGGTGAGAGAGATGCAAATGGGAGGGGTGCATGAAGTCAGGTTTCAATCTTACCGCAATAGGTCAGTATCTTTCTGTTTTGCTCTGCATGCTCGTGCTGAATGGCTGCGTGGCGTTTATGCCGGACCGCATTCATTATGTCTGGGATGCAGAACAGGCAAAGGAGAGTGCTGTTTCAGTGCTGCCTGCGCCGTCAGCCAGTGAAGACTTTGTTGGCCTTGCCTTTTCAGGTGGTGGCAGTCGCGCTGCGCTTTTTGCTGCTGCGGGCGCAGAAGCGCTGCATGAAGCAGGCATCCTTGAGCAGGTGACACATGTTTCAAGTGTCTCTGGCGGCAGTATGGCCTCCTCTTATCTGCTTGGTTCGCCACCTGAAACGTGTGGGCAACTGGCGCCAGAAAATGAAGCGAGCTGCGAGGCAAATTACTTTGCCCGCTACAAGGCCGCAATGCGGGAAAACTACTTCTTGCCGATGGAAGTCGGGCAGGTGCTGCACCCGAACCGCTTTTTAAGTCCTACACGTCGCATCACATCCTTGCAGGAAGCCTTCGATAATAAATATCTCGGCCAAAAGACTTTTGGTGATCTGCCCGAGGACAGGGCCCTGTTCATCAACGCGGCCAGTTATGATGATGGTCGCAGGTTCGTTTTTTCCAACTTCGCCATACCCGTTGTTGAAAATCCCACGGGGCATTTGCAGAACAGGACGCTCACGGCACGGAGTTTCAGTCTGAAGGAGTGTAACGCGCCAACACCGGATGATTTTCCTCTGGCGCTTGCTGTCGCTGCATCAGCGGCTTTTCCACCCGCTTTGGGGCCTGTTTCCATTGAGGTACCGCCAGCCTGCAACACGACCGGCACTCAATACTGGCATCTGGGTGATGGCGGCATTCTGGAAAATACCGGCGTTGAAACATTACAGGAAATTCTGCTGCGTCAGGACATGCGCGGAGAGGGACCGGCTCGCGCGATAATCTTCTCTTTCGATGCAGGCAAACGAGAAAGCATTGAGGCGAACCTTGCCAACAGGAATCTGCGTCTCTGGACGAGTGATCCGGGTCGTGTCGTCAGCATCACCAACACACGCGGCGATGCCTACCAGTCTATTGTCTGGGCGCAACGGGAACAGGATCTCGATTTCCCGGTTAAGATTGTTCGTATAAGGTATTCAGACCATGTGCCATCACAATGGCCAGAAAGCTGCTCCAGCAGAATACAGCGTAACGCGACACTGGCAGAACAATTACAGGCAGTGCCAACACGCTTCAATATCTCGGACTGCGATGCCGATCTCATTGAGGCTGCGGCCCGTCTGGGGGTGCAGCGTGCCGTTCAGGGTGATCCCGAGTTAGGCGCATGGCTCAGAACTTGGTGATCGGGCTTGATTAGCTGTTTAGCCCGCAACCTTTCGGAATGGGGGCAGGGGAGCGAAGTCACCCGGTTCACCGGTCTGTTTGGCTTTCATTGCTTCCATTACTTCGGATTGTTGCAGCATGGTGGCATTCCAGATCCCGATATAATCAAGCGTATCATCCGTAGAGTGATCTCTGGCATAAGTGATGATATTCTTGCAGCCATAAATCGCCATTGGCGGTTTCGTGGCAATCTCGCGGGCCACGTCCATGACGCCTTCGAGCATGGCTTCTTGTGTGTCATACACTGCATTTACAAGGCCGAGTGACTTTGCTTCCTCGGCTGACATGCGCCTTCCTGTATAAGACAGTTCACGGACAATCCCTTCCGGCAGGTGGTTCAGAATGCGCGGGAAAGTGCCGACATCAGCAGTCATGCCGATATTGATCTCGTAAATCGTGAAGAAAGCATCCGCCGTGCAGTACCGCATGTCGCAGGCTGTCACCATGTCGACGCCGCCCCCAATGCAACCACCCTGAATAGCCACAAGCACAGGTACACGCGCCTTTTCAAGAGCCGTAAAACAGTCCTGCATGCGCAGGACATTCTGGTAAAAGCCGAGCCCTTTTGTTGCCTGCGCATGTGCCTCGTTGCTGCTCTCGCTGTGGGCCGTAACATTGGCGAAGGCAGCAAGGTCAAGACCGGCTGTGAAATGCGGCCCGGTAGAAGAAATGACAATGACCTTGGTCTTGCCGTCACGGTCGATTTCACGGACCAGCTCCGGCAGTTCGTCCCAGAACTCCAGGACCATGGAATTGCGCTTTTCCGGGCGTGACAGCTGGATGTGGGCGATGCCGTTATCATGCGATACGTCGAAACAGGTATAGGTCATTATGGGTCTCCGAAGGCTCTAAATCTGACAATCCTGCAGCAAGAATGGCATGACAGCCCGTGAGGGAACAACGGGCAATCGCAGTCAGCACGGCGGTTGTCAGTCTCTGGAACGGGTCAGGATGAGCATGCGGGCATTGTGGTTGTTTTTATCATTCCTGGTGATGCGCGAAACTTCTTCTGTTTGCCACTCATCTTCAGCCAGCACAGGAAAATACGTGTCGCCGTCAACGTCTGCATCCACGCGGGTCAGGTAGATTTTCGCCGCCAGTGCAAGGGCATCGGCATATATTGTGCCGCCACCGATAATACAGATTTCCTCAGAACCGCGCGCCAGTGCGAATGCTTCTGCGATGGCAATGGCATCCTCCAGAGACGTTGCCACAGTTACATCATCATGGGCAAAAGAGTGGTTGCGTGTAATGACAATGTTGTCGCGGTTTGGCAGTGGCTTGCCGATAGATTCAAAAGTCTTCCGACCCATCATGACCGGTTTCCCGGTGGTGACCTTCTTGAACCATTGCAGGTCATCGGACAAACGCCAGGGCAGGTTGCCCTCCCTGCCAATTGTATTGTTCCTGGCCGCTGCAACAACCAGGGCGATAGGGAGGTTTGTCTGGCGATCAATCATACAGCTATCGGAGCTTTGATGGAAGGGTGTGCTTCATAGCCCGTTATTTTGATGTCCTCAAAGCGGAAGGCGAAGAGGTCAGTCACATCCGGGTTCAGTTCCAGTTTTGGCAAAGGTAACGGCGACCGGGCGAGTTGTGTTTTCGCTTGCTCGAAATGGTTGCTGTAAACATGCGCATCACCCAGCGTGTGTACGAAGTCACCAACCTCCAGATTGCTTACCTGCGCAATCATATGTGTGAGCAAGGCGTAAGAGGCGATGTTAAAGGGTACACCCAGAAAAATATCGGCCGAACGCTGATAAAGCTGGCAGGATAGTTTGCCGTCGGCGACAAAAAACTGAAACAGGCAATGGCAGGGGGCGAGGGCCATCTCGTCAAGCTGGGCCGGGTTCCAGGCACTAACAACGAGCCGGCGAGAATCGGGATTGGTTCTGATTTCATTCAGTAACCAGACAATCTGGTCAACGGTGCCGCCTTTGTGAGAGGGCCAGGAGCGCCATTGCGCCCCGTAGACAGGGCCAAGTTCCCCTTCCGCGTCAGCCCATTCATCCCAGATACTGACGCCATTTTCCTGCAGATATTTTACGTTTGTGTCACCTGCGAGAAACCAGAGCAGCTCGTGAATGATGGATTTCAGGTGCAGTTTCTTGGTGGTGACCAGAGGGAAACCTTCAGCAAGGTCGAACCGCATCTGGTGTCCAAAAACAGCCCGCGTACCAGTGCCGGTGCGGTCGGATTTGTCAGCGCCCTCATTCAGGGCCCGGGAGAGGAGATCGAGGTATTGTTGCATAATGGATTTATGTAAGGATTCGGGATATTCGAATCAGTATTTTAAGACAGTCTGAAACCAGTTTTCTGCATATGGCACCTGACGTCGGAAAATGCTATTCTGGTTAAAAAGGAGTCTTTAATGCCCCGCTTTGCTGCTGGCGTAGTCAAATTTCAAAACGAAATCTATCCGCAGAAAAAAGATCTGTTTGAGCGTCTAAGCAAAGGGCAGGCGCCCGAGGCGATGTTTATTGCGTGCTCCGATTCCCGCGTTGAAACCGCTATGATAACGCAAACCGATCCTGGTGACTTGTTCATCTGTCGTACCGCCGGAAACATCGTGCCGCCGCATTCCCAGCATACGGGCGGCGTTACCGCGACCGTGGAATTTGCCGTATCGGTATTGAAAGTGCCCCATATCGTCGTTTGCGGACATACAGAGTGTGGTGCGATGAAAGGGGCCATGCACCCGGAGCAGGTCGGTGATCTGCCGCATGTGCGTCAATGGCTGTCCTATACGCGCGCCGCCGTTGCCGTGGTTGATGAGCTGTGCGCAGGGCAAAGTGAAGACCAGCGCATGAAAATGCTGCTTGAGCAGAACGTCGTTTTGCAAATGCAGCATCTGCGAACCCACCCGAGCGTTGCAGCTGCACTCGCACGCAAGGCCCTACAGATTCACGGCTGGGTTTATGATATCAAGACGGGCGGTGTTACAGCCTATGATGATGCTACGAACAGCTTTTTGCCGGTCGAGGAGCATTACGCTGAACATGCAGCCAAATATGCTGGCCATTAGCCCCTGACTTATGCCGTCAGGCGTCTGCTTTCAGCACGCCTTTTTCGGCCAGATAGCCCCGTAACTCGCCGCTCTCAAACATCTCGCGAATGATATCACAGCCGCCAACAAATTCGCCTTTCACATAGAGTTGCGGGATTGTTGGCCAGTCCGAGAAGGACTTGATGCCTTGCCGGAGGTCATCGCTGGCAAGAACATTTTCGCTGCCATATTCGAGACCCAGATATTCCAGTATCTGTACGACGGTTGAGGAGAAACCGCATTGCGGGAATTGCGGCGTACCTTTCATGAACAGCATGACGTCGTTGCCGTCGATTTTTGACTGAATTTCCGCGTTGATGTCTGCCATGATGGTTGTCCTGTCTGAGTATCAGACAGATAGCTAGGCACAGTGCGCCGCAAAATCAAGCGTATGCTGTTGCTCAATTCATGCAGCAAGGGCGGCGAGTTTTGCAGACAGCATTTCGGGCAGGTTGCGTTCTGTCGCCGCGATGTTGAGCGTGAGATGCTCTGGCCGCGTGGTTGTCATCATGGCAGTATCAATATCGGCTTGATCGAGCACAAAGCGCAGCGCAAGTTGGCTCGCTTTCCAGCCTTCAACTTCATGCAGCCATTTCAGGGAACGGGCACGACGTAACTCGGTTCTGTTCTTCACGATGGCGCGTGCGAGATACCAGAGGTCAGGCAGGGAGCGTGGTTGCAGAAACCCCCGCCGATAAAGACCTTGCGCCAGGGGGGCGATCGAAACGACTTTCTTGCCCTGCTGCTTCGCTTTGCGGAAAGTCTCCTGATGATGGCGTGTCAGGATGTTGAAGGTGCCCATTATGACGTCAACCTCCGGCGTATTTGTGGCAACCTCCAGTCCCCTTCCTTCGCCGCAAACCCCGATGTTGCCTATCAATCCTTGCTGCTTGAAGCCGACAAGCACCGGTAATGCTTTCTGCAAGCTGTCATCATCCGGGCCATGCAGATAGAGAATGTCGAGCCGGGAAACACCGATCCTTTGCAGGCTGGTTTCAAGATCATGGCGCATGGTCCCTTCCGAGAAATCTTTCACCAGCTTGCCGCGCGTGTTCTTGCGCGTGCCCGTTTTGCTTGAAATCGTCAGTGCTTCTTTCTCGTTGGCCTCAAGGTCGCTGAGTGCCAGTCCGAGGCGTCGTTCTGCCTCGCCATCGCAATAGAAACTGCCTGTGTCAAACTGTGTGATGCCTGAACTGATTGCTGTGCGGATCAAGTTGATGGCGCGGTTTTCATCAAACCAGCGCATCCCCCAGGGGCCAGAGCAGCCGAAACCAAGACGCGATATATCAGACATCCTGCGAGACAGAAATTACAGTATCGACTGACCTGTGCTTTCCCAGTCTGCAACGAACGCCGCAAGCCCTTTATCTGTCAATGGGTGCTTCAACAGCTCGTTAAAGATCTTCGGCGGAATTGTTGCCACATGCGCTCCGGCAAGTGCGGCCTGTTCAACGTGCTCAACGGAACGGATCGATGCAGCCAGGATTTCTGTTTCATATCCGTGCACGTCATAAAGAGCACGAATGTCATGGATGAGGTCCATGCCATTTTCGCCAAGGTCATCCAGACGACCAATGAAGGGGGAGATATAGGTCGCGCCAGCTTTTGCCGCCATCCAGGCTTGCGCCAGCGAGAAGCACAGTGTGACATTGGTGGGGATTTCTTCGTCGCTGAGTGCCTGACAGGCTTTCAGTCCATCCATGGTCAGGGGGAGTTTTATGACGACGTTATCAGCAATTTCGGCGAGCACCATGGCTTCTGCCATCATCGTCTCGTAGTCTGTTGCCGCGACTTCTGCTGATACGGGCCCATCTGTCATCTCACAAATCTCGGCGATGACTTCCTTGAAGTCACGGCCTGACTTGGCGATCAGGGACGGGTTGGTGGTGCAGCCTTCTACAAGCCCGGTTTGAAAGGCTTTTTGCAGTTCGTCTGTATCGGCGGTGTCGATGAAAATGTTCATGGATGTCTCGCTGCGGTTCATTTAGGTTGTTCTTGCATTCCTAGGGTCTGGTGCGCCTTTTCTCAACACCAATCTGGGCTGGAGGAGTACGTGTCAGAAGGTGAGCGCCATCAGGTCGGCGCGAAGCTCTGGCAGGCCTTCCGAACTCACGCTCGATGTGGCTCTTTGCAAGGGATAAGCCGCAGGGCGCTTGCTCAGCTCTTTCGCCGTCTTCTCTGATAATATGTCGAGAGCGGAAGGTTTTATCTTGTCCGCTTTGGTGAAGACGATCTGATAAGGAACAGCGGCCACATCCAGCATCTGCATGATCTCCCGGTCGCTGTCCTTCAGGCCATGGCGGGCGTCGATGAGGATGCAGGCGCGGCGCAGCACGGATCGTCCGCGCAAGTAATCCTTTATAAGACCCGTCCAAGCAGCGACTTCCTTACGTGACGCGCGGGCATATCCATATCCCGGCAAGTCAACGAGGCGCAGTTTCCCTCCAAGATTAAAGAAATTCAGCTCGCGGGTGCGGCCTGGTGTGTTGGAAGTGCGCGCGAGCGCATTCCGGCCTGTCAGCGCATTGATGAGGGATGACTTCCCGACATTGGATCGGCCAGCAAAAGCCACTTCCGTCACATCCGGATCAGGCAGGGTCGCCATGCTGACGACGCCGAGCATGAAATCGCAAGGCCCTGCAAACAGCTTGCGCGCAGCTTCAAGTGCCTCAGGACCATGCTCCTGCGACAGGCCGTCCGGCATTATTCAGCCGGTTTGTTTTCCGACTTTTTATCTGCGTCGGATTTTTTTTCAGAAGGAGACTTGCCGAACAGGTTTGTACTGCTGCTCTCGTTCTCGGTCTTGAAGTCCTGCGTCTTGCCGGACAGGGTCGCCTTGATATTACCCAGAAGGTCCACTTCGGTGCCGTGTTTCTTCATAATGTAATATTGCTGGAGAACGCCAAGGAATGTGTTCCAGAACCAGTAGAGGACGAGGCCAGCCGCAAACGGTGCCATGATGAACATGAAGATGATCGGCATGAACGCAAAGACTTGTGCCTGCACAGGGTCTGTTGGTGGCGGGTTGAGGCGCATCTGCACCCACATGGTGGCACCCATGAGCAGGGGCAGGAGGCCGATGCCCAGGATAAAGCCAAGGACCGGGATGGCGGACGGATCATAAGGCAGCAGGCCAAACAGGTTGAAGATCATCGCCGGATCGGAATCTGCGAGGTCCTGAATATACAGGAATTGCTCGTGGCGGGTCTCAATGGTAACGAACAGCACTTTATACAGGGCGTAGAAGACCGGCATCTGGATCAGCATTGGCCAGCAACCGGCCAGCGGATTGATGTTGTGCTTCTTGTAAAGCGCCATCATTTCCTGCTGCTGCTTCATCTTGTCGGTTTCGTAGCGCTCGCGGATTTTCGTGAGTTCCGGCGCAACCTTCCGCATATTGGCCATGGAGGCATAGCTCTTGTTGGCCAGCGGGAAGAGCAGGAGTTTGACCACAATGGTCAGCAGCAGAATAGCCACACCGTAATTGCCGGTCAGAACGGCAAAGAAGTGCATCACTGTGAAGATCGGGCGGGTGAGGAAGAAGAAGTTGCCCCAGTCGACCGCCTTGTCGAAATCACGAATACCGAGACCGCCATCTTCAACAGGCTTTTCGTAGGATTTCAGAATATCGACGCGCTTTGCCCCGGCGAAAATATAAGACGTGTTGGTGTAGGTCGTGCCAGCCTCGACCCGGGTCTCGTCCCCGCGATAAAGAGAATTGAAGACGGGGCGATCTTTGGTCGTATTTGGTTCATGGCCCAGTTCCGCGCGATAGGAGAGCGACTGGTCGGGGATGACCGCTGCCAGCCAGTTCTTGCTGGTCAGACCAACCCAGCCACCTGTCCCGCTTTCCAGGATCTCTTTGTTGGGCTTGTAGACATTATTATATTTGCGCTCATGCAGCGTCGTGCCGATGACACCGACCGGCCCCTCATGCAGGATCATGAAGTTCTTGAGGAACGGCGGTTTGCCTCGCTGAACGGTCAGGCCGTAAGGCGCAACTGAAATCGCACCGTCGGTATTGTTCGTGACGGCCTGTTCGATGGTGAACATGTAGTCCTGATCGACACTTATCGTCATCGCATAGTCCAGACCGTTTTGTGTTCTGGTCAGCGTAACGGGCGTGTCAGTGGTGAGGCGTGCGCCTTCCGGTGCACTCCAGACTTCGCGGCGGCCATCACCGGCATTCGTGAGCAGGCCTTGCTGGGCATAATGGCCGAACTCGGTTTCCCTAGGCGAGAAGAGCGTGATGATGTCGCTGTCATCGTCGATGGTTTCACGATATTTTTTCAGGCGAAGGTCATCAAACCGCGCCCCTTGCAGGTTGATAGAACCGGTCAGGGAAGGGGTTTCGATCTGAACACGGCCCGGTGCTGCTTCCAGTGCTGCCGACCGGCTCATCACATCAGAGGTGATCGCAGATGTATTGCCAAGGTTACCCACGACGGAGTCCGCAGTTTCCTGTGTCGCGGCCTGTTGTTCGGCCAGCTCTCTCTGAGCCTGTAATTCAACCTGTTGGGGGCGAATGATGAGCACTTCCCAGATTACGAGGGTGCCGACTGTCAAAGCGAGAAAGAGAAGAAGATTTCGGTCCATTGGCCAGGTGTGTCCTGTCTAAGCGGGCGTGCGGTTTATTTTTTCGTCGCCGTTGGGCTATCGGGCCATACAAGGGCCTGTTTCAGATCGTCAAGCATTACAGCAAAGGGAAGTTTGAGCGCCGCCTGTCGTGCCACCAGCACATAGTCATATCCGGGCTTTCCATAAAGGGGCAGAAGCGATTTTATGCAGGCCCGCAGCCGTCTTTTTATGCGGTTTCTCGTAACAGCGTTGCCCATTTTTTTTGTGACCACCAGTCCGTAACGCAAAGATGCTGATGATTCCGGTGAAGCGGAGGCAGTTTCAGCTGCCGGGGCTGCCTGCAGCAGGAACGCACCAGTTGATCGATAGTAGCCGCCGTTTTTTTGGGGGTGACGCAAACGCAAAAAATCCGCTCTTTTTTTGAGAGAGCGGATTTCGGAAGATTTATTTTTTTTTGTCGAGCCAGTCATGGCGCGAGAGGTCTGCTGTCTGCGCTTATGCTGACAGAGACTTGCGGCCTTTGGCGCGACGGGAAGCCAGCACGTTGCGGCCACCAACAGTTGCCTTGCGGGCGCGGAACCCGTGGCGTCTCTTGCGAACAAGCCGACTTGGCTGATAAGTGCGTTTCATCGTAGGAGCCTTTCAGGCGGAAATTAAATCAAGGAACGAGGACATACGAGATGGCTGCCATACCGTCAAGTAGTGTCCGGCCCAAAATCTTTCTGTCATGAAAATATACCAGGAGCGCTCACCAGATCAGTCACAGAAAGCTGACGCGAATGTGTGGTGTCTCTAGCGCTTCGTGACACCACAGGTGATTAAAACAGGTTATGGAGAGCGCATATTCAGGCGGTCGGCAATCGGCGACAGTGTGAATCGGAAAAGATTTTTTGAACGTGAAATGTATCGGAGGGATACCATGACAATTTTGAGAACGACAACAAAACTGAAAACTGCCTTTGCCGGAATGGTGGCGAGTGCTGCGCTGCTGGCGACACCTGCGCTGGCTGGCCCTGAAGCCTTCGCCCAATATACCGGTGACCGGACCGAAGCAGTCGATCACTCTGCCTGGGGGACTTTTCTCGGCAAGTATCTGAAAACAGAAGAGACTGGCCCCAACCTTGTTGCCTATGGGCAGGTCAGCGCCGAAGACAAGCAGGCCCTGAAAGATTACATCGACGGCTTGGAAGCGATTGACCCGACCCGCCTCAGCGAAGATGAGGCGTTCGCCTATTGGGTGAACCTTTATAACTCCGTGACGATCGAAGTCATATTGGACAATTACCCGGTCGATTCCATTCGCGATATCCGCTCCGGCGTCTTTGCGGCGGGTCCCTGGAAAATGGATCTGGTGCAGGTGAACGGTGAAGACCTGTCTCTCGATAACATCGAGCATGATATCTTGCGCGAGTACTTTAATGAGCCTCGTGTGCATTATGCCGTTAATTGCGCCTCCATCGGCTGCCCTAACCTCGTTGCCGAGCCTTACACAGGTGCAACGCTTGAGGCACAACTGGAAGCTGGTGCGATCCGCTATGTCAACGATCCGCGCGGCGTCTCTTTTGACAGCGATGGTGATGTCACGCTTTCCAGTATCTACAAATGGTTCAAGGAAGATTTCGGCACTTCACAAACACAGGTTCTGGCGCATGTTCGTCGTTATGCGGATGATGATTTGCGTGCGAAGCTGGCGAATGTCAGCCGGATTGATGGCTATGAATATGACTGGGCACTGAATGAGGCCAAATAGGCCTCATTCCTCCCGGTAAATAACAAACCAGAGAGATTTTATCATGACGACTTTACAACAGGCAAAGCCTGAACCCTTTGGCCTGCGCAACAAACAGGCAGACACTGATCCTCAACAGGATTATACACTTACACAACAGACAGAGGCGGGAACAACCATGTCAGATGCACAAGAGACAACACAGACTGAGAAGAAAAGTATTTGGGTGAGATTGATCCCCGTCGGCGTGATCGCGGTGGCACTGATCCTTTTCTTCGCGTTGGGTCTGAACAAGTACTTCAACTTTGACATCATCCTTGAGAACAAGGAGGCGCTTGATGGCTGGATAGGCCAGAACGCCCTGTTGGCGACACTTCTGTTCGCGCTGGCCTATGCCGGGGCGGTGGCGATCTCATTTCCGGGCGCGACAATCTTCACCGTTGTGGGGGGCTTCCTGCTGGGCTTATGGAAAGGCACCATCGCGGTTGTCTTTGGTGCAACGATTGGGGCCGTGATTATCTTCATGCTCGCCAAAACGGCGTTCGGCGACACGCTGCGCTCTCGCGCCGGGAGCGGTGTCATCAAGAAAATGGAAGCCGGTTTCCGCGAAGATGAGCTGAGCTATATGTTTCTCCTGCGTCTGGTGCCGGCATTCCCGTTCTTCCTGGTCAACATTGTTGCCGGGTTGCTGGATGTGAAGCTGCGCAACTATCTGATCGGCACGTTCTTTGGCATCATTCCGGGTACGTTTGTTTACGTATCAATCGGCAACGCGATTGCGGCGGGCACAGCCAGCATTGAAGACACAGGACTTGCGTCTGTTTTCTCGCAACCGAGCGTCTATCTGCCATTTATTGGCCTCGCATTCCTCGGGGCGCTGCCGATTATCATCAAGCGCGTCACCGGCAAGAAGCTGCCTGAAAGCGCGGCTTCCGAGTAAGCCGACCATTTGAAACAAAACGCTGCTGCCTCTCATTATGGCAGCAGCCACAATACGAAATTGAGAGAATTATCATGAGCAAGAAAATATCAGCCGATATTTGCATTATCGGCGCAGGCTCCGGCGGGCTGTCAGTTGCCTATGGCGCCTCACAACTTGGCAAAAAAGTCGTCCTTCTGGAAAAAGGGAAGATGGGCGGCGACTGCCTGAACTATGGCTGTGTGCCGTCCAAGGCCATTCTGGCGGCGGGCAAGACAGCGCAGACCATGCGGGATGCAGCGAAATATGGTGTGACAGCAGTAGAACCATCCGTAGACTTCCATAATGTTCATAATCATATTCACAGCGTCATTGCCGCGATTGAGCCACATGACAGTGTGGAGCGCTATGAAGGACTTGGTGTGAATGTCATCAAGGAAGCCGGGCGCTTTATCAGCAAAAACGAAGTGCAGGCGGGCGAGACCGTCATCAAGGCAAAATTCTTTGTGATCGCAACCGGCTCTTCTGCCTTCATTCCGCCGATTGAAGGCCTGGACACAGTGCCGTTCCTGACCAATGAAGTGATCTTTGACCTGACAGAACAGCCGGAACATTTGATTATCATCGGTGGGGGACCAATCGGTCTGGAAATGTCTCAGGCCCACCGGCGCCTTGGCGCGAAAGTAACCGTGCTGGAAGGCAGCACAATTCTGTCAAAGGATGATCCGGAACTGGTGGAAGTTGTTCGCGAGAATTTGACGAAAGAAGGCGTGGACCTGCGCGAAGGGGCGAAAGTGTCCTCTGTCTCGGGTGAGAAAGGCAATATCACCGTCAACTTCGAAAAGGATGGTGTTGAGCAGTCAATCAATGGCAGTCACATTCTGATTGCCACAGGGCGCAAGGCCAATCTTGACGGGCTGGACCTTGAGAAGGCGGGTATCGAGTATGGTCCGCGTGGCATCAAGGTTGATGAGAAACTCCGCACCACGAACAAGCGCGTTTACGGGGCCGGGGACATCACGGGTGGCCGCCAGTTCACACACGTGGCGGGCTATCACGCCAGCCTCATCATTCAGCACATGCTGTTCAAGTCTCCGTTCGTCAAAAATGGTGAGGAGAATGCTCCATGGGTGACCTATGTCGACCCTGAACTGGCGCATGTGGGCATGACGGAAGAAATGGCCAAGGCAGCTGGTGAGAAGTATTCTGTGGCCAGATGGAAATTCGATGATAATGACCGGGCACAGGCTGAACATGCAACCAATGGTCTGGTGAAAGCGATCATTGGCAAGGGCGGCAAAGTGCTGGGCTGCTCGATTGTCGGCAAGAACGCCGGTGACCTGATTAACCCCTGGGCACTGGCAGTCGCGAACGGTTTGAAAATCCGGGCGTTCACCAACATGATTGCGCCATATCCAACCATCGGAGAGGTCAACAAGCGTGTCGCCGGTGCATATTATACGCCGACGCTGTTCTCGGGCAAAACGCGCACGCTGATAAAGACGCTGTCGATTTTTGACTGAACAGCCGTTACAAGCACCAGATGAGCAGTAACCCCCTCAGCAAATTCTGGCGTAAGGCCAGATCGCACCGGCAGCCTTTGCCGGTGCAGCTTTTGTTGATGACGGTGCTGTTTGTCATTGTGGCAGAGATCCTTCTGTTCATCCCGTCCGTCGCAAAATTCCGATATGACTGGCTGAGTGAACGGATTGAGCGTGCTTATCTCACCTCACTGGCATTTGAGGTTGCGCCGGAGAACATGGTCGATGACGAGACCGTGAGACAACTTTATGCCACAGCAGAAATACTCGGTGTGCGGCTGGAAGTGGATGGTCGTAGTCAGCTTGTTCTGGGCCCGGACATGATGCGCAAGCCTGGCCTTGAGTATCGCCAGATCGACCTGCGCAATCCAAACTATTTCTTTTTCACGCGGGATGCGCTTTATAACATTTTCTCTTCGGATAATGCCTATCTGCTGGTGATGGGCACCCCGGATGCAGCGCCGGATGTTGCTATTGAGCTGTTTCTGGAGAAAGCACCTTTGCAAAGAGCGCTTTGGACGTACAGCGCTGGCATATTGGCCTTGTCAATTTTCATTGCCATGTTTGTTGCTGCAGGCATTTATCTCAGTATCATGAGAAGTTTCATGCGCCCCATGATACGCATCACCCAGAACATGGCTGCATTTCAGGAGCAACCGGAAGATGCTTCCAGGCTGATGGTGCCAACAGGGCGGCAGGATGAAATTGGTGATGCCGAAAAAGTGCTGGCATCCATGCAGATGGAAATTCGCTCGGCGCTTAGCCAGAAAACACGGCTGGCTGCTCTGGGAGAAGGGGTCTCGAAGATCAATCACGATTTGCGCAATGTGCTGGCGAGCGCGGTGCTGATGTCCGACCGGCTTGCAAAAAGTGATGACCCCCGCGTCCAGAAACTCAGCCCCCGTCTTATACAGGCGTTGAACCGGGCAGTGGCATTGTGCCGGGCAACCCTTGACTACGGACAGGCTGATATCAAGGAAGTGAGCACTGTCAACCTGTTCGATCTGGTGGAAGAGACGAGCGAGGGATTGAAACAGTTCACGGAAGATGACCAGTCTGTCTCCTTCGTGAATGATGTGTCGCCTGACTGCAATGTGCAGGGCGACCGGATGCAGCTTTTCCGGGCGGTTTTCAATCTTGCCCGGAATGCAGCCGAGGTCATGACGTCGGTAGGCACTGAAGCGCCGAGAGTCACGTTTTCCAGCCGCGATGAAGGTGGCAACATCATTCTGGATGTGCGGGATAATGGGCCCGGCGTACCGGAGGAGGCGCAGGCCCACCTGTTCGTACCGTTCAAGGGCTCCAAACGTCAGGGTGGGACAGGTCTTGGTCTGGCGATCGCATCGGAAGCCGTGAAAGCGCATGGCGGTGAGTTACGGTTGGCCGCTACCGGTGTAAACGGAACGACTTTCAGGATTATTCTTCCCGTGAGGTAAGGCACTCGTTATCTGCATCCGATCCTTTTGAGTCGCATGCACAGAATTTTTGTTATCAGGCGATACATTAAAGGCTGACGGGCAAATGTCTCTCAAAGGGCACTGGTGACAGATCGCATGGCTGAAATGGCAGACCTGTTGACCAAGGATTTTGATTTTTACGTGATGCTCTTCAACAACTCTGGCGGTCCACTCCGTCGGGAGTAGTGGCATGATGAGGTCATAGGCTTTTTCAGCGTTATACCGCGGTGATATGATGCCAAGCCGTGACATCACCCTGAGGTGATGCGAATCAAGCGCAAGAGCTGGTCGCTCCAGAGTACTGAAATTCAGCACTGCTGCCGCGACTTTGCGTCCAACACCCCTGATGTTGCCCAGCCATGAAAGGGCAGAGCGTGTAGGCATGTCTTTCAGAAAGTCCATTCTGAGGTTACCATGCGCTGCGATGATGTAACTGAGGGCAGAGGGGATTCGCTCGGCTTTAACGTCAGCGAAGTTTACACCTTCTATCAGGGGCATGATCTGTTCAGGAGTGGCGCAGCTGACAGCTTCAAGGGTGCGGAAGCTGGCTAGAAGTTTTTCGTAAGCTGTACGAGACTGAAAGTCATAGGTTCTGTTGCCGAGCATACTGAGCACCAGTTGATGAGCAGGGGGAAGCCTGTCTCTCTTGCCCCGTGTTCTGATGACTGACGTCAGCCGCCTGTCGACTTCGCAAAGAGTTTCGGTCCGGTTGTCCGTAAAAAGCGTTTCTTGCATGGAGTGAGCATAACACACAAGGAACAAAAAGTGAACATATTTATTAAAATAATAGCGGGCCTGAGCCCGCTGTTATTTTGAGTGTGTTATTGCTTACCAGCGAGAGCGTGTATCCCGCTGCTCGCGACGCCAGTCAGTTTTGACGTTCACGGCGATGGAGTTATCGATCTTCGGCACATTGTTGTAACCGGCATCGAGTGTGTTCACATCATAGAAGTCAGGGCCGCCCCAACCATTATTCTCAAACGTGTTGTCATCCCGAATGAAGCCATTGGCACGGATGATCTTGATACCGTTGCCGCGGTTACTGGCGATGAAATTTTCACTCATGGTGATCTGACGCGCCTTTTCGCCGAGATACATACCATCAGTCAGGCTGTTCTGGATTTTGTTCCCGACAACCGTGGCTTCGCCTTCGCCGTTATACGCGATGCCGATACCGTTGCCGTCAATGTAGTTGGCAGCGGCCTGAACGCCGGACATGCCTGTCAGATAGACACCATGCAGGCTGTTTTCCGAGATAATATTGTCGACCAGAAAAGTAGAGTCCCGATAGGAGGACTTTTGGGAAACTCTCACACCTTCCAAACCACCACGGATGATGTTTTTCTCAAGTGTGGCGATGCCGCCGGTAACTTCCACCATGGCGCCCTTGTAATAGCGCGCCTGATCGTTGTCCCAATCACGGCTGTAGTAGCTCTCGGCGATGTCATTGCGTGCATATTCGTATAGGCTCGCACCGGCATAATTGGCGTTGTACTGATCAACGAGGCCAGTCACCGTGGACTCTTTCATGGTGAAGACGCCGCCTTCAACCAGCACGCAAGGCTGGGAGCCGTAGGCTGACGCATTTGCCATCTTGCGCAAATCATCTGAATTGCTCGCGCCCGGCTTGCCGGTTGTAACGCTGTGTGACATCTCGACAGTCGTGAACTCGATGTTCGACACCATCAGATGAGCGCTTTCCTTTTGCGGGCTGAACGTCATGCAAGGCTTGCTGCCATTTTGCGGCGCGATACGCACGCGCATGCCAGGGCCACGATCCCCCTGTAGGGTCACAGCTTTGGTGAGGTCCAGGTTTTCATTGTACTCGCCCGGCATGACAATGATGACGCCGCCTTCGGCAATGTCATTCACGGCTGCCTGAATGGTGCGATACCCATCTGGTCCGCGCACGGACTGATCGACCACCAGCCGTGTAGGTTTACCTTCGTTCTCGTCGCGGTCACGCCTTGCGTTTTCGCGCGCTTCGATCTGCGCCGCAGCTTCTTGTGGTGTTTGTGTCGGATATCCGCCAAACTGTGCCGCAGCTGTTGTCGGCAACATCAAGGCAGCCATGCAAAGGCCCCCCAATATCCCGTAGGCTGATTTATGTTTGCGCATCACTGCTACTCCCGCGTTAAAGTTGCTTTTCCCGCTCATCTCTGGCTCCCCGTCGTATTGTCAGCTGCATTAAAGTCATACCGCATCTGGCGCAGTTCTTTTGCTGCCGGAGCATATCCGAGGGCCGCTGCCTGACCGTAATAGAATGTTGCCTGTGTCAGGTTCTGGGCGACAGGGTTCTTGCCCGAAATGCCTTGCTGATAAGCCCGGCCAAGAGCGTAATGAGAAAGGGCGTACCCGTTGCCGGCTGATTTTTCCCACCAGCGGACAGCTTCTGCCCCGTCAATCGGAATACCGATGCCACGCGCGTGCATGATACCATAGACATACATGGACTGCGGATGTTCACGACGTGCGGCGCGTTCGATCAGCTCGACTTTCTGCTCATTGGAGAGGTAGCCGGTGACTTTCTCGCGTGCTTCTTCCGAGGTGATATTCATATCCTCGCGTGCAACAGCATACTGGAAGGCGCGGATAGCATTGCGCGTTTCCGGCCCGACGCTGCCGTCGATTTTGCCACCATAAAAACCAAGGGCGGCAAGGGCACTTTGCAGCAGGTCTTCATTGTCATCAAACTCACCCTCGAGCGAGGCGAGTTCAAGGCGCAGTTCGCGGGCCCGGATTTCTTCTTCAAGGCGGGCGAGTTCAAGCTCACGTGGTGTTTTGCCTTCGAAGGCTGTCGGCAATGGCGGCTGCCAGTTTGCAGCCAAGTCACCGGCGAGTTGTTGATCCAGTTCCGGCATACTTGCTTCGAGCATACGGCGCTCGGCGTTACCAACGGAACTGCCGAAACGGGAATTGTTGTCTGCGACAATAAGGTATTGCAGGGCGCGAATGTTGTCCTTTGGCAGGCCTGCACCGGCGCGATACATCATGGCGAGACGGAAGAGATCATAATCTGTCCCACCAGCCAGGATTTCCTCGACCATGTTCTGTGCCCGAACAACCTCATCGTCACGCATGACGCGTTGCAGGCTGATGATGCACTGCTGAGCCACAATCTTGGCTTCGTATTCTTCTGTAGTCGGGTTCTGGCTGTAGGAATAAAAGTCGTGGTAGCCAGTGAGGATATACCAGGCGAGTGCCTTTTCCGGCTTTGGCTTGATGCTGATTTCATCAGGATCAACAATAACGCCTGTATCATTCAGGTCGTTGGTGCGGGCGCGCAGGCGTGTTTTCAGTTCTTCTTCGTCATCCTCGGGCAAGCGCGCGCTGCCGAACTCCGTGCAGTTGGCCTTGCCGGGGGTGAAGCCTGAATAGATGTTGGCCAATGCCAATTTGGAGCGGATGTCCCCGGCAGAGCCGAAGCGAACCCACAAATCCTGGGCCTTGGTGAACTCACCATTTTTATAGGCCTGCAAACCGTCTTCATAGTCGGCGTGGGCCGGTGCGGTCATCATCATGCCGAATGTCGCGGCAATCGCTGCAACGGCACCATGCCGCCAGAGAACCTTGCGATTTGTCGTGCGTTTGAATGTCATAACCGAAATACCCCTCACCATATTCGAGCTACAGAACGATACGGCGGTGTTCCGCGCATCGGACCCGCCACTACAGTTAACACTATAAAGCCGAGTCTCTCCAACTCCATAGTTAACACTTTTCCGAGAGAAATTGCACTCCCCAAGGGACAAAAGTTAACGCTGGAAGATGGGGTTTTTGAAAATAAACGGCTTTTTCAAAGGCTTGAGCCGATTTTCCCGCCTGCTGTGACCAGAAAGACGCAATGGCTTTCCCCTTCAGCAGCGCCGGTTTTCAATTCCTCGACCTTGTGGCCAGCGTCACGGCAGAAATGCGGAATGTCTATCGCTGCCAGCGGATCATCTGCCAGGACCCTGATCTGCTGCCCGGCAGACATTCGTCGCAGGGCCGCTTCGGTTTTGACAACCGGCAGGGGACAGCGCAGTCCGCGCGTATCCAGCACAGGCGTTTCAGCCATGACGGCGTTCATCGTCAGGGTGTGCGGCTTCAGGCTGCAAGGGACGCAAGCTGCCATTCTCATCGAGCAGGGCGTTACGGATGGCCTGCCACTCAGGACTTTCTTCGGAGAACTCAGCTTGTGTGTCTGATAGCGCGGCATCTGACGCGACAGAGCGATCGAGGTTGCGCTGGCCAGCTTCATGGATTGCCTGCCACTGGTCGAAAGGCGCCAGATAATCACGCGGCGCCAATACAGTGCTGTTGAGTGACAGCTTGCCGCCTGCATAGGTAACGACATCACCGGTGAGCGGTGTAATCTTCATGGTGCTTGGCCAGTCTGCTGCGGCGCTGGAAAGAGCGGCTCCCAGTCCCTGGCCAGTGCGTGTCAGGGCATCCCAGCTTGTCTCGGATTGTATGGAAACAAGTGTCGCACCGGCGGCAAAAAGCGCCTCGGTTACTTGAGAAAATCGTGGCAGTGCCCTGTTCCATTGTCTGCCCCAGGCGCTCTCCAGTGGCCAGCTTGCAGCGAAACTGGCGCACTTCACATCGAGCGATGGTCCCTGAAAGACAAGCCGGAGACCGGAGGCGGGGGCGGTTTTGTTCAACCGCCATGGTAATTCATAGCTGCTGGTCAGAGCGGCCAGATCGAGCAGGGGTGGCGTAATGAGCTGCGCAAATACAGGGTTTCGCTGGCGGCAGAATGTCTCGAAGGACTGCGCAGCCGCCAGCGGGCCTGTAAACAGCCAGAGGCGTTCCAGCCATCTTGTCCCTGCCGGGGGCAGGACGGTTTCATACGCTGTGACGATGCCCGCGGCGCTTTCCTGTCGCTCGCAGGGCAGGAAGCCGGCAAGCACAGCGTCTGCCGGCGTCGGGTAAATATCATGCAACACATCCGGCGCGGACAGTCGACAGGCGGTGGCGGCTTCGCTCAAGTCACTCCAACTGGCGCCAGCCTGAAAACGCACCCTGCCTTCCCGGGCAGAGAGGACGCTCACCCGATCCAGTTGTGACAGATCAACTGGCAGGGCGGCCAGGTCCGTCCGGTCACCAGTCCTGGTGGCAAGTCGGAAGCCGTGGGCTGCTGCGATGCTGGCAAGTCTGGTAAGATGCGCTTCGTTTTCGGGGCAAAGCACTGCCAGCGCGCCGGGGGCTGCGCCTTCATGCTGGCGCAGGAGGCGCAGAGCCTGCGGCGCTGGCGCGAGGGCGTAGCGCAAGGCAGGTGAAAAGCTGAGCTCATCAGGCTTCAGATCAGCGTCAAGCCGGGCGAGCCGGGCGGTCAGCGCATCATCAGGTGTATCGTTTTGCCAGACAGGGGCATCCTGTGTGGCGACAAGGCCGCCCACATTAAACCGTTCTTTCAGCCATTTGCCGAGACGGTTTGCCTGTCTGTCATCCTGATCCAGCATAGTGCCCTTACATCTGCCCTGATTCCGGCCCGTGTCGCCCATTCTGTCAAGGACAGAGCAGGGTGATGCAATAAAAGAGGTCGCTGCAATAAAAATGCCCCCTCGAAAGGGGGCATTTCTTTTTTAGACTTTGGTTGGTCTTAGAATTCGAGATCAAGACCGATGTAAGTCAGCTGACCGCGTGGATCATGCACCTTGGAGTCAAAGCCACCATTGGTGAAGACCTGTGGCGGATCTTCGTCCAGAGCGTTGACCATACCCAGAGTGAAGGTCATGCCTGTCTCTGTATCGAGGTAGTCAGAGACCCGGAGATTGTACTGCCAATCCAGTGTCGTGTGTGTTTCGACTTCGCGACCACCGTTCTGATCGTCATCATAGCTGTCAATGTGACGGACAAAGATGTTTGCTGAATGTGCGCCATTCTGCCAGCCAAGGCCTGCATTATATCTCAACTCAGGCGTTGACGTACCGAAGTTGTTGAAGTTTCGGCTGCCTGCACCATCAACAGATCCAGCGAATGGGTCCTCAAGATCATACTCGAGGATATATGTACCCTCGATGAAAGGAACAAACGTGCCTTTATTGTCTGTATCGATCTGTTTTTCGACCTTGAAGTCAATACCACTGGTTTCAACGGAACTGGCGTTCACATAGTTAGAGTTAATCTGAAGGATAGTGCCGGCTGGTGAACGCACTACCTGAGAATCAGGTCCACCCGTGTCGGCGTTGACGATAGCCTGGAAGTTTTCTTGGATAATCACATCCGTGAACTCGAAGCTGAAATAATCAACGTCAATGGTCAGGCCTGGCTTTGGTTCCCAGGTAGCCCCGAAGTTGAACGTTTCGGCTTCTTCCGGGTCCAGACCCTCATTACCCAGTGCCCGAACTGCCGCGAAAGCAGTACCGCCTGTCACAGGGTCATTAACCTGATTCAAGCTGGTACCTTGACCGACCTTCTGGAAGACTGAAGGGGCGCGGAAAGAAGTTGAATACGACCCACGCAGCGACAATGTGTCAGTCGGACGCAGAAGCAACGCTACTTTTGGATCAACTGTCTCGCCAATAGACCCGCCGTAATCCTCATATCGAACAGCAAGCTGTAAGTCTGCGATCGGAGAGAGTGGAATGCCCAGTTCACCAAAGAGTGCGAACACTTCTTGATCGCCCTCATATGGCTGTTCACCGATAATGAAGCCGAAATTATCATTAAGGGAAATATCGTCAAAGTCTGCGGACAATGTTTGTTCACGATATTGCGCGCCAAGTGCAACACCCACGGGGCCATTATCAGTTTCCCAGAGATCCTGCGTGATAACGCCTTCAAAGACCTGCAGATCGGACTCCAAGTCACGAACCTGTGTACCGATGATGAAATCCAGTACTGCATCGCTGTTTGGTGACGATGAGAATGAACTCGCAAACGGGTTAAATATCTGGCCAACAGGAACAGTTGAGCCATCGGCGGCTGTTTGTAGTGTGGTGGCATCACAGGCACCACCTGTAGATGCATTTACGGTAAAGCCGGTTAGCGAACACTGGAAACGATTTGTGATCGTGTCTTCGGTTGCAACGACGTAATCATTCTTTCCGTATGTATATGAAAGTTCCCAAGAACCACTATCACCATAACTGCCGTCAAGCGTTGCAGATAGGCGTATAGTTTCTGAGGTTACTTCGTTCGGCGACACATTGCCGCCGTTACCGATTGCGCGACCGAAAAACGCAACGTTAGCCCCGAACGGATTGTTAGGATGCGATGTTGGTACTACTGCTGTCTGCAGGAACGGGAAGGTTGGCGAGTTACCTCGAACAGCTTCGTTGTCGGCGTAAGTGCCTTCAAGGCGTAGGCTGATCGTATCAGTCAATTCAAAATCACCCTGGACATAACCTGTGATACGCTCTTCTTCTGCAATCAGATTAAAGAACTCACCAAAGTCAAAGCCGCAGAAGCCAACATCCAAACCGCTGCCGCCTGCATTCGCGGCAAGGACTTGTCGGTCACCGCCAACTTCCTCACAGCCTGTTGGGTCAATAATAGGAAGGCCTGCAAACGGAGCCGCAAACGGTCCGTCCAGAATAAAGTAAGAGCCCGGATTACCCAGTGCAGACGTGTCGTCCTGCGGTCGACTAAGGCGCTTGTCGGCTGTTGTCAGCGGGGTGCGCTCAAGATAGCTGATCGCAGCCATAATGTTGCCGCGCTCGAAGTTCTTGCCGAACAGGCCTTGCAGCAGGTATTCGTCAGAGTCACCTGTGCCTGTTGTTGTCTGATACTGCCCGTTCAGGCGGACGCCTTCATAGCTGTCATAAGTGATGAAGTTGGCCACACCGGCAACAGCGTCAGATCCGTAAGTCGCGGAAGCACCGTCTTTCAGGATTTCCAGTCGGTCCACGGCGATCAGCGGCACCAGAGAACTTGTGTCAACGAACTGAAGACCGTCATTGGTTGTAGTCGCCGTCAGTACCTGACGCTTGCCGTTGAGCAGGACCAGTGTTGAGGAAAGGCCAAGACCACGCAGGTTGATGCTGGATGTACCGGTGGTGGAGTTCTGGGTGAACGCGTCCGGGCTATTCTGGGCACCTGTGTTGATGGTCAGGGTTTGCGTGATGTCAGCAATGTTTTTCGCGCCGGCGGCGTCAATCTGCTCTGAACCGACGGTCTGGATCGGGGAAGGCAGGTCAGCCTGTGACTGGCGTTTAATGAAAGAGCCGGTGACGATGATTTCGTCATCCTGCGCGCTTGCGGCGGTGAAGCCGGTCGCAGGAACGGCAAGTGCGACTGCCACAGCAGCCATGGACGAGCTTTTCAGCCAGTTGATTTTCTTCATGCAATCCTCCCTGGGGACCTATGTGAACCAGCCTTGATTGACTGGAA
>JALEGJ010000051.1 GCA_022763115.1 Aquisalinus sp.
GCCCTTGAAAGTAGAAATACTTCCTGCGGCCTTGCGCCTTGTGAGCAGGCCATTTGACCTCGACCAAAAAGGTGAGATTAATGGGTCCTGACCCTAGACTCTGCCCTCAGAATTTCCGGCGCAATTCAAAGCGAATACCGGTGGACGGATCAACGTCATCGCCAAAATGCCCATACATGGCGTCAGCCCTGAAGATGACGGCATTCGTCAGCGGGCGCTGGTAACGGATACCGGCACCAAGCTGTACATCCTTGGCTGGCCCTTCTTCGTCCCCATGGGGCACGACAGCAGAAACTTCCATGACAAGCTGCTGCTCAAGGCTGAACAGGTTCTGAAAGCCGATTGCCCCGCCAACCGTATCAATGCCGGTTGCATCAAGGGTTGGGTAACCGGTCAAACCATCTGACTCAAAGGTGAGGCCTGTATTGCGCAAGATGTCTTCCGCAGCCCCTGCGCGCGCAACAGACTGGGTCTTGCCAAAGCCCGCCCAGAAATTTGCATACGGTACAAATGTAAGCGGCTTGCTGGTGATCAGGGAATTTTCAGACAGGAACAAAACACCGTCAGCCGTATCTTCAAAACCGGGACCAGGGTCCTGCCCGGCATTGATGATGACCCGCGTGGAATTGGAAATCTTGCCAAAATAACGCTTCGTGAAAGCTGCCGTAATGTTGTGATAAGAATGATCGCCATTTGAATGGTCGCCGTCGCTCAGATAGGCATAGCCCGTTTCAAGATACCCTTCATCGAACTCGAAGAAGCCGACCACACCTGCCATGCGCGCTTCATGATCGCCGCGCTTGCCTTTGTCATTGACGAAAGCATCAGAGGTGATCTCATCAAAGCCCGCGAAGAAGGTGATATCGTAATTGGAGATGTCAAAACGCTGGCTGTTACGCGCCGGGATGGCAAAGGCCGCCCCGAGGAAAGCATCCTCCATCCAGACGCCATTCTGGAGCAGCATCGGCACACGGCCGAACGTGAACGGTAAATCATATGGTTTATACGTATCAGTAAAGCCCGCCAGCATCGCCCCAATATCGCCTTCGAAAAACAGCGTCACCGGGTCAATGCTGGTCTCGATTGCCGGATCAGCAGTCTCGTCCCTGTTACCGCCGCCAAATTCATATCGCGTGAAGTTAAGCCCTTCCTGAATGGGCTGGAAGAAAGCATGGATACGCTCCGTCGCGGTCAACTTCAGGTCAACATCAAGATTTAGCCGGGCGGCAACCTGAGCCACATCACTACCCTGATCGTCATTATAGGCAACAGCCGTTCGGGCATCACCATAAACCAGAAGTTGCGGGAACAAGCGGTTCTTTTCGCCGATCAACGGGATGCCACTGCCGAGGTTGCCTCGATCATACAATGGACGCCATAGCTCCACGAGCGGGCGCGGTGTATCTACAGCAGACTTGCCCCCATAGATTTCAATCTGGGCTTCCGGATCATACTCAAGCTCCGGGTACTGTGGATCAGGCCCAAAAAGCCCGGCGTCAAAAGTCACCGGCTCGACACTGTCATCCATTTGCATCGGGCCTCCATGATGCCCACCACCATGCCCTCCGCCATGCTGGCCTATTTCTCCATGTTCCTCGTGGTTATCCTCCTTGTCTTCCCGATGCGGATAGGCATCCGTGATAACGGAATAATCAGATGGCGGCTCGACAAGGGCAGTCATGATGATTTCATCAGAAGCTGTCTCACCACTGTTCAGTTGGCTGCCTGACGGGACGGGCGTGACACCTGCTACAACAGGCAGAGCGCTTGGCTGAAGCAGGTTTTCAACACTTGCTTGAGACACAGCCTGCCAGGCATGATCATCTGGCTCATTCCGGTACGGCATGTCTTCAACTCCGAACTCTTCGACAGATAATTCGTCATCGCCATCCGCCTGTTCATCGGCAGGATAGGCCGTTGAAGCCCTTACGCTTAACTCATCAGCAAGCTGATGCGGCACTTCAAGAGTGTCAGGCGTGTAATCGCGCAATTGCGCAAGGTTCAAGCGATCCGCCTCCGTTAACTCCTCCGCAGAGGTAGCGACTGACCATGATACGGCAATGAAAACGGCAAGTTTTAGGAGTGTGTTACGCAACATGGCTTGAGCTACTCCTCAATCGTGAATTCGACAGCAGACGGGTGCAGATCAATCATCCATTCATTCATGGTGCGTTCCATTTCTGGCGTCGCGCCGACAAACTTCATGAAATAAATCGGCTCTGCCCGGCTGCGCATACGCACCTGCAGGCGATACTTGCCTGGCTTGGTGATCTTTTTGCCCGGCACCTTATAGACGGCATCCCGGTGGGCAAATGGCGGCAGGGAGCGACCTTCCATACGAATAAATGGCGGATGGTTCAGCACACTCGTCGGCACGCCTGAAGGACGGATGAACGGGATCTGGTCAATATCAAAATTGACCGGCAGATACATTTCCCGATCCGTTCCCTTGACATTTGTCGTCAGGAATTTCGTCTGGAGATTGAATAACTGGTCATCATGCGGAACAGTTCCGGCAGCCACATCCAGCGAGTGAATGTCTGCCATATCACCATGGCTGTCCACGTAACCGGATTCAAAAACAATCTCCCCGTCCGGATCAAGCAGAACGACGTTCAGCCATAATTCAGGTTGCGCCCCAAGCGAGCCGGACGGCAGGTTATGCCCCTCATCCAGATTGGTCAGGCGATACCGGAACTCGAATTTCTCGCCAACGCGCGGCAAACCCTTGTCAAAGAAAGGTCCGTCAAGGCGCGAGCCATTTTCCATGACAGCGATACGGTCTTCCTTTTTCTGTTCCAGCAGGTTCTGATTCTGGTCAATAATGTAGCGCGCTGTCTCGCGGTCCTCGCGTTTCGCCCAGACAGCCGGAAAGTCTACCTCCGTGCCATTGGCTTCTATTTCGTCTTCCCAGGCAGGCACGCCCCACGGCGTGTGCCAGTCGAACAGCAACCACTCCTGAATTTCCCAATTCAGAGAGCGCGGGTTGAACGGGAAAATGCCCGGATGCGCGATCGGGTAGCCCGGCCCGTAAAACGCGTGGTTGGAATGCTTGGCATTCGGATCACCAACAACCCGCCCGTTCACGATGGCTTTTGGTGCGGTTGCATACCCATCCGGCCGTCCGGGTACGGAGCCCATATGGCAATCCTGACAGGTAATACCCATTTCGGCAGCCGGGGATGCACGATACTGCTCCCAGACCACTTCGAGCTTGATGCCCGGATGCACAGCCACCTGGTGGCAGGATACACAGAACTCGGACTTTCCGATCTGTTCAAACTCGATAGCGCCATTATGGATCGGTGTCTCATCCCCGCCCGGCTCGGTCATCACACCGTACCGGTCACTATCCGCCGCTACTTTTGGAAAATTGGTCGGCCCGCCTGTATTATACATGGGCTCGAAAATCGTGCCCGGCTGGATATGACGCTCACCATTCACACGGCCAAACTGGGTTGAGACGCGGTGACAGGTAATGCAGGTAATACCTTCGCGCGCAACGAGGGAGCGCTCCCAAAGCGGTTGTTCACGCGGCTCCCCGCGTTGCGTCCCGACCTGTTGGTGACAGCGCACACAAAACGTGCCGATTGTACCGGAAGAAAGCTCGCTGAGCGCCTGCTCAAATTTATGGAACATCGGTGAGATTGACGCATAGGCGTGGTTTGAGGAGGCCCATTCCCAGAATATCTTCTGGTGACAGGCCGCACACTGAACAGCCGAGGGGTACTCGCTTTCCTGAAAGACAGCCGAATGCGGGTCCACTGATGACAAATCAGTGCGCTCAGCCACACTGACTTCTGTCTGTGCTTCCTGCGCATTTGCACCATGCACCACCATCAACAGCACTGCAACAAGACCAGAGGCGATTTTTTTCATACGTGTCATGATCATTTATCCTTCAAAACCGCGCCTCTGCATCAATTTCCAGCGCCTGCACCGATTGGGTGATCGCGCGCTGCAGCACGACGGAATTGCGGGCGTCGAGATCGTCATCGTCTTGAAGCCCCTTTTTCAGGGCATTGCTGGCTGCATCGTAATGTTCCTGTGAGATGGCGTCGCGCCGCCACAGCCCGTCAACAATAGACGCTGTCGCATAAAGTGCCTGCTTGGCCGGCATGTAATCCACAAGCCCGCCCGCCTCGGTCTGGCGTGCCAGTTCAGCCAGCAGGCGCAACTCATCCTCGCGCGAGAAACGGTATCCTTCCAGATCCCGCAGCAGACTTGTCAGTAAAAGGATAACTTCGCCAGCAGCTTGCTCCACCGCTTCAGGTGAGCGGAAGACCGCCTGACGCATCTTCTCCCGTGCCTCACCGATACGACGCGCCAAGGGTACATCAACCAGCACCTCAGCAGACAGATCAATAACAAAGTAATTATGGTGCGCCAAAAGCGGCAGGGCACTCATTGCTCTGACACCGGGGCCAGCAACAACCGGACCACCTGCATCGTAGGCCTGAAAATGGCAACTGTAACAGTCAAAGAAAGCCAGTTCCGGAAAAATACCGTGCATTTCCGAATATTCCGACTCGATGATAGTGAGGAATTGCCGCCACTGCACAATCTCCCCGACCAGCAGGGCCTTGAGGCCGAAGGGGACAGGCTTGCGCTGGAGATAGTCATCATCAATGTCAAAATGCGCATAGTCTGTGTAAGTATCAACACTGTCCGGCTTGAACCATGTGTGGAAATTCATCTGGAAAGACGGTGCCCTGTGGCCTGCTGCCATCATCTCGTGCGTGATATAACTCTCTGGCGTGCCCACATGGCAGGCAACACACATCTCGGCCCTGCTTTCGGGATCGGCCGTCGGGAACATACCAGCTGATATGTTCTTGGCATAAAAATAAAGGCCCGCCGAATGAACGCCAAGCCATTCCGACGCGGCGCCGTGACAGGCTTCACAACTGATCCCGTTGCGAATATCAAACGCAGCCTCATGCCCGCCAGGACCAACTTCAGTCGTGTGACACCCCAGGCACTTCTCCGAACTGGTCGGGTCCTCAATGTCGAAATAGCTGGCAATGTTGCGCGCGTCTTCTGACTGCAGGGTGCGCCATGCCCGCGCATGGGGGTCACGGTCGCGCCAGATAACATATTCGTTCTGATTTACGGCTGAGTTCATCCACGGCTCAGGGGCATTATGGCATGTGCTTGTGCCGCAGGTCTCAGCCCCCAAAAGCCGAGGCTCGTCTGCGCTTGCCCCCGCTGACAAACTGAAAGCCAGCAAAATAGCCATGAACAGCAAAGAAAAAGACATTCTTTGCGCACTGCATTTCACGGGTATGACAAACTGTCGCAACACCCTCAGTACCAATCCCCTTCGAGACTTCAGCCACTGACGCGATCAGTGAGCTGAATAATCTCGCCCAAATTTACGCTCGGGGAAGTGATGTACTGAAACTGATTTTTAAGATTTCCCCCAAGTTTTGATAGGATAACAGACACTTTCAACGCGAGCAAGGAGCAATACCGCCATGGGAAAATCAGCTAACAGGCTGATTCCAAAAGACAATCGGAAGCCACGAGCATGAGTGTTTCACATTGAAACAAGCATCCCGGGCGATATCCAGATCTACAGGCTGTATTCCTTTGACTTGAAGCTGAGATGTGCGACCGCTTCGGGGGCATCGGCGAGCTTCCTGATATTAGCCCAGGTCTGCTTGTAATTCGGAATAACCAGCTCATTCATGCCTGCATTGATAACATTGCCCTGCTGACCGGTCGGATATCCGAAAAGCATGAATGTCTCGCCCCGCCGCGCCGTCCCGGTCGGGTAAACCATGGCCTGTGTCGCGCCAGAGTCATTATATACCTCGACAAGATCGCCCTGCTCGACACCGATCTCCCGCATGTCGTCAGGATGTATCTCAATGAACGGATACGGCATCCTGTCCATCACAAAATCATTGTCCTGATCGGTGAAAGCACTTTGCCACACGACATTCGCGCGGCCATTATTGATAAGATATTTGAACTTCCGCTTCTGGGCAAATTTGCCCGGCGCCTGAAGCCCGCGCCATTGCGCCGCCTTGAATATGGCTCGCCCATCTTCCGTACCAAACTTTCCGTCCGTATAAAGGCGTTTTGTCCCCGCAATGACTTCATCGGCATATCCTGTTGCTGGCTCCTGAAAACCGTTCGTCCCCATTGCCCGAAGCCGGTCATAGGTAACGAATTCACCACCATTGGCATGAAGATGATAACCGTCCATGAAGGCATCCTCTTCCGTTTCCCAATCGTATCCGGCAAACTGTTCTGCATAAGGCGCATCGCCCATATCACCCAAAACACGCTGCATATTCTGGGCGATCCCGGCCGCAATCAGGCAATCAGGCCGTGATTGCCCCGGCGCATCCATGTATTTTTCCGTCAGGCGCATCCGGCGTTCGCCATTCATGGAGGTCAGATTCATCTCGCCAGCCTCCGCTGCTGGCAGAATCACATGCGCCGCCTGACCAATCTGCGAGTGGATTATATCCACATCAACCACAAACAGGCCGCCTGCGTTAATCGCCTCGATGATGGCCTCAACCTGCTCGGCCCGTGTCTTGCCGACACTGGCATCCATGGCTTCCTTCACCATGTTGGTGCGCTTGTTGTAGACGCGCTTGAATTCACTGGCATTCAGCGTGGTTTTATAATGATCGCACGCCCAGATATGGTGAACACTGCCTTTTCCTGCAATCAGCAACTCATCCACATAAGGTGCCGGGCGACCGATAAAGCCATCCGCCGGGCGCACATACCCTTCCTGATGCCCGCCGAGGCGAACGCAGCCACCACCAGGGCGCCCGATATTGCCTGTCGCCAGCGCCACATTCACCAGCGCCGCATTTGTGCGGTAATTATCATTGCCCCAGATCAGGCCTTTTTCGTAAGCAAACATGCAGCGACGGCGTTTGCCGTCCTTGGGCTTCGCGATCCATTCGGCTGCTTGTCGTATTTGCGCGACCGTCAGTCCGGTAATACTGGCAGCCTCTTCCAGCGAGGTGCGATTGGCGTTGCGTGCAACATCGAAGTCCCTTGTGTGCTGCTCAATGAAAGCAGCGTCCGTCCAGCCTTGCTCGGTGATATAGCTGAACAGGGCATTATAAAGCGCAAGGTCCGTGCCGCTGTTGATGGCAAGATGCAAAACATTTTCTGCCCCTGCTTCCACTTCACAGGCATTGACCGTCACCGTGCGGCGCGGATCAACAATAATGACCTTGCAACGGTCATGCGGCTCATCCGGCAGCTGCGCGCGCTTTTTACCGAGAGACGCACCGCGCATATTCGGTACCCAGTGATTCAGGAAGTAATTCGTCTGTGTCTCAAGGGAATTGGCACCGGCCACAAAAAGCGTGTCCGCAAGGCTTGCATCCTCGTAGCAGTTATTGAGCTCGCCAACGCCCATGTCGCGCGTTGCGTGTACCTCGGAATTGTAGGCCGGGCGATTGTGAATGCGGCAATTCCGAATTTTCATCGACTGGAAATACAGCTTGCCGGTGCCCCAGGTATTTTCATACCCGCCACCGGAGCCCCCATGATCGAACATTGAAACGATCAGGTCTTCTTCGCCTTTTTCCTTGACGATACGCGCTGTCACCTGCGCCACCAGATCAAGCGCATCATCCCAGCTTGTCGGCTGCCAGGTGCCATAGCGCCAGACCAGTGGGCTGGTAAGGCGCTGTTGCTGTGTCTGGCGCACAGTGGAGTATCGGGTTTCAGCCGTACGCGCACCACGCACAGAACTAAGCCCGCTGTTTACGGAACAGGTTGCATCGGGCTTGACAACCAGATGCACATCCTGCCCGTTCTGCTTGACCACATTATACATGGCAGGCGTGTACCACGCATCACTCGCAGCAAGCTGCTGCTGTGCAAGATCAGCCCCCAGCGCATTATCCTCGGGTGCTGTGCCGCCTTCTTTCTTCATCGGCCAGGTGTAAGCCTGATAGCCACAGCCAACGATACAATATCCGCACACGACATTGTGCTTGCGCGCATCTTTTGGAATAATCGGAAGACGGTCAATATGTCTTTTATAAGCCATGCTGCTCACCCCTCCAATACATTTGAAACGCGGCCATACAGAAGCTCATCAACGCCTTCTGCGAAAATGTCCCCCGCCTCATCTATCCGCAAAAGATACTGCGGCAGATTCTGACTGGCCTGGCCCCACACCTGCTGCCCGCCCGCCTCGACATCAAACCGCGAATAATGGCCGGGACAATTCAGGGTGCGGTCTTCTGCATGGTAATTCATGGCATAGCCCTGATGCGGGCACAGGATGGAAAACCCGACAACATCCCTGTCCGGGCCGGCGCCGCCCTCGACGGCCTGCCCCAGCTTCAGCAACACGCCTGGTGCTTTTTCATCCGGATACGATATATATAAAGGCTCATCAATCGCGAGTTCCGACAAATTCGCGAGCCTGTTTGAGGGATATGCCAGCAAGGCTGTTGACGGCCCGGTCCTGGTAACAGTCGCCTCTTCACCGGCACATGCTGTCACTGCCGCACCTGCGACCGCAAGCGATCCCCCCCGCAGAAACTGTCTGCGCCCTGTATCAACCAGACGATTACACCCTTTCATCAGGCACCCTCACATATAAACTTGTTCTTAAGTTGACACTGCCTGATGCCGGGACGGCACGCAATGTTTTAAGATGTCAACACTTGTTGACGAAAGGACGTACAGGGACTTTCGGTCAACGATTACAGAATTATGGATTTTTCACGCTGCCAGCCAACACATTGGCCTGTTGCAAATCAGCTTGCGTGTTAATGTTCAGGAACGGGTCGAAACCTTCCCTGACAGGAAACTCTACGCGCACGGCCTCCAGTGCGTCATGCAAGGCTGACAGCTTGCGTATCCCATGCTTCTCAACGAGGGATGCGAATTCATCCACACAGGAAAAAGACCAGAGTGCGTGCAGTCCGTGTAGCTGCCCGTCTGCAGTAGCGACAGCATTCGAACGCTCGCCTGCTGCCTGTGCCAGACTTGGAACCAGATTTTCCGGGATAAAAGGCGTATCTACAGGGCATGTCAGAAGGTGGGTCATCTGCGCGGTCTCTGGCAACTCATCTCTTACATGCCGCAAGCACCCCAGAATGACATCGGCGACCCCGGCGTCCCCCCGCCTGTCTTCATCATCCATGATAACAGGTAACGACAAACCTTTTGCCGCCTCGGTGTTGGCAACACTACAGTATGTCCTGGTGACATAGGGGCTTACCCTTCCGTACACCCAGTGAAATGCTGTTCTATTGCCTATTAAAAGCCGTGCCTTATCGACACCGCCAAGGCGCGTTCCCTTGCCACCCATCAAAATAACTGCGGCAAGTCTTGAATCAGAGGCCGAAGTCAAAGCTGTCTTCATCAATACGGGTGACTTTCATACGCTCCAGTGTGATGCTGTTGTCACCAAAGCTGATGACCGTATCACGCCCGACCTGTTCTATGAGGAGGTCCCCGATAGCGCTAATGCCGGCAACGCCAGACAGATCGATCACATTATTGCCACTGCCAAAGCCCTTGATAACATCCTGCCCCCAGTCATCTGTAAACAGATAGACATCATCACCACTACCGCCCAGAAGCAGATCATTCCCTGCACCACCCTCAAGAATATCGTTACCGCCGCCACCTTTCAGCTGATCGTCACCTGCGCCGCCAGACAGCACATCATTGCCATGATGCCCAATGAGCACATCATGACCCAGATCACCTGTCAGGGTGTCATCACCAAGACCACCATTAAGCTTGTCGTCATCATCTCCGCCGGACAGAATATCGCTTCCATCATGACCGAAAAGCAGGTCTGCACCGCTACCGCCCATCAAATGATCCGTACCGTCACCACCATACAAACGATCATCACCAGCGCCACCATCAAGATGGTCATTCCCTTCATGACCATAAAGACGATCAGCGCCGTCATCGCCAGCGATCATGTCATTGCCGTCTCGCCCATGCAGATGATCATCACCATCACCACCGTTCAGAGAGTCATCGCCAAGGCCACCATCCAGGCGGTCATTGCCGGCCCCACCGGATAAAACATCGTCGCCATCGTTCCCCTCAAGACGGTCATCACCATCTTCACCGTCGAGCTGGTCATTGCCGTTGCCGCCAATAAGCCTGTCCTTGTCGGCTCCCCCGAAGAGAACGTCATCACCATCCTCCCCGTTCAGATAATCATTTCCAGCCGCCCCGTAGAGCGCATCCTCACCGAGATCACCGAATAACCGGTCATTCCCTTCATCACCGTTCAGGAAATCATTACCAAGACCACCCAGAAGCGTGTCCTTGCCAAGGCCGCCATAAAGCTGATCGTCATTCTCCTGGCCTTCAAGCCGGTCATTACCTTCCCGGCCCAGCAGGATATCACTCCCTGCACCGCCGAATAATTTATCATTCCCGAAACCACCATTGAGCTCATCGTCACCGGCTTCACCCCGCAGTTCATCGCGGCCTTCATCACCAAACAGTGAATCATTCCCGATGTCGCCGTAAAGCTTGTCATTGCCCATGCCACCAAGAAGGGTGTCGGCAGACTCACCGCCAAAGAGCTGGTCATTGCCAACACCGCCATCGAGATAATCTTCTCCAAGCCCCCCGTCGAGAATGTCATTTCCGCGATCCCCGAGAAGCCTGTCATCACCATCTTCTCCCAGAAGATAGTCATTACCGTCGCCACCGGATAATTCGTCGTCACCAGCGCCGCCATGAAGCTTGTCATTACCACGATCACCGCTCACCAGATCGTTGCCGCCTGAAGCGTGAATGGTGTCATTTCCTTTCAGGGCGTGAATGATCTCATCGACATCATCACCATTATGGAAATCGTTTTTGTCAGTCAGCGTTACTTCCACCGGCTCGGCAGGCGTATCATCGTCGCTGTCATCACCTTGATCATCAGTATCATCATCACCTGTCTCTGTGTCGGAACCATCGTCCTGATCGTCAGCATCATCACCGGTATCATCGCTGGAATCATCGCCATTCGTGTCATCATCGTCAGCACCGGCATCAGAATTTTCAGGTGTTTCATTAATGGCAATACGAATGATGCTACCGAGTTCCGATGCGCTCCAACCCTCAAATGTGATCCGGCCCAGATCATCCCGCGCCAGAACTGCTGTCCCGTTCTCATCATCCTGCAACAAGGCAAGCACATCGTCCAAAGACGTGATGCCGGCAATGTTGTTCAGATACAGCGTATCACTGGCCTCAAAGTCACCAATAACTGTCTGCCCAAAAACGCCCTCAAAAACAAAACTGTCCGCAAAGCGGCCAAAATCAACATCGAAACGATCTCCCTGCAGGTAATTTTGGCCTGCACCTGCCATGATAATGTCCGCTCCTAAACCGCCAAAGATCCAGTCTTCACCGGAACCTGCAGAAATGACATCAAGACCGTCACCCCCTTCAATCAGGTGGTTGCCCTCCCCTGCTCGAATAAGATCGTTGCCATCAGCGCCGTTAAAGAACTCATTACCCTCACCACCGGCAAGAGTATCCTTGGCGTCCGTCCCAAAGTGGTGATCCGCAAAGGTAATGTCTGTGCCATCACGGAATACCGGCACAAAAGCCTGGCGCGCGCCTGCGCCATCATTGTAATTGCCCTTGCCGTCATCGGCCTGGAAGTTCACCATCCGCAACTGATTGGCCTGTGCAATCCAGGCATAGGCCTCGGCATAACGGGCATCATGCGTGCCGGAGAACAACGACGCAAGGCTGGCCCAGGCCAGCACTGGATAATTGGACGCGGTCGGATCATTTTCAATCCGCTCGGCAAGCTCTGTCGCATCCTCGCCATTACGGAAGCCGGGGAAAACGCTCGGCATTTCGGCACCCACATCTGCCCAGGTGTGAATGTCATCTATGCGGTTTTCCCGCGCCATCTGATAGGTCGCCGCCCATGTGGGGTCAAAATCGGATTGAAGAAAACGCCCGGCGTTAAAATTCGCCATCCAGTCAGCCAGTTGCAAGGCAAGCGCATTCCCGGTTGCCGCAATCTCGCCAATGACCACCCCCATATAATCCTGATGCCATGGCAGCCATAACGCGTTCGTGTCACCAAGGCGTCCGGGGTGCATCATCGCCCCTTCGATTTCACGACCATCATAAGCATATTCCGACGGCCCGTAGGCTGTCTCAAAGCTTTTCTGATTAACGTAAAAATCTACCAGCCCCTGCAACTGGCCTTCCAGCAGATTGTCAAGATAATCTTTATAGTCACCATCTGGCGCTACACTGCTTGCCTGATACAAATCCCGCAACAGCCATGCCTTGCCACGTAATTGCCCGTATGTCGAAAAACCGGCCTCATTACGCGTAGAACTTTCCTGCCCGAATATACCATAGGCAACTTCCGCATACATCTCATCAAGATGATAGCGATCACCGGTCACAAGATAGGCAAGCGAATTCAATGCCGGTTTATGTGCCGGCTCGCCGCGCTCCAGGGTGAATCCGTTGTCTCCATCATCAATACTGCCTGTGTCTGAGCGCCAGGTTTCATTGAAATCCCAGGAATGCTGCGCATGGTCCGGATCATCAAGTCGCACCGCCAGCCCCGTTTCCGGGTCCCTCAGGTGCCAGTTGATGCTGCCGCCAGCATAGGCATTTTCCAGCAAGGCGGTTTTGTTTTCCGCCGTCTGATCGACGATATACATCGCCGCCCATTCCGTCAGATAGCCAATATCAGGGCGTGATCCGCCTGACGGCATATGCTGCGTAATGGAGCCCGCACCCATCGGGCCAAAATCCAGATTTTCTCCATACGTGCCTTTACCTGTTTCAACCTGCCGGGCAAACTCACTGTAATGGCCAGACGACAGGGATGTATCAATGCGCGGAATGAGGTTCGTTGCCTGAAGATAGGCCATATCATAAACCACATGAGCACCAGATGGCGTGTTGCCGGTATGGTAGCTCTCATGCCAGTTCGTGTGGTGAATATGCCGCAGGCCATTGCCGCTATCAATCACCGCACCATGATCAATAACGCGATAATCATACGTCAGATTATGCGTATTAGTCGTGTACACATTATCATATGATACGGTCATGGCTGTGCGAACAGAGCCATCAGTCGCCGTGCGCACATCGAACGAGAATGTCAGCTCTTTGCCAGCCAGCGTCAGCGTTTCACTGACGCGCTGCTCACCCACAAGCGGCCCGGCCAGCCAGGACGATCCTGTCCCTTCTGCCAGCAACTCACTGACACTGATCGCATGTGTTTGCCCGGCAAAATCTATCTCGACACTGAAATCATAGTCTGTCGCCACTGGAGCACCAGCAAGCGGCAGGCCGGATGACTGCCCGTGTACCTGGCCGGCTAACTGGCCGAGTGCCACATCAACTGTCCCGCCGGGGCCAGCCGGCATCTGCAAGCTGAGAACGGCATGTTTGACCGAGCCATCTTCCCAGCTTGACTTTACATCTATTTGAACCGGAACACCCTGCTCACCAATTTGCGCAATCAGCATTTGCGGGTCCGTCAGGTCCCCCTGCTGAAAAGCAAAACCGAATGTCGCAACAGACTCTGTATCCGTATCAGGATCATTCACCTGCACGGATGTAATATGCCTCGGGGCAGCTTCGTCATCGCTACTGGCATGAGAAACAGGCGCTGTTAACGGCACCTGCCCGGAAGCTGCGGCACTCTCGAAAACTGCGCCTCCATCAAGCGCCTTATAGGCCGTCAAAGTCTCACCGCCGAGACTATTCGTGGAATCCTTGTTCTCTTTTTCAGAGCGCAGATCAGTCATAACATACCCCCGGCCTGCTCTTGGCTGAGCTGGCACAAAATTTATCCCTGTGAGGGAGTATGTAAGAAGAGTCGCCTGACAGCAAGGATTTGACCGGATTTACATCTAAAGAGCGAAGCACAAGCATCGCCTGCAACCAGGTCGCCCTGAATGTGGCACCTGACTACCCCCGGAACGGGTCTGCTTCGTAAACACCCAGAATTTTCAGGGATGTGGAAAAGAATCCAAGCTCTTCCAGGGCCAGACGCACATTCTCACTTTGCGGATGCCCGTCAATATCAGCATAGAACATGGTCGCTTCAAACCGGCCATCCTGCTGATAGCTTTCCAGTTTGGTCATGTTGACGCCGTTTGTCGCAAACCCGCCCAGCGCCTTGAACAAGGCAGCCGGAATGTTGCGCACCTGAAAGACAAAACTCGTTATCACACGCTCTGCCTCGACACCCGGATATTCCGTGTCAGCTGCCATCTTCAAAAAGCGTGTCGTGTTGTGTCCGGCATCCTCGATATTCGCTTCGATAATCTCGAGACCATAATTTTCCGCCGCCAGTTCGGAGGCAATCACTGCGACATCCGCTTCTCTGGTCTCGGATAATTGACGCGCCGCCCCTGCAGTATCGCCGGCAATCTCTGGCACCAGTCCGCGACGCTGAATCAGGTTTCGGCACTGGCCGAGTGCCATGGCATGAGACCTGACTGTCTTGATCTTTGCCGGAACAGCATCCTTGATGGTCATCAGCTGGTGATGCACTGGCAAGAACCGCTCTTCAACAATCTGCAGGCTTGTCTGCGGCAAAAGATGATGAATATCAGAGACACGCCCCGCAATGGAGTTTTCGACCGGCACCATGGCAAGCGCCGCCCGGCCCGACTCCACGGCGTCAAAGACAGCTTCAAACGTCGCACACGGGAAAGGCTCATGATCAGGTGCGTAAAGCCTGCACGCGACCTCGGAAAAAGCGCCCCGCTCCCCCTGAAAGGCGATCAGTTTTGCTGTCATCTCGTATGATCCTGTTGTCACAAAAGAAAAACCACATACCGAACAGGGCAATAAGTGCAAGTGCCCCGTTGCAAACAGGGGGGAAGGGCTCTAAACAGCGCTGAAATTTGAGGGGTATTCACCCCGGCTAGCATGAAGGGTTTTTCCATGGCGAAGAACAACAAGGATCCACTTTATTGGAATAAGGTTGCAGGCGCGCTGCTACTCGCAGGTATTTTCTTTTTCGGTCTGCCGATCCTCGTTTACACGTTCTCGGGCGGCGCCCACCATGGCGGCCATCACGGTGAAGAACACCACGATGAATCTAACCCGCTTGGTCTGGCCTACCCGATCGAGTTTTCTTTCGACGCCAGCGCAGTAGCTGCCGAACCGGAAGTTGACCTCGGCACTCTTCTGGCGAACGCCAGCGCCCAGCGCGGCGAGCGCGGTGCCGCCATCTGTCGCAGCTGCCACACTTTCGAGCAGGGCGGGGCAAACGGCACTGGTCCGAATCTTTACGGCATCGTTGGCAAGCAAGTCGCCTCTGTTGCGGGCTTCGCTTACTCCGGCGCCCTTCAGGAATTTGGCGGCGTCTGGACCTATGAACGCCTTGATGGCTACCTTGAAAATTCATCCAGCTATATTCCTGGCACCAGCATGGCCCAGCGCATCCGCAAGGATGACAAGCGCGCGGATATCCTCGCTTACCTGCAATCGCAAGGCAGCATGAATGTACCTTTCCCGGCCCCTGCCCCGATTGAGCCGGTGGTCGTTGAGACCGAAGAAGGGGAATTGGAAGCTATCCCTGCCGACGACGCTGCGCCGACAGAATAAGCAATTTCAAGACGCGGCTCTAAACATCCGCGACACGCGGGCGGCAGACTGACACCACATCGCCGTCGCTCTCGCGTATTTTGTCTGCGAACTCTTTCAGGTTGTTCCTGGTGACCGCCATATGTGTGGCGTTTGCGTGCACGATATTTTCCCCATCCACCATAATGACCACATGTCCTGACCAGAAAACGAGATCACCGCGCTGCAGGGACAGGTCCTGCCACTCTCCGACATTTCGTGATTGATCATTTTCCGACGTATCAAAAAGCACACTGCCCGGCTCTCTCGCAAAGAAAGTTCGTTGCGGGCCTGAGTCACGCGGCACTTTGACACAGATTTGTGCCATGGCGTTTTGCACCAGCGCAGAACAATCGAGCCCAAGGCTGGTGCGCCCGCCCCAGTAATATGGGGCGCCCATAAACTTTTCAGCCACAGCCACATAATCATCTGCACAAGTATCAACCGGTTGCACGTGGTCTGCAAAAAGCCAGCCACCGCGCGCATCCTGCAGGAAGCGCCCTTCACGCGCTGTCTCACACTGCACGAGGGCATTCATGGAGATGAGGTTTAACGGTGCCGATTTCAGGTCAGGCTGCGAGAACCGATAGCTGCGCAAGGCCGTTACCCGGTGCGTCGGCTCGAACACATCACTGCTGAAAGATAATTTCTCAGCCCAGCCCTCATAGCCATCAAGCAACGCGATGCCGCGCACCCAGCGCCCCTGTTCTTCCAATACACGGAATTGTTCCCCATGCAGCAATTCTGTATCAAGCGCTGCAGTGTGCCCCGGTTCGCGCCGCAAGGCGGTTGACGCAGCACTCACCTGCCAGATCGGATGATTATCTGTCATTGAAAGACTGTGCCTTGTTACTGCGGCAAAGAAAAGACTGATAGGCTAGGATCCTGCCCCTAGAAACCGCCATAATCATTCATACGGCTGCGCTCTTCCACCATTCGCGCAAAATCATCCACGAAGATCGCACCATCCGGTGTCTTCTGCACCAGCACAATACGCTTGTCGCGCTGATCCCGCACCCGGCGGATCAGCCCCAGAATGGACAGGGCATCCAGGGCCCGCGAGATGGCAGGTTTTGGAATTTTGAAGTCAGCCGACATTTTCCGTACCGTGTGTGGGCCGGGGGTCAGGTAAACTGTCAACAGGATAGCCCATTGGCGCTGCGACAGGTCAGGCATGTCAGCCCGCACAGTATCCACAAGTATTTCCCGCCAGGGAAGCAGCACGTCCGTCGATTGCATATCCGGTCCCGGTTACAAGGCTCACCTTATTGAGATGATTCATTGCGAACTCGAAATGAAACTGAAGCGTAAAACGCATCTTTCGGAATGGCAAATTGTATATTTACTTTATACCGTTTTTGTTCTATATAATTGATTGACACCCCCTTGGAAGGAAACGTAAGAATGGCCGTATGGCAATCAACCTCTGATAAGCGATTTGCTTGCCGCGTAAGCACGTCCGGTATCAAGTACGAGATACCGGGTGAGGGGCTGAAAAACTTTTCCGAAAACGTAGCAGATGCTGCTACGACATTGATCATCAAGGCTGACGCGGATATCCGATATGCCTCAACACCCTTACAGGTTCTCTCTCTGGCATATGGTTGCCTTTTGCCGCCAACACACCAGATAAAAGCTCATATGCGTTGCCGGCCAGGAACTGTTATCGGCAACCGAACATTTGTGAGGTATCTGATGACATCCTTTTTCGCCCGACTGGTTATTCTGACAATGATCACTTTCGGTCTGGCCGCGACACCGACATACGCTCAGTCGCTGACGGGCAATGTTGGGTCAGCTGGTGTCACAGACGGTGAACAGGCTGTCGAATTTCGGGTTGGCTTCAATGATGATGGTGATGCTGCAGGACGTGTTCATTATGATTACTCCTTTAATGACTGGTACCAGCTGAGGATTATCGGCTCTTTCTCACAGCCTGACGGAGAGGACTGGGACTACACCGGCATCACTTTCGAGAACTGGCTCCAGTGGCGCGAGGAAGCGGATGACAATTCCAGCTTTAATGGCGGCTTGCGCTTTGCTTACGGGTTTGCCGATGATGGCGGTCCGGACGAAGCAGAAGTCCGCCTCACGATCACAGATAAATTTGCCGATGGTTGGGAATGGCGGACGAATGTCATCGCAGAGATTGAAGCTGGTGATAGCAGTGAAGGCGGTGTCTCTCTCGAAGCCAGGGGTCAGCTCTCCCGCGCCCTTGATGTCGTCGCCCTTGGCAGCGAAAAATGGCGTCTCGGCATGGAAGTCTTCAGCGAGTTCGGCAACAGCCGAGACATTCCTGACTTTGATGACCAGGCGCACCAGATTGGCCCGGTTGTGAAAGTATCCTGGAATAATGGCGTTTACCTGCAATCAGCTGTGCGCTTTGGCCTGACAGACGGCTCTGACGATACCATGGCCAAACTGTTCCTCGGCCGGGAATTTTAGGCAGTCATGCCAAGTCAGGTTGTTGTTTCTTCCGACGGATCAGACAACCAGTCCTCGGACTTATGTCTGATCCGAACGATCTCAATGTGATCTCGCTGCACGACATAGATAATGATATGCGACAAGGCCCGATGAATCCGCACCGGCGGTGAAAACTCAATACGTTCTCGTGCTATTTCCGGATGTGCGGAAATCATGTCGAACACTTCTGAGAGCCCTCTGATATAGGTATCTGCTTGTTCCGGGGACCACGTCTCAGCCGAGTATAGCCAGATTTTCTCCAAGTCCTGCCGAGCAGCCGGACGCAACCGCACTTCCAGACTTCGAAACATATTATTTCTTTATGTCATTCAGAAATTGCTGATGATCGAACGTTTCTGCGGGACCACTTGAAAACCCTTCGGCAACCAAACCTTGCAGCGCATCCCTCTTGGCAAGCCGCTCTCGTTCCTGCTCAATCAGACCTGAAATATAATCATCCGTATCAGCATAATCACCAACACGAACCTGCCCGTCGAGCCATTCCAGCAGCTGGTCAGAAAGTGTGATCTTTAACGTTTGCATAGTCTATACAATAACTGGTGAAACCAAAAATACAATAAGCCTATTCCTATTCTATTGTTACCTCACATCAGCGCCAACGGCTTCCTTGATAGAGCTAAAGCCGTCCGCATCAAGAAATTCCGGTAACTTCCGGATAATATCCGATGGCAGACCGGGCCCTTGATATATCAGGGCCGTGTAGAGCTGTACCAGCGAGGCACCTGCGAGAATTTTCTTGTACGCATCACGCGCAGAAAAAATCCCGCCCACACCAATCAATGGCATGTCTCCGGCAACTTCACGGGCGAAGTCCCGCAAGACTTCCGTTGACAGACGGAACAGCGGCGCCCCTGACAAGCCGCCTGCCTGCCCGGCATCCGGATGCTCTGCAACCCCATCCCGCGAGATGGTTGTGTTGGAGACAATCAACCCGGAAATGTTATGTGCTTTCGCACTGGCCACAATATCCGCCTTGTCTTCATCAGTCAGGTCGGGAGCAACTTTCAGGAACAACGGCTTGTCAGTGGTGCGCGCCGCTGTCACGCGTGAAAGCAGGTCATCGAGCGCAGCCCGCCCCTGCAAGGCGCGCAGACCCGGCGTATTCGGGGAGGATATGTTCACCGTGCAGAATGACACGTGTGGCTCCAGCCTTTTCAGGCTGGTAACATAATCCTCGGTTCGATCTTCGCTGTCCTTGTTCGCACCAAGATTGATGCCAACGATACCTTTTCGCTTGCTGCGCTTTTCCAATCTGTTGCTAATGGCATCAAGCCCGTCATTGTTGAAACCATATCTGTTGATGACCGCGCGGTTATGCCGCAAGCGGAAAACACGGGGCTTGTCATTGCCAAGTTGTGCTTTCGGCGTCACCGCCCCCACTTCCACAAAACCAAAGCCAAGCGCCAGCATAGCGTCCGGCACTTCCGCATTCTTGTCAAAACCAGCCGCCAACCCCACCGGATTCGAGAACTCTAAGCCGGCCAACGATACTTTCAATCTGTCATCGCTCGGCACACGAACAGACGCGCGCGCCCCCCTTTTAAGCAGGTGGATCGTTGCCTGATGTGCCTTTTCAGCATCCAGCAATGTAAGAAAACGACTGCCCAGTGTGGCAAGCGGAAGGGGAACTGTCATATGGCTCCTTGTGTCATAATCCCGAAACTACCGCCCGGGTTACGGTCCATTTGAAAAGATTTCTGCACGTCCTTGAGATATAGATCACCATAATAATGTGGCATCTTGTCCCAGCGCCCCGGCACATTCTCCCATTTCAGCCTTGCCTCGAGATCATGCCGGTCGAACAACAGCGCATGTAACACAGGCTCAGCCGAAAAATGCATATTCGCGGTCAGGACCAGTTGTCCCGCCGTAGACAGATGGATGAACCCGTCACGCTCATCCAATGCCGTCTTCATAATCTGGCCAGCAGCCTGCGACTGCCGCCACTGCGTTTCTGTCGCCAGCCGATAAACGAACCTGTCTTCCACCAGAGGTCAGCCGCTCAAGTGGGCTCATCCAATGTCATATGCCGAGCGCGTGCAGCTTGTTCAATGGCCTGAGCGCCATCGTCTGAAACGCTGAGGGCATTGCGGATTAATTCCAGCACCCTGATCTCGGTCGGGTCCAGTTCTTCATCCGCTGTCACCACATCCACCGCGGCCGCATACGCTGTCTCCGCCAGATGCGCCGGTAATGCAGCTTCGGCAGCCGCCAGAACCTTGTGCAATCCACCATCAGAGGACATCAGCTTGCCACATGCTTCGGATGTTTCCACCAGCTGTGCTTCATCCTGTTCGGAAAACAGCGGAAAGGATCGCACCACCCGACCGATCGTGCGCAATTCGGATTCTCGGATCGTCCCGTCAGAGGCGGATATCATCACCATAAGATAGATTATTGCTTCCTGCGGGGTCAGCCGTGCCACTGCGTCAGCCATCAAATTCTCCTTGTATCATCGGGCGGAAGCTAGGCGGCTTTTGCCTTGCGGGCAAGAGTTGACCGGTGCCCCCGGCCTCACTACTTATCCGTGCTTACCAGCCCAAATCAGAAAGCCGGACATGAGCGAAACCAACTGGACACCTGAGCATCTCGAAAACGCCAAAGCCTGGCCGTTTCAGGAGGCGCGCGCCCTCGCCAAACGTTTGCAGGGCACACCAGAAGACAAACCGGTTGTTTTTGAAACCGGCTATGGCCCGTCCGGCCTGCCGCATATCGGCACGTTCGGTGAGGTCGCCCGCACCACCATGGTGCGCCGCGCCTTTGAAGCCCTGACCGGGCGCCCGACCCGCCTCATCAGTTTTTCGGATGACATGGATGGCCTGCGCAAGGTGCCGGACAATGTGCCGAACCGCGACAAGCTGGGGCAGTATCTGCAAATGCCCCTGACCAGGGTGCCGGACCCGTTCGGCAGCAATTACAGCTTTGCCGAAACCAACAATCAGAAACTGCGCGCCTTTCTGGATCAGTTCGGCTTTGACTATGAGTTCATCTCGGCAACAGACGCCTACACGTCCGGTCAGTTTGACGAAATGCTGCTCCGTATGCTGGAGAAATATGATGATGTCATGGATATCATCCTGCCGACCATTGGCGAAGAGCGACGCCAGACCTACTCGCCATTCCTGCCGATCTCCCCTTCTACGGGCCGCGTCCTTTATGTGCCGATGCTGGAGCGCAATGTCAGCGCCGGAACGGTCGTTTTTGAAGATGAAAATGGCGAAAAAGTCGAAACGAAAGTTACCGGCGGCGCTGTAAAACTGCAATGGAAAGCAGACTGGGCCGGGCGCTGGTTCGCACTGGGTGTTGACTACGAAATGGCCGGTGAAGACCTCACCGAGTCCGTCAAGCTCTCTGGCCGGATTGTGAAAGCCCTGGGCGGGCGCTCCCCTGCCGGGTTCAACTATCAGCTGTTCCTAGATGAGAACGGCCAGAAAATTTCAAAATCCAAAGGCAACGGCCTGACCATAGAGGAGTGGCTGCATTACGCCTCGCCCGACAGCCTGTCGCTTTACATGTTCCAGGCGCCGAAAAAGGCGAAGAAACTCTATTTCGACATCATTCCGAAAACGGTTGATGAATACTGGTCTTTTCTGGAACGCTATAATCCGGACGA
>JALEGJ010000004.1 GCA_022763115.1 Aquisalinus sp.
AGGATTTACGATGAATGTCGTCGAAGACTTTTGAAAGGGGGCAACCATTCCTGCAAGTCTTCTCCTAATCATCGCAAATCCTCACTGCGCCAAAATGGCGACATTAATGGGTCCTGACCCTAGATCAAATTTTCAATTTTCGGTCTCGAGAACAACTTGTATTTCTTCAGCCAGGTCTTTTGGTGCTTGTTCTTCAAAAGTCAGGTTGATGAACCGGCGGAAGTATCTGATGCCTGATATTTGCATATGTGAACCATCAGGGAGTCTCACAGCCGATGCCGTAGCCATGACAGCCCTTGTTTCGGGCGTGTGCTTCACAAAAATGGTGTTTTTCTCCTGATCCACCCCGTTCACCCAGTTTCCTTCGTTTAGCAACTCTCTTTTTACGATGGTGCTGTGCTCTTCTCGGTGAGTAACATCTGCTCGCTGGCTCCAGACGCGCCCGTTACCCTCGCCAAGAACAAAAGCTTCTTTGTCATACTGGCCAATATGTACTTCTGATACTGAAAAGCCTTCATATGGCACAAGTGCTTTGCACCTTGAAGCAAAGGGCAGGCGTGGCAGAGCCATTACGTCAAATTCAAAATCCGCATTCACTCTGGGCTTGGGTTTGTTCTGAACCAGATAGTTTCGAGGGTTGGTGTACAGATGTAAGAAAAAAGTGTGTTCTGAACTGATCTGTCTGCAAGGCAGGTCAATTAATATGCGGTCACGAAAAAAGTCGAGTTTAATCTCCTCGGCTGAGGATTGAGCCCATATCTCATTTCCTGAAATGGCGCGGTAGGACTTGACCATATATACCAGATACAAACTTGAAACAGATAACAGCAGTATAATCGACGTAAAGCCTATTACGCTTTTGAGTTTCATCTTATCCAGCGCTTGCCCTATCAGATAGGTTGCTACGATGGCTGACATAAAACCCCAGGTCAGATGCCAGATCACATAATTAATATGGAAGTGTTTTCCTGAATGTCCGCTGGCTAAAACGAACCACGAAATGGGTGCGAGCAGGAGCAGCAGGTAGAAAAAAAATGTTGAAGCAACTTTATAGCGCATTTTGCCGCGTATTGTTATAATCACGACAGAGAGCATTATTATGATGAAAGTCATGGCCAGCAATCCAGCGGCACTGATGCTAGGCCAGGGAGCTTCAATCACAGGCTGATCAAGGAGATACTGTGGTAAGATTGCCAAATCTTCAGCCGGGCTGCCTTGCGTGCCACCTGTAGCAGACCTCTTGGAGACGCGCTCAAAATAGTCGCTGATTGCGGCGTCAATACTGCCAGTATGAGAAGATATAATCAGGATTTGTGCGACAATTCCCGTTATGACTGCGCTGAGGCAGACTGCTGAAGTCAGCGCACCCTGTTTGAATACCTTAAGCCAATTTCCGTGTGTGAGGGGGCGGTAAATGGAAAGGGCTCCGCATACAACAAGGATTGTCGTAACGTACTCGAACCCCGCACCTACTCTCATGAGCAGTGCAAAGAAGAGTAAAATGAAAAAGAACCGTGGCGCTAAATTTTCACGCGTGGTGTCTCTGTCCACGAATGCGAACCAGCAGACAGCAATAGGCAAAAACCAGGTGAACGGTACCCAATAGACGCTCTCGGAAAACGTATTCAGCCAGGGCGCAGCAGCGATTAGGCAGAGCCCGGTTAAAGAAGGCACTAGGCCAAACTCGCGGTAGGCCAGCGACAGGATAAAGGCCAGCGTCAGGGCTGTCAGTAGTCTGATCAGGTTTTGGTGCGTTATAACTCGCTCGGCTGCACTGAGGCCGAAAAGTTTCAATGGCTGGTCAACAATATAGAGAAACCAGCTTTGTAGCCCGATATTGCCTGTATAGATACCTTGTGGAGTAGCAAGCGCTTCTTCCTTGTCGGCATCACTCCCTGTTTTATACATTTCGATTGTCGCCAGGGAGCGCTCTAATCCACTATCTGTTCCCTGTTTTAGTTCAGGATCATGCACTCTACCCATAAGTCCGCTGTTGCTGAAAACTCCTTCCTGCTCAGCACGAATAAGTCTTCCGTAGACGAGGCCATCAGAAAAATAGTCAGGCCTCGCAAGGTCTTCTGTCACCCGGAAGTGATCAGTCTGGAAGGACCATGTGATCGTGATTGCGCTGAATATGGCGAAAACTATCTGACCAAATCTTGTAGAAAGGATCTGCCTTCTGTCGGTTTCGGTTACAAACACGCCTCCCTTGGTCAGAAAGTAATTTACACCAAGAGATCCGATTGCAGCTCCGGAAAGCAGTATTGTGGTTTGTGGGGGAGGAAGTTCAAGTCCCGCAAAAAGACTGATAATCAGCCACCGGACCGATAAGGTAACCAGGGCAACAGCGAGATAGCGAGACAGGCGGAAACCTGAAAATTCTGCTTTATGATCCGCAAATGTCCAGAATTCGTGCGCCATATAATTGGCAACCGCTGCAGTGAAAAAACCTACTGTCACGGCGACTGGCAAGGGCAAGCCCAGTATTTCATGGCTGAAGAGAGCAATTGCCAAATCTATGACGAAACCTGCTGCTGTGACGAGACCATAACGACCCGTCTCTCTGGTAAGCCCGGACTTCAGCATTCGGAGAAATTGACTAGCCCGCATGATAGACCTGCTTCCCGGCACTCGCTTCACCTACCGTATTAAAAAGATAGGATGTGTTCACGTCACGCCAGGCAGGGTGGGTTTGCGGTAATATGGCGAAGAGATCATAGATGTTATCAAGCTTACCTCCCATGATGGAAGTAACATTGGGAGCGTCTGAGTGCTGATGGAAAAGGATGGGGCGGCCATCGTCGCGCTCATTTTTTAACAGGACGGTCTTAACGTCAAAAAGGGACTTTTGGTAGGATACGTGTGCGGCGCCAGGCATATATCTGGCAGAATCGGCAACCATATGGCGCCAGCGCGATTGCTGTGGCAGGGTAGCCGCTATCTCATAGGGCGACTTACCCATATTCTCGTCCAGCCAGCTTACATGCGGTGTATATCTGACATGGGTCAGAGAATAAAGTTTCTCCGCCGGGTAGGGCATAAGCGAGAAGAATGGCCCGTCCATGATTGTAAAGCCATGAGCAGATAATTCGTCTGGGGGCTGAACAAGGGCAATTTCTGTCCACTCATGCTTCATGGGCAAAGGCTCTGCCTTGCTCGATAACATCAGATTGTTGATGTTCGAATATGTTACGTTGAAGACATGGCCGGCGGTCAGGCAACGCCCGTCGGATAGCTCGACTTTGACTGTGTCTGCCTGGCAATTTAATCTCTTGGCCTCGGTCCGGAAAAAGACGGGTATCCCGGCGTTTTCCAGCTGTTCGTGCAGGCGTTGACGCAGTATCCGGAAATCAAAAGCCCACTCAGTACACGTAAAAGCCTCTTCTATTGTATCTTGCGAGAACAACGATTTAATCTGTGGACCAGCCTTCGAAACCGGGGCGCCCATCTCCTGAAAAGTGCGCAGGAACCGCTGGCCTGTCACTTCCGATTTGCGTCGTGCAATCGCATAAACCATTTGAAAGTCATCGACGACTGCGTCGGGAAAATCATTCGCAAACCGCTGATATAACATTTTTGAGCGTAGTGCAGTAACGAAGCTGCGCGGGTAGTGAAAGCCAGCGTGAATTCGTGCCTGATTAACCCGCGAGGCACGCTCCATGAGGGCATCACCCTGTTCCAGAATGATCACCTTCTGTGACAGGGAGCGCAAAAGCAGTGCCAGGCAACAGCCATAAAAGCCTCCCCCCACAATCAGAAAATCATAGTCCTTCTTCATACAGAGGCCTGACTCAATGGCGCGGATCATTTCCAGGGTGGTAGTCGCCCTTCAATGTACTGAACAAAACACTTACAAGGTCCATATGTGCGCCAGCACTACTGATTTTTGTCGGGATTTTCTCATTAGCAGGGTAGAGGCGTGCTGTGGGGATCTCGGACGTCTTTAGTCCAAGCTGGCTAGCTCGTACGGTCAGATAGGCGAGAAGCTCATATTTCAGGAAAACGGGCCTGAAGGGTTGGACGCGATCATCCAGAAGGTATTTGGCGGAGTAGGCTCTAAAGCCCTGCGTGGTATCGCTGAACCAGCGTCTGGCAGCAAGGCTGAGAAGGGGGGCATGCAAGAGGCGGATTGCCAGCAGGCGGGAGAGGGGGGTATTTTCAGATTTACCCCCTGGAACAAAGCGTGAGGCCTGAGCGTAGTCGACACCGTTATCAAGGGCTTCCGCAAAATTCCTGATACTCTCGACAGAGTCTTTCCCGTTACCATCAATCGTGATGATGCCGTCATAGCCATCTATCAGTGATACTGCGTAAGCGCATCGCAACTGGGCCGATAGCTTTCCTGGGCCTGTTTTGGTGATGACGGTCCTTACATTGACGCTTTTCAGGAACTCCCTGTCCAGCGACCCGTCCGTCGAGCCGCCATCCGCGATAATGGTATCAACCAAGTCTGTAAGTCCGAGATCATATGTTGCCTGTAGCTGGCGACGAATGCGTTCTCCCTCATTGATCACGGGAATAACGAGGCTGTATCGGCTTTGCTTGTCTCTGAGATGATCAATATCGAAGGCGGGAACGTCCCAGTTACGCTCTGAGAAGCTATCCCCATAACTGTTTGCGTTCGTCACGGTTTGTGAATTTGCGCGCTGGGCGCTGGCGTTATCACTCATGATTTTGCCTCCGGTTCGGTTTTCTGGCCCGCTCCAGTTCCAAGGTCGATATTCAGATCGTTCGTTTCGCGAAAAAAGTCAGTATTGCTGAATTCTTCAAGAATGACTTGCTGTCGGCCACCACTTAATCTGTCCAAAATGGCGACGAGTCCAAGAGACAGAGCACCAAGCGCGCAGCTCAGAAAAAAAGAAGTAAGGCCGAGCACCAGTGAGATTGTCAGCCACCCATCCTGCACGTCGATACCCGAAAAATATACAATGATGGCGTAAGCGCAGTAGAGCAGGCTCGCTACCGCCACCAGAGCTGAAAGCAGGGAAATAGCGCTCAGTGCCCGAGGTGCTGAACTGGCAATGAGATCTGAAATCAGCGCAAAGCGCTGTAAGAAATGCCCTTTGCGGGCAGGCCAGTTTTTGTGCTCGCTGGCAGCAATGCGTTTTCGGGGCGTCATCGCGTCCTGGCGTTCGAATCTCAGATCCAGATCGGCAGTCGGCATTTCCAGTATGCGATTGAGGTCATGTCGAGGAAATGCTGCTGTGTGCGTGTCACTTTTCAGGAGCTTGTACCCTGTCAGGGAACTCAGTGACGTTCTCATTGGCGAGAAAGCATCCAGAGCCTTTGAAAGGCTAATCACTACGGGCTCTCCAGCATCACGGCTCTTGTCTGCAAGCGCTGCAAGGTCTGAAATAAGCGCTTCTTGCAGCGTGGAAATGATGACCACGTCCCCGATCGCTTCGCTGGCACCAAGCGTGCGAAGTCTGTAGTAACCTGCACGGTCCCAAACGCATAAAACCCGCACATTCGGCAGGTTGGCAAACTGTTCACCTAGATCCTGTGAAGATGCTTGTATGCCACTGATAACAATAATAATTTCCCAATATTGAAAAGCCTGGGCCAGATTCGACAGCACTGGTTTTAAGTCGGCACCAATTCCGTCCGGCAGACTTGTTTCAACCAATACGAGCGACAGCAAATAATCTTTCCTCTGGCTGTTGCCCATGGGTGTCTCCGATTGCTCGCGGCTCGCTACGTGGGTCATGGCAAGCATCTCTTCCTGCCTCAGCTATTCTGATAGGCAGCCCGGTCGCAGGAAGCAAGGCAATACGCTTTGATAATGAAACAGGGACGCATCGCCCCTTAGTGACATTTTCCTCTGCGCGTGATCGCCCACTGGGGCAATGGGAAAGCCATGAAAACTGGCCTGAAACTTGCCTTCCTCCCGCTAGAAATGAGGACAAAGCGTCATCTGCCAGAGATTGTTTTGTGGTCTGGATCATGCCATAACCGAAAGTGGTGGGTGTTGCCGGTTTCCGGTGACGCATTTTTTGTCGTTTAAGGGGGGACCTGTCTCATGGCCATCATCAGACCGACTGCGGATATTACTGCCGACGCAGAGGCGATCATACCACTCAATGGTGACACCGTTATCATCGATGAAGGTATTACAATTATATCTAACAACGCCGAGGCTATCGAGGCCTTCATTTCGGACATCACGGTCCAGGTGGATGGCACAGTTCAGGGCGCGACAGGCGGCATTCGTTTTCTTGCTGAGCCCGATGCCCTTTTCAATCATGATATTACAATCGGCGGTACCGGCTCGGTCAGCGCAATCGGCACGGCTATTTCTCTTGGTGGGTCCACACCATTTGAGGGTCGCGGCACGATTTCGCTTGTTAATGCGGGTGAAATTACGTCTGCTGACTTTTTCGGTGTGCTGCTCTTCAACTTTGCCACAGCGACCATCGATAACTCCGGGTCAATTACCACCAATCGCGATGATGCCAACTCTGCCAATGCCGTCTTTCTCAGCGGCGAAAACGCAACACTCACTAACACTGGCACTATCCAGAACTTCGTTACATCAACCAGCACGGATGTAGACGTACTCTCGGGCGTTGCCACAATTTCCTCCATCCCCGGGTTTGGTAAAGATGAAGATGGCGATGCAAGTAATGATCTGACGACGATCAATAACGCTGGCAACATTCTTTCCGGAACTAGTGAAAACGGTGGCACAGCCATTGTCAGTACAGACGGTATTGACGTCATTAACAACATGTCCGGCGGTTTGATCCGGGGTGATATCTGGCTCGCAGAAGCTGATGACACGCTTTCTAACGCAGGCAGAATTGAAGGCGATGTTGACTTCGGCTCAGGTGCCTTCACGCTGATTATCGAGGAAGGTTCTGTCATCACAGGTGAGGTGCGCTCTACCGATGACGGGTCCAGTGACACAGTTGATAACCGGGGCATCCTGGATTTCTCTGTTGCTTTCGGCAGCGGCAATGATCAACTCATCAACTCCGGCACAGTGACTGTTGATCAGGACTTTGGCTCCGGCAACACCACGATCACCAATACAGGCCTGATCACGGCGGCGCTGACAATCGGCAGCGGCAATGATCTCATATTCAATTCGGGCGAAATAAGCGGCGACCTCACACTTGGCGCCGGAACCGATACGGTTAACAATCAGTCTGGTGGGACGATCAGCAGTGTCATCAACGCCGGTGATCAATCAGATACCATCAATAATGAAGGGTTGCTGACAGGCGTTCTGAATACAGGCACTGGCGGAGATTTCATCAACAATTCAGGCACAATTCAGAATACCCTTAACGCTGGTACTGGCGGGGATATTGTCACGAATGAAGGCACTATCGAAGGCGCAGTTAATACCGAAGGTGGCAGCGACGTGTTCACCAACACTGGTACCGTGACCGGTTCGGTCGACACAGCGGGTAGTGATGACAGTTTCACCAATGCTGAAGGTGCAACAGTTACCGGTAATGTTTCAACCGGTGGCGGCAAGGATGTATTTGTCAATGACGGCACAATTACCGGCGAAGTTGCGACAGGTGGGGGCCGGGAAGACTTTACCAATACGGGGCTGATCGCAGGCAATGTGCGCACAGGCGGTGGCAGTGAATCTCTTCTCAATTCAGGCACAATTGATGGTCAACTGAACACTGGCGGCCTGAACGACATTGTAACGAACACCGGTACCATCACACAGGGTATTAACACCGCCGCCGGTAACGATATCCTCCAGAATAATGGCGGTTCAATTGATGGGTTTGTTGTCACAAACCGGGGTGACGATACCGTCATCAACAATGGTGGCACCATTACGGGCATTGTCAGTCTGGCCAAGGACAATGATACGCTCACCAACATTGAAGGCGGCACTATCATTGGTGATGTGCTTCTGGGCAGTGGCGATAATGCTGTCACGAATACTGGTTCTATCGAAGGCAACATCTCCGGCGAGAGCGGTGCTGACGCGATAGAGAATTCAGGCACCATTGCTGGTGATATCAATCTCGGCGACGGTGCAAATTCACTTGGTAATGATACTGATGGTGTCATAACCGGTAATATCACGGCTGGTGCTGGTGCCGATACTATCAGTAATAGCGGTACACTGAATGGTAATGTTACAACTGGTGCCGGAGACGATTCTGTTTCCGTGGCTGCCGGCGCTGCGATTTCCGGAGATGTAGACCTCGGTGATGGGGTGTCTGATACGCTATCAAATGCGGGCTCCGTATCCGGAACTGTTTCTGGTGCGAATTTCAGCGTTTCTAATGCTGAAGGTGCAACGATTGCAGCTGTTGCGGGCGGCACATCGGATATTGACAATGATGGCACCATTGACGCGGTCACCTCAGGCAGCGCGACAGTTGCGAATGATGGTACGATTACAACCATCGACACCGGTGATGCCGTTATCAATAATGCGGGGACAATCGGTAGTGGTGGTGTGTCTGCCGCCGCGCTCGATTTGGTCAATTCTGGTGATGTCGAGGCTGATGTGCTCGCGACGGGCACGACCACCATCGACAACAGCGGCACGATTGCAGGCAGTATAACAACCGGCGAGGGCGCCGACAGCGTTACCAATCAGAGTAGTGGATTGATCAGTGCGGGTCTTAGCCTTGGAGCTGGGAGCGATGACCTCATCAATGACGGCACCATAAATGGTGATGTTGATCTTGGAACCGGAGATAATACGTTCTCCAATTCGTCAGACAATTCTATCAATGGCAACATTACGGCCGAAGAAGATGATGACACTGGCGTTAATACAGGCACGATCACGGGTAATGTCGATCTGAAGGCAGGTAACAACTCTTTCACAAACGATGGGACCGTCACAGGTAATTTTACGAGTGCTGGTGGCAGCGATACATTTGTGAACAACGGCGTGTTCACTGGCGATATCACGGTCGGTGACGGCGATAACTTTGTCACCAACAATGGCGCTATTATCGGTAACCTTATTGCCGGCGACGGCAACGATACCATTATTTTTGGTGAGGGTGCTTCAATCAATGGAGAAGTTGATCCGGGTACTGGCGAGAATACGCTTGTCGGTATCTCGCTCGGTGGTGGTGCAAATGCGGTAACAAATACAGAAGTTCTGGATGCTGACATCACCGGTGAAGAAGGTGATGACAGTGTCGATAACAGTGGCACGATCAACGGCAGCGTCGATCTGGGCGACGGTGACAATACTGTCGACAATAGCGGTACGATCAACGACG
>JALEGJ010000052.1 GCA_022763115.1 Aquisalinus sp.
TATTGAGGGTACCAATTGATTTCATCCCAATAGCGATAGGCCGCATTCATGCCGAAAACATCAGTGACCTTGAACCGGTTAAAATCAAATCCGGCCAGAGACGGACCATTGCCCAGAACCACAGCTGGTTTCTCTGTTGAGGTGCCAATAAACTTGAGGCCTGACGTATTCAGAAACAGTCCCCTGTGCTGCATCATCGCTGCTGCACTATTGCGATAAAATTCAGGTATCTCAGTGGAAATCTGATAATCCTGACTTGCATCACCGGATTTCCAGCGAGACCGGGATGACGCCGAGGAGAGGTTATCGGCCACGCAAAATTCCTGTGCAGAGCGATATGGCGCGCCATAGCGTGCAGCGAGAATGGAGATGATAGCCTGATCGTGGCGATGGCCAAAATAACCAAACAGATCGCGAATTTTTTGAGCCGAAAGCGTTTGCTGCCATGCCTTGTCTTCGACCGCACGCGTGCGCTCTTCTGCCGTGCCACCATCCCGACGCTTGTAAACCGGCGGCTCCGGGTGCTTATCTCCCGTCAAAACTTCAGGTTGCAGAGAATAATCGAAAGCTTCCTGGAAGAGATGGCTGTACCGGCCACCAACCTTATATCCGAGAAAGCCGGCGCGCAGATGTGGTGCCATCAATTCTGCTGGCGTCGCTTTCAGGCCAGCTATGCAGTCATCTGAAGTAAAAGTTGAATTCCAGACCGGCCAGATACTCTTGTCACTGTGATCTACCAGCAGAATATCGTACTCCTCAATCTCCGAGAAACAGATCTGCATGTCAGAGAGCGGATAAATGCCTGCATCCATCCAGACGACGCAGTCGCCAGTTTCCAGATAGTGCCTTGCGTGCCAGATGGCATATGCCTTGAAGCCGTATGTTTTTACGGAGAAATAGTCATCGAAAAACGGTGCAGCCTGACGGTCGAAGTCGAGCACATAGACATTCTCCAGGGAATGCAGAATGTCACGCTGCGCCTGCGTCAGGCCAAGATCATAGACGAAAACAGGATGAGGGTTCGCATGATATTTCTGCAACCCTGCAATCATCGTCAGGCCGCTGGCAAAAAAGCTGTCGTCAAATGAAGAAATATAGGCGCGCTCTGTTCGAACCAAGTTTTGGGCGCGCACATATTTCAGTGTTTCCAGAGAGTCGGGCAAATGCGCCATGCTGAAAAGGCTGGAGAGACTTTGCTTGTCGCCATTATACGCCATGAATACTTCCTTACGCTTTCCTCCGAGGTTGGAGGAGGTCTTCCAGTTATCTCTAACGATTCCATCAGAACCATCTGTCAGACACCGAGCCAGTTTATCGATCCACTGATAGCTGGCAAACCCGTAATACTCTTTGCTAGTGCGGGTTGTCTGTTCGAGGGAGACCGCTCTGTCCCCTATTGTTTTCGAATCCTGGTGAAGTGTGGCCTGCGTAAACTTTCTGTCGACATGCACAAAAGTTTTACCCGCATGGACCGCACGCAACCAGTATTCATAATCAAAACAGTAACTCAAATCTTCACGGCAGGGTCCGATATCCGTGAAAACTTCACGCCTGAAAAAATTGGCAGGCTGCAAGATACCGACTGAATTCATCAGGCGGCTGCGTAACATATCAGGTTCGGCGTTGATGTAGACATCTTGCAGATAAACGCCGTACTGGTCCAGAAACTCACCGCCTCCGTAAATGAAATCGGCTTCCGGGTGTTCCTGGAAATACCGCGCTACATCCCTCAGGACATGCTCATCAATAAAAAAATCATCCGTATTCAGCCAGGTGATAATGTCGCCCGTCGCCTTGGCAAAACCACGATTGATGACATCCATCTGACCTTTGTCTTTCTCAACACTAAGGTCGGCCCAGGGCTTTCCTGCCGCGTATGCGCGCAGTTTTTCTGTCGTCCCATCCGACGAGACGCTATCCATGATAATATGCTCATGTGGCACGGCACTTTGTGTGGCGACACTTTGCAGGCATCTGTCGACGAACTCAGCCTGATTATAGCTGGGGGTAACGATCGAGATGGTGGGCAGTTTTGTCATAATAACACCATCCCTCATGAAATCCGGCGTGCGGCATAAATGAGGCAAACATGTTGCGCCTGCATCCGCAACTCAGCCATATGCGGGCTGGCCTTGTACAAGTCGAATAATGCAGAATCAGAAGTTGATGCCATATCTGGTGAGAATATCAGTTCAGGCCCTGCCACTTCCCCTACAGGCTCAATCCCGCCTAGCTGAAACGAATCCCGGAAAGCATTAAAACGTTCCAGCCAGAACGGAGTCGGCGATGACGCAATGTAAAATGGTAGCGCATGAACCATGATCCCGCCCGCTCGCAGATGATCATTGCAAAGCTGCAGCGCCAAGGCGATCTCATCTCGACTGAGCTTCTCGAAAACACCACATGAAAAAATCAGATCAAATGACGCCGGTAAGTGGGACTTATTTGATTTGTCCGGATAACGGGAAATGGCTTGTAAGGTGGCGGCCTGCATCTCCATGGCATATGTTTCATTATGCCGGGTCAGGCCATCAAGCTGTGATGTTTTGCCGGGATTGATCTCGGCGATATTTGCCATCTCTATGCCCGCTAAAAAATCCTGTATGGCGATGCGCTGATGGAAGTCCATATCCAGTTCGCTGGACGAGAGGCCTGCCTTGTCAGCGGCGCGGAAAGACTCATATTTTCTAACAAAATCCAGCATTTCCGGGCAATTCTTGTCTATGGGCACAATTCTGCTGACATATGACAGCCAATGACAGCCGCTACTCGTAAAGCGTCATAATGGTCTTCGCAACCGCTATCCTGTCATCCTGCTGCATTGCAGCGAAACAACGCGCCAGGCACCATGAGGGTCGTGTCGAATTCAAGCTGGAACAAACCACCCGAGAGCGGTGCTTCTTGTTTTTCCGCTTCGCTCAATCCGGTTGCCGCAGAGGTTATGAAAGCCGTTTTACCTTCTGCCCCTCCAAACACGATGCTCGTGGGCTGAGGCACCGGGAGCTCCACTGTCTGCAATACATCACCACTTTGCGGGTCCAGTCGACAGACCTTGTGACCAGCCCAGAAAGCGACCCACAGACAGCCCTCTGCATCAACTGTCATGCCATCCGGGTACCCAAAACCCTTATCAAACTGCCTGAAAAGCTGTTTGCTGGCGAAGCCGGTGTCCGTCAAATCGGCCCTGAAAATCCGCTGATATTTCGAATCCGTGAAGTAGACCCGATTACGGCCAGAATCGAAAGCAGGACCATTAGTGACACCGAAACTCTGGTCCAGCTGACGACACTCCAAATTCTCATCAAGAAGCCACCAGCTTCCAGTATCGCTTCTTTCGGCGTCGTCCATGGTGCCAGCCCAGAAGCGACCCAGAGGATCGCATTTCCCATCATTGAAGCGGTTGCCTTGCATGTCGCCTTCCGGGTCAATGATCGGAGCAAAGTTGACTTGCGACTTACTGTCGGTAGCATTCAACCACGCAAACCCCTGATCGGTGGCAGCGATGAACTGCCTGTCCTGTGACAGCGCAAAACTGCCAATCATCCGCGCTGAGTCCCAGGTTTTCTTCTCCCCGGTTTCAGGGGTGTAGCGATGAAACTGCTTGCCCTTGATGTCCGTCCACCACAAAACCTGACGGGCCTCGTCCCAGACAGGCCCCTCGCCGAGCGCCGCATCTGCTGCCCAAACGCATCTGGATTCAACAAGATTGACCGATTTAAGGCTCATAAAGGATCGTGCAGCCTGGAGAGCACGCCCCCATCCGCATAGAGCGTTTCCCCATGGATGAACGCTGCTTTTCCGGAAACCAGAAAGACCGCAATCTCTGCGACTTCGCGCGTTGAGGCAATGCGCCGTAAAGGGTGAGCTTCCGCCAGTGCCTGAAAGGCCTCAGGGTTATTCTTGAACCCTGCCTTGAGCATCGGCGTATCTGTTGCCGCCGGGGCAAGACCGCAAATGCGTACGCGATTACCAAGATCAACCGCCATGGAGCGGGTCAGACCGTGCAAGGCGGTCTTGGTTGTTGCATAGGCCACAAAGCCCTCTTTCGTGGATTGGGCGTGTACAGACCCGATATTGAGCACAGTTGGGGCGGTTGCCTTTTCAAGATCAGGCAGCAGAGCTTGCACCAGTCGAAAAGGTGCAAGCGTGTTGACCTTGAAAGACTGGAGAAAATCATGGGCCGACAATTCATCCACACCGCCCAGAACCTGCAAGGCACCGTTATTTATCAGGGCCTGCAGGGGCGCAGGTCCAATGAGCTTTCGTACATCCTCCACCAGTTTACCAAGACTGGTGTCATCATCCGCGATCTTTTCGAGGTCATGCTGGATGAAGCTGAAGTGATCGGACGGGAAGTCAGGTTTACGCTGATCTGTGCCGATCACGCGCCACCCTTCTTCTGCGAATACCTCAGCCAACGTTCGGCCAATACCGCCGCACACGCCCGTCACCAGAATGTTCTTTGTTTCAGGCATTCTTTTTCAGGAAATCCTCAATCATATCAATTGTCAGCAGGCTAACATGGCGACTGGCATCAACGGTGTTGGAGCCACTATGTGACCCGAAGATGCACTGTTCAAATTTTCTCAGTTGAGACTCTGCCGGCAACGGCTCGTTCTCGAAAACGTCAAGCGCAGCAGACGCGACGATCCCGGCCTCAAGCCCCTCCACAAGTGCTGCTTCTTCAATTACCGGCCCTCGCCCCACATTGATAACCCTGACGCCCGGTTTCAACTGAGGCAGCAAGCCCTTGTTGAACATATGCCGCGTATCATCCGTCAGCGGACAGGTGAAAATCAGAAAATCAAGTTCATTGAGACCTTGAGGCCATGGCAGGTTTTGCACATCTACAAAATCTGCCGGTTTGAAATATGGATCATAAGCAACAACGTCCATATCAAGTGCGGCGAGCCGTTTGCAGGTCTGACGGCCAATATCCCCAAAGCCAACAACACCCGCTTTTTTGTTCCACGTTGAGACACCGCCCGGCTTTAACCATTCATTATCAAGACGGATTTTACGGTCCATCACAAAAAGATTACGGGCAAGACCAATCGTATAGGCAATTGCCACATCTGCGACCTCGCGGCCAAAAA
>JALEGJ010000053.1 GCA_022763115.1 Aquisalinus sp.
GACAAAGCGTATTCTAGAAACCTTGCAGCAAATTGAATAAAATTACCCCTCAGGATTAAAGGAAATAAACCATGGCAGGCTTGTGGCTGGAAGAATTTGAAGAAGGCATGGTGTTCAATCATGACCTGTCCCGCACCGTCACGGAATATGACAACATGCATTTTTCGCTGATGACAATGAATGTCCAGCCCTTACATATTGATGCTGAATTTGCGGCGGGTACGGAATGGGGCAAGCCGTTGGTCAACAGTCTGTTCACCCTGGGCCTGATGATCGGCATGACAGTGGGTGACACGACGCTTGGCACGACGATTGGCAATCTGGGCATGACGGATGTGGTGTTCCCGAAACCTGTTTTCCATGGTGATACAATCCGTGCCCGCACGACCGTGAAAGGCGTCCGGGCCAGTAAATCGCGCCCCGGGCAGGGGATTGTCACTTTCTTCCATGAAGCGATCAATCAGCGGGGGGAAGTTGTGGCCAGTTGTGAGCGCGCGGCCCTGATGCGGGAGCGCCCGGCAGCGGCAACAGAAGGAGAGCAGGCATGAATTTCACCACTCTTCTGTTTGTCCCCGGTGACAGCGAAAAGAAGCAGGCAAAGTGCGCCAGCGTTGGCGCGGATATCACCATCCTTGATCTGGAAGACTCTGTCGCTCTCGCGCGCAAGGAAGACGCGCGCCAGATCACGGCAGCGGCCTTGAGCGGTGTACTGCCACAGGACATCACCCGGTTTGTCCGGGTTAATGCACTCGACACGGGACTAACCCGGGATGATCTTGTGGCCGTGTTGCCTGCCGAGCCGGACGGGATCGTATTGCCCAAATGCAACGGGCCGGAAGATGTTGAGGCCCTCTCCGACATGCTGGAGGCGCTCGAGCCTCAAGGGCGCAAGGGCAAGACAGCCATCATCGCGATTGTGACGGAAACCGCGCAGGGCGTTCTTGCGCTTAGCCGGGGTGCCGCCTTTGAGCATCCGCGCCTTGTCGGCATGATGTGGGGTGCAGAGGACCTGGCGGCAGACCTTGGCGCGGCTACAAATCACGCGGGTGGCGTCTACACGGAGCCGTTTCGGCTGGCCCGGAACTTATGCCTGATTGCAGCGCGCGCCGCTGGCGTGACCCCGATTGACGCGGTTTATTCCGATTTTCGCGATCTCGATGGCCTCGACCAGCAGACGAAAATTGCCCTGCGGGACGGGTTCGACGCCAAGGCGGCCATTCATCCGGCGCAGGTCGAGGTCATCGCAACGGCCTTCCGGCCTGATGAGAAAAGCATTGCCTGGGCAAGGGCTGTGGAGGCCGCTTTTGCCGATGCTTCTGCTGGTGTGGCCAGTCTGGATGGCCGAATGCTTGATATGCCGCATCTGCGAACAGCACGGAAAATCCTGTCCCGTATACATTAGGGAAAAGTGATACAGCAGCGCGTGTGTGCCGAAACAGACTAAATGGTTAACAAACCACTAATTTTGTTGGTCTTTTTCCCTCAGTGTAGTATGGTAAACAGGAATGCGGTGTAGGACGCGCCGGATTTCGCCAAGGGGGAGACTACGCTGATCAAGATGAGGGTGGTCACTAATGCAGTCTGTAAAGCACTATCAGGAACTGAAAGGCGCTGAAAACACCGACATGCGGATCTCGTTTGAGACCCATGACGCAGCGGCTTTTTTCAACAACAACCCGCCAGTTGTTCAACTGCTTGGGGTTCAGTTTGAAATACGGAATATCTCGCTGACAAGCCTGACGCTGAAGCTGCCTGAGGGCGTCTCTTTGGCGCCAGTTGCTGAAGCACAAACACTGTCTTTACTGCAAAGCGGCACCTGTTTCTATGAGTGCCCGGTGGTGCTCCAGCCCCTCAAAACCGGCGTGGCGGAAGTCGAAGTGCTGTACGATCAGCGCGGCGTCGATATCGGCGTGATCGCACGCAAGAATGCGGCTGCTCTGGCACGCCGTCAGTCCGGTGCCAGCCATCCTTCCATAACCTATGCTGTGCCAGCGGACTATCGCGTTTTCTGCACGGAAGTTCTGGATTACCTCTCTGACCAGCGCAGCTTCATTGAAACGAACATTGCGCCGCATGAAGATTATTTCACGCTGGAAGAGGCCGATACTGTGGCTTATGGCCTCGAAGAAGCCTCCGAGGCGGACTGGGCTCGGCTCTGCTTTGCCGGGAACGAGCTTGTCTTGCCGCATATGCATGATGAGGCGTTGCGCCCGGCAATCAAGTCGTTCACCGAGAAATTGCTGACCTATGAACTGGTCAAGGGGACAAACTGGCACCGCAGCTATTTCAAGCCCATGGGGTATCCCGGCGACTTCCGGATCATGAATTACATGTATGATCACCAGCCGGAAGGGACGACGACATATAGCCGCTATCTGCACATGCTGGGCCTGATTTCCGGGCGGCCCATTGTCTCTCGCATGGATTATATCAGTCGCTATCTGGAAAGCCTCCGTCAGGGAACTGACAATGTTTATCATGTCATGAGCATTGGCAGCGGCCCGGCGCGTGAGGTGCAGCGTTTCCTGGAAAACACCAGCGCCACCGAAGAAGGCTACAGCTTCACGCTGGTCGATCAGGAAATTCAGGCATTGGATTATGGTATCAATGCTGCCTATCGCAGTCTTGCGCCCAGTCGCTCAAATGTCATTGTCAGCGGGATGCACACATCTTTCACGGAAATGCTCCGCCCCATGAGTACCTTCCGTCATCTGCCAAAGCAGCATCTGATTTATTCCGCAGGGCTGCTGGACTATCTCAATGCCGGTCTCTGCCGCAAGCTGACGAGCAAGCTTTATGACCATTTGTGTCCTGGCGGCACCCTGCTTGTCGGCAATGTGAACGACTCTGCTATCGGCACTTACTGGCCAATGGAGTACATTCTTGACTGGACCCTGTTCTTCCGTAATGAGCAGGAAATGTATGATATGGCAACAGGGTGCAAGGGGGCAGATGTCAGTGTCGAGATGGACGACAATGGCGCCGTCTACATGCTGAAGGTAACGAAACCTGCTTAAAGGTTCATCGCGGCAGTCGTCAGAAGGTACTTTCAACCCTATGGACAGGCCTTGGATGCCTGAACTGCTTCAGAACTATAAAACTGCTTCTGTCCTGATGCATAAGCACATTCATCACGCAAATATTGCTGCTTATTTGCCAAATTACTTTTTCAGGTTATCTTAATCTGAAGGAAAAATGAGCAAGAGCATGGCATCAACAGTGCCTACAGATAAGCGGCATTTTGAGGCCGACCTTATACGCAGTGATGCAAAGGCAGCGCTCTACCTCGTATTTGCGATAGTTGCTTATGTTGTCTCGCTCATTGCCATAGTGTCAGACGTACATTGGGCTCTGCGCGCACTATCCGTCCTGCTCCATACAATCTCGATCACGGTTTTCTTCACGATTGGACATGACTGCGTGCATAATGCCTTTTTCAAAAGGCGGTTCCTGAATCGCTGGGTTGGGCGTTTTGCTTTTGGCTTTCTGTTTCATTCCAGTTCATTATGGAAGCAGGTGCACAATATCAATCATCATGGGCGGACAAATCTCAAGGGTGTCGATGATGTCTGGGCACCGTTCAGTCCGGAGGAGTTCCAGGCCTTGCCTCAATGGCGACAATGGCTGGAGCGTGTTTACAGAGGGCCCTTCGGACATCTGATATATTATCAGTGTCAGTACCTGTTCCCGAAAGTGATGCTGCCATTACAGCCTGAGACCCGAAAGCATTGGCGCAAACATTTTTTTGACAGCTGCTTTGTACTTGTATTTGGTGCCTTGCTGATCTCTTTGACGCTCGGTCTGAAGGTCCTTTTGAATCCGGACGGTTCGTGGTGGCCGGTCTTCCTGCTGGCAGGACTGATCCCGTTCATGCTGTGGAATGCCTTGCTGTCATTTACAATATACGTTCAGCATACAAATCCTGATGTGCACTGGTTCAACAGACTGGAGGACTGGAGCCATCATAACGGTCATGTAAGGGGCACCGTTGACACATTGCTGCCTGCCGGTTTTATTCCGCTTTATACTGATGTCATGCGACACACTGCGCATCATGATGACCCAACCATTCCTGTGTATGGCCTGACGGCAGCACAGGAACACCTCAATGCCAGACACGGAGATGATATCACGCAATTCAAGGTCAACTGGCGAGAGTACTGGGATATTGTGCGGGCCTGCAAGCTCTACGACTACGACAAAAGGTGCTGGACAGATTTTGAAGGCGTGCCGACATCGACAACATATTATGAGCGCTTCAATTTGCCGGCAGATGCGTTTGAGGCCGACAGCAGAGCCGGGAGTATGGTCTGACGGTTGCAGGAAAGTGCCACGCTGTTGAGGTTGACCCCCCGTTCGACCGATATCATCAGGTCACCATTCATATTGGTGTGTGTGAGATGTGGCTCAGGAAGCAAGACGAAGGTTATATGCTTCTGACTGTTCCATATCTTCACTGCTCTTGTGGCGTTTTAGCGGCAGCCTGATCTCGACAACGGTACCGTTATCTGTGGCGCGCCTTATATCCAGTTCTCCCTGATGCAGGGCAATAATCTTCTCGGCCAGGGTTACGCCAAGGCTCAGTTTTTCGCTGACACTGAGAAATTCTTCCGTCATTTCCATGGAATTACGAATCTGCTCCAGCTGTTCGTTATCTATGCCAGGCCCTTCATCCTCTATATGAAAGATGACGTGCGTATCATTGTTCTCTGCCGTGATACTGACGGTGCTGCCCTCCGGCGTGGCTTCGACCGCATTTTCCAGTATCTCAAACAAGGCATCTTCAATCAGTGCTGCATCGACCTGTAGCGAGAGAGCCGTTCTTTCATATGAAATATGCACAAGCTTGTCAGTTGCTTTCCGGGCGACGCCGGACGTGGCACATTCAACCAGTTCGTTAACGGAAACTTTTTGTGGACTGAAACGTATTGTGCCGGCTTCCAGCCGGCCATGCTTCATCAGGCGCTGGACGAGGCGTAACAGGTTCTGCCCGGCCGTGTGGATGTGTTCACTATATTCCACATATTCCGGATGCTGTTGTTTTCCAAGCGCTTCCTGCTCAAGTATCTGTGCATAGCCGATGATCTGGTGCAGGGGCGTTCGGAATACATGCGTCAGAATATTCAGGATAGCATTTTTGCGCTTCAATGAACTGTTGGCATCTTCCACCATCTGTTCCAGCTGCTGATGCAGTTTCTGACGCTCTCCGTGTTTGATGAATTCATGACGGCGAGACATCTCCAGGAGGTAATTGGACACAGCCGCCAGCATGAACGAGCTGAAAATGAAGAAGGTGGCGGCGATCCGCCCCACATCTGCTGGCATCTGCCATGTGGCCAGACAGAATGCTGTGAAGAGTGTCAGCAGAATAAAGAGTGTTCTGGAAAATGTCAGGCGGATCAATCCAGTTGAGACCATCGCAACCACGATCAGACCGACGTAATAAGGTGGCGTGTCTATGGTCCCTTCCATCCAGATCATCAGACAGATGGACAAGCCCGCCACGAGCATCAATATCCCGGCGAGCTCCTGGAAATATCTTTTTCCGACGGGCGTCATGGAGAACCGGATAATCAGGAAAGCGCCAATCGCGCAGAACAACCGGAGCGACAGGATAACAAAGGTTGCATTCGTTAGCGTCAGCAGGTCCAGAAAGCCATAGAGGATATAAACGGCAACCGCCGCATACAGCATATACCTGTCTTTCTGGGAATAGAAAGACAGGGCATATTCATGATAGTCGCGTTCCTTTGCCGGATCGCGAAAGCGTGCCGTAAATTTGCTGATATCGGTCGAAGCTGCGGCCATGACTATGCTTAAGTTACTTTAACCATGTCTAGCGCATACTGATTGCCTTTTTATTAATCATACCCCAATTTGGGAAACGAAAGAAAAAGGTTCCGGAAGGAATTATTTACTTGTCTCATATATGGTCAGCCCAAGGTATTACTTGGGATACATACATGTTGCTACAACGCAAGAAGGTCAGCCCGGCATTAAGTGAGGAAGCGCAGCTTCTTTACAGGTCGCTGAAGCGGTTGCCGCAGCTGGACTCTTTCCGCAATCCCGTAACGCGTGACCTAGCCCGCAAGATACAGAATGCGGAGTGGGCCGATACACGCAAAGAACTTGATTTTTCCTACGATATGTCAGTGCAGCCAATGGGTGGCATTGATGGTATTCGTATGCTGACAAAAGGCTTCCGGGAAGATGGCCCGGTGATCCTGTATCTTCATGCCGGTGGTTTTGTCTGCGGTTCGCCTGAATCGAATGCCGGTGCAGTTTTGCCCTTGTGTCACCTGACAGGCGGTCAAGCTTTTGGTGTGCGCTACAGGCTTGCGCCGGAGCATCCGTTTCCGGCAGCCTGGAATGATGCGACAGCCTATTACAAGGCGTTGCTGGAGAATATTCCTGAAGGCAAACGTGTCATCGCAGTCGGAGACTCAGCGGGTGGCAATCTTTTGCTCTCCAGCCTTGTACGCTGGCGGGATGAGGGAATTCGTCTGCCGGACAAGGCTGTGCTGATTTCCCCTGTGCTCGATGGCAGTGCCTCGAGTGATACGATGCTGACTGTGCAGAAGCATGATCCGCTGATCCAGAACAAGGGTGGCACCAGCATCAGTAATCTGTTCCGTCATTATGCGAACGGCACGGACGTTAATGACCCACGCATTTCACCGCTGAACGCAGACCTGTCCGGCCTGCCGCCTTTGATGATTCAGGTTGGCTCAAGGGAAGTGCTGCTGGGGGATAGTGCGCGCCTGTCCCAACGCGCGATCAGCGCGGGCAATGATGTGCGCCTGCGCGTGCTGGATGGTATGTTCCACATGTTCCATCTGTACTGGAACCTGCCCGAGACCAAGGCGGTCTATGAGGATATGGCGAATTTCGCCCTGTACTGATTGCAGTTTAGCTGAAGTTTTAACAGGCTTCCGCTGCCATAGGTTGCGGCACTTCAGATTGTGTCAGCTGATTTTCCTGCACCTCGAATAATTCCCGAGCCATACGCGCATAATGATGACTGGGCACACGCGGATAGGCGTGATGCAGCAGATGATAATTATGACCGGCATGCAGGAAGGTTGATATGGCCTGCGTGAAGCCGGGCAGGATCAGGATATGCATGATCTGCTCCTGCGGTGCGTCGGGGGACTGGCGATGCGGGATCACGGCGACTGCCATGAAAACCAGCGAAAAACTGAGATAAGCTGGCACAAGCCAGAGCAGGAAAACATTCAGCCAGCCAACAAATCCGGCCAGCACGGTGGCCAGCGCTATAACGCTGAGCCAGAAACCGGCAAAGAACAGTAAAATGTCTTTACGCCTTTTTTCGAGCCCGTATTTCACCATGGCCGCGTGGTCATAGACCATGCCGAACACGAGCTTGAAGACAACATGCAGAATGTGGCCACGCAGGACCCAATAATTCGGGTCTTCCTTCGGGTCATTGACATTGTGATGGTGCGCCAGATGGGTAATGCGGAAGCCATGATAGGGGGTTAGGGTCACCATACCGATCAGAGAGCCTATGATATGGTTCAGCATGCGGTATTGGCGCGGCCCCTTGAACACAATGCCATGGGCAAGTTCATGGGTGATATTGAAGCAGACAAAACCGAGCCATGTTTGCAGCAACAGGCCGAGGCAGAGTTTTACCCACAAGGCCTCTGCGGTCGCGCCCCAGAAGAAGATCCCCGCGAAAGCCAGAAAAGCCGCACCGCCATTCAAAAGAGACGTCCAGTCTATGCCGCCTCGTGACATGTAGCGCGCAGCAATCTGATTTGCCTGGCGTTTGGCGTCGCCCTGTTCGAACAGGTTCAGGTCGAGTGTCTTGATACCCAGCATTGTTGTCATATCAGTCTCCGGGTGTGAGTATAAGTGCCCAAGCCCTTGAAAACAATGAATAAAGGGTTAACGCGCAGGGGCGGTGCAACTATATGTTGTGATGAGTGACAAGGAAGGCCCTATATTCAGGGTTTGAGAGGACCTAAAACATGCCATTGCCTGAAAAACCCCAGCTGGGTGATCCCTTAGCAGCCGCCCATCCATCAGAAGAGACCCTGCGATTGCTGGCCTTGCGCCGGTCAACAACTGTTAAAACCATGATTGAACCGGGGCCATCACCTGAGCAACTGGCCGAAATCATGGAAATCGGTGCCCGTGTGCCGGATCATCGCCGTGTCTGCCCGTACCGTTTTGTTGTGTTTGACGGGGATGCCCGCGCTGAAATCGGCCCTGTTTTCAGGGAAGGGTTCATGCAGGACAATCCGGATGCTTCTGACGCTGAGGCGACGCTGGAGTCGCAGCGGTTCATGCGCGCACCGGTGATCATCGCAGTCGTGTTCTCTCCGCAGACAGAACACCGCACCCCGATCTGGGAGCAGACCCTGACAGCTGGCGCTGTCTGCCAGAACATGCTGATTGCGGCGAATGCCATGGGCTTTGCTGCCCAGTGGCTGACGGAATGGTACGCCTATAACCGCCATGTGCTGAATGCCATGGGCCTTGAGCCTCATGAGCAGATCGCCGGCTTCCTTTATTTCGGCACCGCCGAGGAAGACCCGAAAGAGCGGCCACGGGTTGAGGCCGCCAGCCTGGTGAGCCACTGGCAAAAGGCTGACTAGTCCCGGTGGCAGAGGCACAGCTTTTCACAGTTCCAACTGCCACAACCTTTTGACAGCCAGCATGGTCGCTCTAGTGTTTTTGCACAAAGGAGTACCGACTCATGGATTTGTCATTTTCTGAAAAAGACGAAGCGTTCCGTCAGGAAGTTGTCAGTTTTCTCGATGAAAACTGGCCTGCGGCGCAGCGCGGCAAGGTAGAGTTCAACAAGGAAACCTATCTCGACTGGCACAAGAAGCTGCACGCCAAAGGCTGGGTTGCCCCGGCCTGGCCGGAAGAATATGGCGGCACCGGCTGGACGCCGACACAGCGCTATATTTTCGATCAGGAAATGGCCAAGGCGGAAACCTTCCCGTCGCTCGCCTTCAACACCTCCATGGTAGGCCCGGTGATTTACACTTTCGGCTCACCGGAACAAAAAGAGCGCTTCCTCCCACCAACCCTGTCCGCTGACATCTGGTGGTGTCAGGGCTATTCCGAGCCAGGCTCCGGGTCGGACCTTGCGTCACTGCGCACCAGGGCTGTGCGTGAGGGTGACCATTACATCGTCAACGGATCAAAAACCTGGACGACCTTTGCCCAGCATGCGGACTGGATTTTCTGTCTCGTGCGCACGGACCCTGACGTGAAGAAGCAGCAGGGCATTTCATTCCTCTTGATCGATATGAAAACACCCGGCGTCACGGTCCGTCCGATCATCACGCTGGGCGGCGACCACGAGGTCAACGAAGTATTCCTCGAAGACGTGAAAGTGCCGGTCGAGAATCTGATCGGTGAGGAGAATATGGGCTGGACCTACGCCAAGTTCCTGCTGATGCATGAGCGCTCCAACATCGCGGCTGTTCACCAGTCGAAGCGCTATCTCGAACGCCTCAAAGAGGTTGCGGCCAATGATGATCTCGCAGGGCACGGACCAAAAATGAGTGACGACCCGGACTTCATCAGAAAAGTCTCCGAGATTGAGATAGATCTGACGGCACTGGAGTTCACCGAGTTGCGCTCTCTTGCCAATGAAGAAGCGGGGAAGGGGCCGGGTGCGGAATCTTCCATCCTGAAAATTCGCGGTACGGAGCTTCAACAGCGTATCTCGCATCTCGCGGTAGAGTTGGCAGGCTATTATGCGCTGCCTTATCAGCGCAATCTGGGGCACAATGAACACCCGGCGGGACCGGAGCACACGGTTGATGCGGCTGCGCATTACTTCAATGGCCGCAAGACCAGCATCTATGGCGGCACTAATGAAATCCAGCGTAACATTATCGCCAAGGCCGTCCTCGGCCTTTAGGGGGCAGGGTCGCCCTCAGCCTATAGAAGGCTTAACGCGCAACCGACAGAACAAGGCAGTCAGTACATGAACTTTGAATTTACAGAAGAGCAGCAGATGCTACGTGAATCACTCGCCCGGTTTCTGCGCGAGAAATATGATTTTGAAACGAGGCAGAAAATCATCGCTTCTGACGATGGCTGGAGCCGTGAAACATGGGCGCAGTTTGCCGAAATGGGCCTGATGGCCGCAGCCTTCCCGGAAGAATATGACGGCTTCGGCGGCACGGCTGTAGACCTGTCTGTCATCATGGAAGAGTTCGGGCGCAGCCTGGTCATAGAACCTTACCTGCCAACGGTAGTGCTGGCCGGGGGTGTTTTGCGCCATACGGGCGGCGAGCAGGCGAAAGAGCTGATCGCGCAAATCTCCGCAGGCGAGATTGTCATGGGGCTTGGCTTTGCCGAGCCGCACAGCCGCTATGATTTGTTCCATGTCGAGACCAAAGCCGAAAAGCAGGGTAATGACTATGTGTTGTCAGGCCGCAAGGCGGTGGTTCTTGCGGCAAACATCGCCGACAAGCTGATTATCGCGGCACGCACCAGCGGCAATATCCGGGATGAAGATGGTATCAGCCTGTTCCTGGTTGATAAAGATACGGACGGATTAAGTATTGAAGGATACCCGACCATAGATGGTTTGCAGGCTGGAGACGTGATCCTCGATAAGGTGAAAGTGCCGGCGGCAAGTCTGATAGGAGAAGAGGGCAAGGCGTACACGGTGCTGGAAGCTGTCATAGACAAGGCGATCATTGCGCTTTCTGCCGAGGCAATGGGCGTCTGTCAGAAGATCTGTGATCTGACAGGTGAATACACGCGCAGCCGCGAACAATTCGGCACGCCCATCGCGCAGTTCCAGGTGCTTCAGCACCGGATGGTTGACATGTTCATCTTCAAGGAGGAGATGACATCCATGGCCTATATGGCAGCAATGAAAGCCGACACCGAAGGCCATGACACCAGCATCGCCGCCTCCATGGCCAAGGTCCAGCTTGGCAAGTCCTGCAAATTCATTGGCGAAAGCGCAGTACAACTGCATGGCGGTATGGGCATTACGGAAGAAATGGCCGTAGGGCATTATTTCATGCACGCCACCATGATGGACACGCTCTTTGGCAATGGCGAGTATCACCAGAAGCGTTATGAGCGCCTGACGGGCCTGCGCGTCGCCTGATCATTTCATCAGTTGCTCCGCTGCTCGCAGAAAGGGCTCTGCCGGCGGTAATATGATCTGCTGGCAGATCATAACTCAGCGCTGTTCAGCGATCCAGTTCATTACAACATCATCACCGCGGACATAACTTTCGAAGTCTTGTGGCAGCGAGACCGCGGGCGACAACGAGCCCGCCGGTACTTCGTACATCTCATTCATCGTGTAACAGAACTTTTCGCCTTTGCAGCCTTTCTCCCAATCATGATATCCGGTTGCGAAGTTTACGTAGTATCCTGAATTTGGCAGTTGAAAACTCCATGGCCCGCGTTCGGCCCAGAATTGTTCACGGTCCCCCATTTGTTCCCCGATAATGATGCTGCGATCCCCTGCGTAGTATTTCAGCATTGCGGTGGTGACGATCCCGGCCGAGAAGGTGTTCGGACCTGTAATGATATAAACGTCCCCATCTGCCTTCACCACCTTTGGGGCCGCTTTGGCAAATGCCATGGATTTGGTGTAATCACCGCCATCGTGGATCCGAAAGTCCACAACGAGGTAATCGAGGCTTCCTTCAGGATAGTTCGAGAGCATCGCCTTGTAGGCCTCCTGGATCGATTGGTCTCCCGCAGAAAAACCGGGCAGTGCACGGATATAAAGGCCATTCTTGTCAAGCACATAGGACTGGGGTTCGGAAGTGTTTGTGAGAAATTGAAGCACCTTGCTGCGATCGGCGTCCAGAACATGCGACCAGGAACTGAAGTCGGGTGTCACGGCCCCGGGGACCATGCTCCTCCAGGCAGCACGCCAGGGGGCGTCGTTTGGACTCTCTAAATCAAAACCTTCAAACTGGATGGTTTCCAGCGCACCGTTTTCCATCTCGATTGTCATTTCAATGACGTTGGGAGATTTTGCGTAACCTGCCGCTGCCAACAGTTCGGGAGATTCGACAATCAGAGTACTGTAGAGAGTGCGCCACGCATCATTGCCGCCGCGATATATCCCGAGAGCTTTACGCAATTCATTTATCGACGTCCCTTCAATAGCAACTACGCGTCGTCCCAGCATATGGGCGTATTCTGGTATTGCACTAACGATGAAAACGCCGTCGCTGAAAGCATAAAGCCGGGCGCCTATTGTGTTAAACTGAGTATATTGCGGGCGATAGCTGACGTTCGTGTGACCATTGTCAGCAAGAGCCACAGCCTCGGCGATTGCGAGGTAAAACTGCGCATCGCTCATTTCTGCTACCCTGTCACGCATGGCGTCGAGGTGTTTTGAAAAGGCAGCTTTCTCCTGATCGTTGAAGGCTCTGTCATAGTTTGTGAGTGTCGACAGATACTCAATATCCTGAAGGCGTGCTTCAGTCTCGGTGGCTGGGGTTTCATAGTTTGCAGCCGGAATATA
>JALEGJ010000054.1 GCA_022763115.1 Aquisalinus sp.
CGCGTTCGCTGCCTTCGCCGCGCTCGCCTTTCTCACTGCGCTCACCGCGTTCGCTGCCTTCGCCGCGCTCGCCTTTCTCACTGCGCTCACCGCGTTCACTGCCTTCGCCGCGCTCGCCTTTCTCACTGCGCTCACCGCGTTCGCTGCCTTCGCCGCGCTCACCTTTCTCACTGCGCTCACCGCGTTCAACGCCGCCAAAACCACTCGATCTCGTCAGACGCTCTCCACGTCTTGGCGCAGTGTCATCACCTTCACCGTATCCGGATGAGTTGTGTACGTTACCAGAACTCCCAGTTTGACCTGATTGGCCAGCCTGCGCCTGTTGAGCAAAGTATTGCTGCAAATACGGACTAATCCTTTGAAGTACTTGTTGCGCAAGCAGGTTTCCACCGGCAAGCTGGGAATTATACCAACCAGGCATACCACCACCTTGTTGATGGTCAGGACATGATTTCTGTCCTGCCGGATAGTTGTTATTCCGATATTGAAGGGCCCAATTATTTGGTGTGACGCCTTTCATAACCTGCTCCATATTACTACACTAAGTACAGATGGGGCTGTTATGTCAGATAATGGGACAGTCCGTCCTGTCATTGAAATTGGTACATCCCGCCAAGGGAATGACGTCATTTAGTACCCGCAATAAGTGTTAGGAGATGAGAGCGAGACAATTGTCAGTTTCGCCATACCAGCTCAAGCGCTCCGTTTCACCTGATCAAGATTAAAGCTCATGATAATGCGGTTTCCTGCATCGCCCTGCTCAGCGGACAAGTTGGGCGACACACTGTGATACAACCAACTTGGAAACAGAATGCACTTACCGGGTTTCGGAGTATAAAATACCTCCGCCCAACAATTCTGAGGTCTGCCTTTATCGTCGCGAAATTTGGGTGTGTTCATCAGGTTTGCCGTCCGGGGGTCAATGAACTCAAAATCCCCACTGCCTTCAGGGGCCTGAACGTAAAACACCCCACTCCACAGGCTCTCAGGGTGTATGTGTGCGCGGTTGGAACACCCTGGCGGGTTGATGATTGACCACATTGAATTGACCTCTAGCGCATAAGCCTCATGGTAGCCGTTTTTCCGTGAGATTTTTTGACCAACCGCATTTACGAGGTCGACCAAAGGCTTGTAGGGCTCTTCGCGATGCAGGTTGTTACGGCTATGCCACCCCCCCAGCTCCCGAATGTTTGATCGCTCAATACCGTCCAGGTCCTGGTCTCGCTCTTTATATACTGCGTCCAGAAGAAGGCCCGTCAAATTCTCTGTAGACTGCTCAGGCAGTTGATACGTAAAAACCTGCGTCGGAAAGTATGTTTCCTCTTCAACGTGCAAGTCGAAGAGAAACTCAACGGCCTTTTGCTGTGATGTGTTATCATCGGCGTCTGCACGGGACATAATTGGTCACTCCTGGAGTATTCAAGGCCAATCCGATTATCTCTTTGTGGTCACGACAAAAAGTCTAATGCGATCAGAAAAAGGTCGTCAAAACCTGCCCTCATGGAGCAAATTTCGTACCATACAGATTTGGCATACCCGGATAGGCATCACCGAAAATATTCTCACGGCGGAGTAAGCAGACTGTAATATCACACCCGTAAATTATAGGGTCTGTATATTCTTCAGCGGGCGTCACCACCTGTACCAATTTTGACGACACGACAGCGCGAAAAAAGTCTGCATTATTGTCATCACCGAATGAGTTTTATCAACGCGCTTTCATACCGAAAATCAGGGTGTCAGCGCCAAGGAGTATGATAATGAGTAAAGTATGCGGGAACCAGGCTGCGGCGGCGAATGCTGCCAAATGCAACAAAGGCAATCGTGGTAGTGACGATTCTGCGCGTAAGACAGCGGATCAGACAGCACACAAAGTCATGAACAAGATGAAAAATGGTAACATGCACGGCGCCGAGCGGACATATGCCAATGGCGTCAAGGCCCATGGTTATCATGCGATGACCAAGAATATGTGCGAAAAGTTTGGTTCCGAATTTGGCCAGCATGTTATTCAGAAACTTGGCCAACGCGGCGGCTTCTCCCAGAAGCAGATTGATGCAGCGCAAGGGGCATTTGCTGAGAAATTCTGTGACCAAGCTGGTGCACGCAAGAACTTCCGGGAAGCTGGCTTCCTTGATGATTGCAAAATCACACAGTGCGAGCGTAATTATGCAGATCGCTCACTGCAGCAAATTCTAAACTCTGCAGGTCGTCGAGACTGGTGTGGAACGGGTCACTTCCCGCAACCACAACCGTACTATGGTGGTGGCGCTGGCGGCAATCACGGTGCGGGCCAGGGATACGGTACCGGGCTGGAGCAGCTGATGTCTGGCATCATGGGCAGCGGTTGCTTGAACAAGGGGCAGCAATACGGTCTTAATCAGAGTGCGAATGGCATCGATAAAATTCTCCAGGACCTGATGAAATGGTTCCAGGATGAAGCAATTCGAGGCGAAGAGTATCGTCAGAACCGCCGCGGTGGTGGTTATGGCGGTGGTCATGGTGCTGGCAGCTACGGTGGCGGATATGGCGGTAGTCATGGAGCTGGTGGCTACGGTGGAGGTTACGGTGCCGGTGGCAGCTATGGTGCTAGTCGTAGTCACGGTGCTGGTGGCTGTGGCGGCGGATATGGCGGTTATGGCGGCGGCGAGAGCTTCCTCGTCAAACTGGCCATGGTCCTCGGTAAACTGATTGATCAGAAAATGAATGAGATGATTGAGGAAGGCGAAAAAATCGATCAAGCTCAATATCAGGCACAACAATCCGGTCAGCAGGCCCAGATCAGCGAAATGTCAGCCAAACTTCAGGCGAACAGTCAGCTGGTCAGCATACTGTCGCAATCCCTGAATACAATGATCACATCCATTGGTCAGTCATCTCAGACACTGGCAGCCGGCAACTAAGTCTGGCGCAAATGAATGCAATGAAGGCAGGGGGCAAACCGTTCCCTGCCTTTTTTTCTGCCGCAAGGTACCCATGGCAAGAAGTTCACAATTCCTTAAGCCGGTACACAAATTGCACCTGCTATGTTGTTAGGAAACACACATGGATGACAATATGAACAATCCCAAGCTGGAACTGTCCCGGATTGAGCGTTCTGACGCTGAATGCTGGCAGATGGACAATGTCTCCAGAAACACTTCTTTCGCTCCAGTGCAAACTCAGGCAACCGTGATTAAACGCGAGTGCGCCCTCTTCCCTTATGAAGACAAGATTTTTGCTGTTTTTGACAAAATGACAGACCGGCAGAAAAGTATCATTGTCGGTTTTGGCCTGGGCTATGACGTGGGAAAAATTGCTACAGAGTGCAATATTGAAACGAGTACCGTTTACACGTATCGCAAGCGAATGATGGGCAACTTCAAAAAACTTTCAGGCCCGCAATTCATCATCCTCTGTGCCTTGTGGGTCAGAGTGCGGGCTTACCAGCAAGGCGGATCAAACAATGTCGCCTCCGGAGCATACAGCGAGTAATCATGACGCGCGTTACACCAAAATTCTCAGTCTCAAATGTCCGGAAATCTTCTGCTGTGTCCGCGAACAAGCGTGGCAAGTTTTTGCCGACAGGTATGAAGACCGTGAAGGATGCGTTGAAGGACCTAACCGACGCGCCCCTGCCGACACCCAATATGCTTGAATGGCTTGAAGAGTGGGAGGAAATGAACCGGGAATCTGAAAGCTGGGCTCTGGCAGCAGAAGCTGAAACGACCGTTCCCCTGACGACGAAGGGTGACCTGCAAGCCTTGCGGGCTTCGGTGAACATCTATCTTTTTTCCCGTATAAACAGGCCTACCGGGGATGTCCTGACGCCCTTACGAAATGCCATGAATGCGGAAGATGTCAGGACAGCGATCAAGAATGTTGAGGGTATGATATCCTGAAGATGATGCCTTGCTTGAAAGGCCGATCACCAGCTGATCAGCCCGTCTTCGACAGTTTCATTTTCCCCAAAATATCTTTGAACTGCGCAATTTCGCGTGGCGTCTCAACAACTGTCGACTCGGCGAGTTGCTCCTCCGCCTCAATTTCGAGCGTTTTCAGAAGACTGATACCGCCAGGTGTAATTCCCAGAACCAGACGCTCGGCACCATAACGCACGACGGTAATACGCTCTTTTTGCCCCACTGGTATTGAGCGTTCGAACACCAACCCGGGACCATCGGCAGGTGCAGTCAGTTTTAACTGAAACTTTTGCAGGAGTTTTAGAACGACAAATGCCAGCAATATGACGGCGCCGGTAACGCCCAGCGTCATCAATGTTTTCAGCACCATATCAAGCGTGGACATACCCTAGCTCCTGTCGGCAGATCCGCCATTTTCCTGTGTCTTTTTCTGCTCCCGCACCTTCTGAGCCCAGACAATTATCTCCGCCACGGTTCGATAAAGGTCTGGCGGGATTGGTTCAGATGGAGACACACGTCCATACATATCACGCGCAAGCTTAATATCGCGTATAATTGGTACACCTGAGCTGATTGCGGCACGCTTCATTTTGGCAGCCAGCGCATCTACCCCTTTTGCCGTAATAATAGGCACAGACATATTATCCGGGTTGAATTTCAGCGCCAAAGAAATGTGTGTTGGATTCACAAGCAGGGCAGTTGCATTCGCTGCCGCGTTAACAGGATCTGATTCTGCCCATTCACGCGCTGTTTCCTTGCGACTTTCCTTGAACAACGGATCGCCTTCCGTATCCTTCAATTCCTGCCGGATATCCCGCATGCTCATCTTGTTCTTCTTGGTAAAACTGAATTTCTGATACAACGCGTCTCCGGCAGCAAGCAGCACGAATATGATAATCGTCATACCGATAAACAGAACACCGATGCGTTGCAAGAAATGAGCATACCCGGAGGGAACTGTATGAATTAGCAGAAGCAAGTCTTCCCAGAAGAGATATAACAGTATCATCCCGATGGTAAGCAGAATTGTTATCTTAATAAGCGACTTGATAATCTCCACCATATTATCCATGGAGAACATTCGCTTCAGCCCTTTGCCAATATCGAGATTATCAAACTTGGGCTTGATTTTCTCAGTCGTGAGAATGAAGCCAGACTGCATAACCTCACTAAAAATGGCTATCAATACAATTGGTACTGAAATCAACAGAACCATCATAATAAATGGTCTAAAGGCAGCCAGCGTATAGGCATAAATCAATTCCTTGGACGGAGAGGCAACGAAAGCAAAGCTCGACCCGAATATCTGGGCGAGTTGCCCATAAATAAAATTCATGGACAGGAGAGCAATCGCAACCCACGCAATAAGCCCGATGACGCTCGTGACATCTTTAGACTTGGCGACCTGACCTTTTTTTCGAAGGTCCTTGAGTTTTTTTGGTGTGGGGAGTTCTGTCTTATCCCCTGTATCCTGATTTTCTGCCATGGCACCTGATCCTTCCAGTGCCAGTTCAAGAAACATACCATCGTCGCTCACGAATTCGTTAACTGGGGCCTCACCGTAAAAGCGTTAACATGGCACCTTTTTTGCTGCTTATCGGCTGTCAGCTGTGACCGATTTCTTTTCGATACTGGTCACGAATCTAAACAGGAACCGGTGAGCAACGTGAGTCAAGCGTACCTAAACGGATATTTTGAACCAGAAAAATCAGAATCTGGTCGAGGTGGCCGTGACATCTCGAACGACATTGTCGTGGTTGCTTGCCTGCTCATGATCATAGCATTGATGATCTTGCCCCTGCCCTTGTTCATCATTGATATGCTGGTCGCTTTTAATATTACCTTCGCGCTGGTTTTGATTTTGTCTGCTGTTTATATCCGTACAGCAATCGACTTCACAATTTTCCCTTCAATTCTCCTCGTGAGTACGTTGATGCGTCTCGCATTGTCTGTCGCGACAACCAGGATGATCCTCATTGAAGGAGAGGCAGGGGATATTATCCAGACGTTTGGCTCAATGGTAACCGGCTCAAACATCGTAGTTGGTCTCGTCGTATTCCTTATCATTACTGTTGTTCAATTCATCGTTATCGCCAAGGGGTCTGAGCGTGTTGCAGAGGTCAGCGCCCGTTTCTCTCTGGACGGCATGCCCGGCAAACAAATGTCAATTGACTCTGACTTGCGCTCCGGCCTCATCACAAAGGAAGAGGCCCGCGCCAAGCGCGCCGAACTCGAGGTCGAAAACAGGCTGCATGGTAGCCTCGACGGTGCGATGAAATTTGTGAAAGGCGATGCGATCGCCTCAATAATCATTATCTTGATCAACCTGCTCGGGGGGCTTGCTGTCGGCGTATTGCAAAATGGTATGGAAGTTGGCGCAGCGATGTCCAAATATTCGATCCTGACAGTTGGAGATGGACTTGTCGCACAAATTCCTGCCCTGTTAAGCGCCCTTGCTGCCGGTCTGATCGTGACACGCACCAGTCAACGTGAAGATGGTCACCTTGGCAAGGCAATCAGTGCACAGCTTTCAGGCAGACCTCGGGTTTTCCTGATCGTTGGAGTTGGGTGTTTTGGCATGGCCTTGATTCCAGGCTTCCCGACCACTGTATTTCTTGTCCTTGCGGTTGTGAACATCTGCATCGGACTGTTTCTTCAATATGGCGCATCAGAGAACATAAATGACCTAAAAAAGCGTACCCGCACCATGCTCGGCACCAACCGGGAGCAAGACCATATCGACATTGAGATACCGACACCACGCAAGCTGGAAGCAACCGATGTACCCTTTCAACCGGTCATTCCCCTTCTGCTTGAAATCAATATGCGTCACGCGACACGTCAGGACCTTGAACACGCCAAGGATGAACTACGTGACCTTGTTGATCGTATTCAGGTGCGTATAGGTATGCAAATTCCCGGCATAAATATTTTTGCTACTGACTTGCCTGATGGAATGCTCTGGCGCCTGAATGTTTACGAAATGTCTGTAAAGGAATTCAAAGGCAACTCCTTTGACCTGAATGCGCTTAGTGAAGAAATCGAAAACGCTCTTATTGCGAATTGCAGCAAGCTCTTTGGCATACAGAATGCGAGCAACCTTCTCAACCTTGCATCGGAAAGTCTGCCTGATCTGGTGAATGACGTAATACGGAACATATCTGTTCCTCAACTCCATCTCGTTCTGCAATCCTTGCTGGAAGAGGGTATTTCAATCCGCGATATCAGGACTATCCTCGAAACACTGGCCAGATTTGAAGGTAACCTGCCCTCACCTCAGGATCAGATTGAATCTGTTCGCATTTCTCTGGCTCGTTATATAACACGTCAATATTCAACAAACGGAAATATTGATGTCATCCGGATCAAACCGGAATTTGAGCAGCTGTTGACCGAGAAAGTCGAAACAGCGCCCGGCATCGGTGCATATCTTGCATTGAATCCTGCTCAGGTGAAGCAATTGACCAGACTGGTCAGTACCGCAGCCGAGAAAACTGGTGCCCGGATTATCATGACCAATATGCGTTTGCGAAGACCTCTGTGGAGCCTGCTTTCTTATGAAATCCGGGACATCCACCTTGTTTCGTATAATGAAATATTACCGGACACAAATGTCAGAGACGTAATTTCCATTACGGGTGAAGAACACACAGGCACAGAAATGGCCTCTCCATCAGATCCAGGAGTACCGACTGATCATGCCTAAGCACAAAAATATAATGAAACAGATCTGGTTGTGCGTTGTCACACTCCTCATCGTTGGAGCTTTCAGCACAGACAGCTGGAGTGCAGATATTCCATTCGCCAGTACTTATTATGAAGCAAATGTGCGTGAAGAACCCATTGAGGATTTTCTTCAAAGCATGTTCTGGAAACAGGGGCTATCGGTATCTGTCAACGAGACAGTTTCAGGCAAAATCAATGGCAAGTTTTCTGGCGAACCAGCCGTCATCTTTGACAACATCTCCAAGGCCTATGGCTTGATCCCGTTTTATGACGGAAGCCTTGTGCATATTTACTCTGCAGGCGACCTGCAAAAAGAGATTTATAATCTCGATCCGGACGGTGCACGGCATATCAAGGAGATTTCGCAGGAGCTGGGTTTGCTCGATCGGCATCATCGGCTGAGCAGTACAAGCGATGGCGCACTCATCGTCAGCGGTACTCCGGCGTTTGTAAATCAGGTCGGGCAACTTGTTGACGTTTTGGAAGAGAAAAAAGCGAGTATCAGACAAAGTCAGGACCATCTGCGTGTCTTCCCGTTAAACTATGCGTGGGCAGATGATCGCTCTTTCAATTCCGGTGAAGGCGAGGTCCTGGTGCCGGGCGTTGCTTCAATTCTGCGTTCGATCATCTCTGATACAATCGGTCAGCAAGTTCTTGAACCATCCCCGAGAGATTCACAAGAGGATACGGCGCGTACAAATAGTACAGTCACTTCAGCACTGGATCGTGCAGCAGCTGAGCGAAGCGAGAGGCCACAACCACAAGCAATTCAGGGCTATCTGCCAAATCAGCCAAGAATTGAAGCTGATGTCAGACTCAACGCGGTGATTGTGCGCGACTCCATAGATCGCATGCCGATGTATGAACAGTTCATCAAGACCCTGGATGTTGCACCACAATTGGTAGAGATCCAGGCAACAATCCTTGATGTCGACATGCAAAAGATCACCGAAAAAGGCGTACAATGGCGCTTCTTTGACGATCAGGGCCGCTTTGACGTTACCTCTGTGGCCTCCCCTGGCGGATTACCGCTCGATGCCCAAAATATCAGCAACCCTTTTGCGAATGGCTTGCTTGCTTCAGGAATTGTTGGCGACAATGATTTGTTGGCTGTGCGGGTTGCCGCCCTGCAACAGGAGGGTCTGGCGAAAATCGTATCGCGTCCCCAGATTCTGACCCTGTCCAATGTTGAAGCTGTGTTCAACAACCTTGAAACGTTGTTCCTGCCAGTGTTCGGTGAACGTGAAGTCGATCTTTTCGATGTCTCGGCCGGTACGGAGCTGCGTGTCACACCACATGTGATACAGCACTCTTCCACACCTTCTATCAGGTTGGTGGTAAATGTCCGCGATGGGCAGGTCATTGATCGCGGCGCAGCTTCAGGAGTTGCAGGTGGCGGAGCCGGTGCTTCTATCGTTGAGTCAGGCGTTAATACAACCGCCCTCATCAATGTGGGGGAGAGTCTTCTTATCGGTGGCATGACAATTAATGAAACCGAGCAGATCGAAAACAAGGTACCAGGGCTAGGCAATATTCCCCTATTGGGGCGCGCCTTCAGAAGCACGACAGATGCAAACAGACGCTTTGAACGCCTCATACTTATCACACCGCGATTGATTACGGATCAGGCCAGTCAACGCCAACCTGTAACGGTGCGCGAGGAGATTAACCGAAACCCCTCTGTGTACAGTAGTAATCTGCAATATCCACAACTCACACAACAGGTCGATTTGGAAACAACCACTGGTCAAAACGCACCGCAGGCACCAGCGCGGCCAGTGAACGCGTCTATTGAAGTAGAAAAAAGAGAGTCTCCTTTCTCTTCAAACACAGAACACTTTGATCAGTCCTACTGCCGAACATTCCGGCGTTGTGGAGGGAAATAAGATGCTCAGTCCACAGCAACATATTACCGATACGGTAAATATCCATGACATGGCAGAATACAGCACTTTTATCGTAACTGGCGGTTCTGCCAGGAATGCAAAGTCGCGCCTTGTTAAGGACAAACAGTATATTGTTGGCTATGACATTGAATGTGACATTATCGTACGTGACCCCAATATATCAGATACTGCGATAGAACTAACCCCGGTTTCTGAACACGTCATCATTGAATGCCTGATCGGGACGGTAGAGTATAATGGGAAACAATACGGCAAGGGAGAAATTCTTTTCGCCGATTATGGCAGCACATTTAACCTGTCTGGTGTGCCATGCGTCATTGAAAATCCGCTAAAGGACAGTACTCATAAATCAGACTCATCTGATTTTCAGAGAATACTGGATGAGCACAGCAAAAATAGAAACTCCACCACACCACAACCGATGTCATCCATGCCGATCCGAGGTGCCTTGATCGCCCTCGCCCTCGCCCTGGCCATAATCACAATAGGTATCTTTCAATTCAGCTCTTATACAAGAACGACCGAGAATTCCCCCATTACTCTCCAGGCAGCGATGCAAGACAGTGCCAACACTGTTCAGGCAGGTTTCCTGCCACAAACGGCAGGTATAAATGGTGCGGCTGCGTTCAATAAAATCTCCCCGGAAGAGCAGATCATCGGCGATATCGAAGCGATATTACAACATCTGGATTATGCGGGACAGGCAGAGTTTACCGGAAGCGGACAGGTTCGTATACGCGCGAATATTTCATCCATGAGCGAGCTGGAAAAAGTCGAGAGAATAATCCGTCAGGACCTGCCGGATATTGTTAGCATCAGCATAGAAAGCAACTCCCTCGCCTCACCTCGAGATGGAGTTGCCGATAGTAAACTCAGAGAGTTCAGCGCTCTAGTTGCGCGAATATCAGATTCCGGTTTGCCATATATCGTTACGACAGATGGCAGCTGGTATTTTGTGGGTTCGGTTCTGCCCACAGGTCATGAGCTTGTTGATATCACTGGTGATATCGTCAAGGTCCGACTTAACAATCAGGACTCAGAAGTTCAGTTCTAAAGTGGAGTATGAAAAATGGAAAATACAAAGTTTTCAGCATTGCAGCAATTGGCTGCCAGCCCTTCAAAGGGTCGAGCCATCAATGAAGCAGAGAAAAAAAGCTGGTTTCAGGCACTCGCGCATGCGTGGGGCGTAAATCTGGATCGTCAGGCTGGCCGTGTTGTTGAGCTATCAGAACAAATCAGTGTCGACGGGCAGGATCAACCTTCCCAGATCGCTCAACTGACAGCAGAATCTCAAAAGTTCAGCTTCATGTCACAGTCACAACAGACATCAACAAACTCTGTTGCACAAGGCCTGCAAACCATTGCTCGCCGTCAGTAATTAGCGAGGCTAGTTAAATGTTCACTGATAATGGAGCAGCAGGTTCTGTTGCCAGCATTCAGTCAATTCAAAACAGTCCGGCCAGCACGCCTGCCAGTCAGCAGATTGATCAGGCGTCTGGCGGACAAAAGAGCGAGTTTCTGGAGATCTTTGGGGAAACCAGAAAGATCATGTCCATGACCTATACCGAGTTCATGGATATGGCCCCCAAACTGTCACCAACAACGCAGAGACTCTTCTCCAATTTTGTCAACCTGGATGCGCAAGCAGCAGCACTTTCTGAAGAGGCTACTAAAGTCTCGACCATGGAACGCCCTGTCGCGCCATCAGAGTTGGTCACCTTAAGTTTGAAATCTCACGAGTTCATGTTCCACGCCCAATTAACTTCGGGCATGGCCAACAGAACGGCAGACGGCTTGCAACAGCTTTTCAGACAGCAGAATTAACCGATACGAGAAATCGCCATGTTACGCTTCTTTTCTGTAATGATTATCATACTGGCATTGACCGGTTGTCAGAAAAAACTTCTGTACAGCGGCATTGACCAGGCACAAGCCAATGAGATGATTGTTGTTCTCAATAATCTCAATATCAGTGCAGAGAAGAAGCCCGTTGGCAATGACACATGGGAAGTCCTTGTTCCGGTTGAGGTTTTCCCCCTTGCTATCGAAGCGCTAAAACGCGAGGGCTTGCCCAGAAACAGTTATTCAGGCCTTGGCGAAGTCTTCGAGAAAAAAGGCATGATCTCTTCTCCTGTGGAAGAGCGAGCCAGATATGCTTACGCCATGTCACAGGAATTGTCTGAAACCTTATCCTCAATACAGGGTGTCATTTCGGCACGCGTACACATCTCGTTACCAAAAGAAGACATTCTTGCAGCTCGCGCAACCCCTTCTTCAGCGTCTGTACTGATCACCCATAAGCCTGGTTATGATTTCAGCACACGGTTGGTGTCGATAAAGTCACTTGTTGTAAACAGTGTCGAAGGCTTGAAGTACGATAATGTGAGCGTGGCTTTTTTTGAAGGCCCCTCATTCGCACCTATATCAGAGCAAACATTGAGCAACAAACAACAATTCAACTTTGTTTATCTGCTCGGCATCATGGTAGTCATTGTTCTCTGCACTTTCTTTCTGCTGACGCTATACCAAAAACTTCGTCAGCACCCACAGCGTAATAGCAAGGTGTGAAAATGTTAAACCAGATGACCCAAAATCAGTCAGACTTCATGTCTTACCTGAACGTATGTGACTTTCATGAATTGCAGGGCCAATTGAAATCCATCAGCCGGGAAAAGGTGAAAAGGTCATTCGACTTTATCGCCAAGAACAGGGACTGGATTGCAACAGCCGAAATAGGTCAGGAAAAATTCGTTATCTGGGTAGGTGTGACAGCGCTATTGCCCTCCATCAAAGTGACGACGGACGGTCCTGTCTGGCAAAACATGAGTCAGTATCTGAACATTGACTTACTTGATAGCATGCTCTCAGAAGAAAGCGTTGGACATATCCCCTTTCCTGAAACGTCATTAACGCATCAAAATACGTCTCTCGATGCTGTAGTTCATCTTGGGTCAGATATCTTAAGCGCCGCTTTGCTCGCCTGGGTACGTGATGTGCCCGTCTTTCCATGCGGAAAGGAATATTTCACTTCCCAGCTTGAAGAAATGTCTCTGGATCAGATTTTAGAGATCGTCGAGACGGCTTTCCGCTTTTTCCCACAGACAGGTGACGCGTGTATATTGTAAGTAAAGATGAAGAGAAAACTGTCTTCAATGCGTCACCATTGATGCGTGCAAATGAGTTTGAAAAGTTTCGCATGACTGAAACTCTGTATAATAATCTTGTTCAAACCAGAAACGAGTTACAGGCTCAGGCAGACAGTCTCTATCAGGAATCGAGACAACAGGGATATGGGGATGGGTACGCAGAGGGTAAGCAAGCAGCGACCAAACACACAGTGCTGGCGCTTGAGGCTTCACTCAATCACTTAAAGGAATTTTACGCCAAACGCGAAAAGCATACGCAGGATATCGTTGAGGCCGTACTGAAAAAAGTTTTTGGCTCTGAAGAATTGACCAACTTTATCCCGGCGATGGTACGTACAGCCCTTGAGGAAATTGACCCAACCTCGCCGCTAATTATTGAATGCCATCCCGATATAGCTGATGCCGTAGGAGCCCTCCTGGTTGAATTACCTTACTCTGCGGAAGTAATGCCAAACGTAGAGCGCGCCATTGACAGTTGCATTTTTCATTTTGAAACCGGCTCAGTTGATGCCAGTCTGGAAACTCAGATCAAGGTTGCAGCGCAAGTCCTCCGTGATGCTATCAACAATGCCTAAAAGGAGTTCTTGATGTCAGATCTTGAACATACTCTTGCGCGACTGCAACAACGCTCAACACTGAAACGTGTCGGGCATGTCACCAAAGCGCTCGGCACATCCGTATATGTAGACGGCCTCGATGCTGAAATCGGTGATATTTGCCGTGTCAAAAACAACCACTCCGGCCATGAAGTCAATGCCGAAGTCATCGGCATCCAGAAAAACAGCGCAATACTGAGCTTATTGGGTCCAATCAGGGGAATTTCGGTTGGGGCACATGTGGAAACTATTCCGGGGGGCAGTAGTGTTCGCGTCAGCGAGGGCTTGCTGGGACGCGTTATAGATTGCAATGGTGACGCGCTGGATGGCGGCCCCCCGCTGCACACGGGAAAACTGTTTCCTGTATATGCGGAAGCCCCTGCCCCCCTGTCTCGCATACCGATCAATCACCGACTTGATACGGGCATAACCGCTATTGACCAGTTTAACCCTGTGGGTCTTGGTCAACGTATTGGACTTTTTGCCAAAGCTGGGCTTGGAAAATCAACCTTGACCAGCATGATCGCACGTAATGCTTCTGCGGACATAAATGTCATTGCCCTGATTGGGGAGCGTGGACGTGAAGTAAATGATCTCATTCAGGAAAGTCTTGGTCCTGAAGTCCTGGAGAAATCTGTCATTGTTGTTTCAACGTCTGACAGATCTGCCGCAGAGCGGGTAAAAGCCGCTAATACCGCAACAGCAATAGCGGAAGGGTTTCAGCAGCAGGGCCGTAATGTGCTGCTGATCATGGACTCCATAACCAGATACGCCCGCGCATTGCGTGAGATGGGACTGGCTGCAGGGGAACCACCGTCACGTCGTGGCTTTCCGCCTTCAGTTTTCAGTCATTTGCCAAGATTGTTTGAAAGAATCGGCAATGGGCCTGTCGGCAGTATCACGGCAATTTACTCTGTGCTGATAGAAGATGACGAGGCAGAAGATCCTATTGCAGAAGAGGTTAAATCGCTTCTTGATGGACACATCTTTCTCTCACCGGAATTAAGCGCAAAGGGCCATTTTCCGGCAATTGACATCACTGTAAGTGTTTCCCGACTGGCAACACGACTGCAAAATCCACCCCAACAGGAAATTGCACGAGAAGTCAAAAACCTTATCTCGAAGTACAAGGAAATAGAGCTTTTGATTCAGTTGGGAGAGTACTCAGCCGGCAATGATCAGGTTGCCGACCGTGCCATTGCCCTACGGGAGCCAATCAACGAGTACCTGCAACAAAAAGTTGAAGATAACATCGCTTTTGAAGACGGATACCAAAGGTTCAAGAGTCTTCTCAGCGGCCAGATATCGCTGCCCCCGGAGCCGGAAGCGCCGGTATCTTCACCAACACCACAGCAAAGCACAGAAGCCGCTCTCGATGAATTCAAGACATTAATTAGTGGCATGGAATAATGGGCACCAAGGATACCAAAAAAAACCTGTCTCGATTAAAGCATATTCTTGAACGAAGATCAGACACCGCTAACAGACAGTTACAAAGAGTAATCCAACAATATCAGGATAAAGAGGCAGATATTGCCCATAAAAGAAGTAAACTCTCGCAACTTGAGCAAACGCAAACCCGCTCTTACCAGTCCCACTACAATCAACCTGCCCAAGAGGTTATCCGGGAACAAGAGAATTGGCAAAGGTATATCAGTTTACTGAAAGAAGAACACGAACAGCATCTTGGTGAACTGTCAGATCTGGAAAGTGAGTTATCAGAACTGGCTCGAAAGAAAAAGAAACTGGCGTGGTTCTTGAAAAAAAAATCCATGGCTGCAGATCACACTGGAGAAGCGATAAAAACCGCCACAACCAAACGGAAACGCGCAGACGCAAACCGCAGGTCAGAAGATCACCTAGAACGCCAATCAGGACAGTACAGATCGGTGGATCAGAAAAATGCTTAAGTCATCTACATCAACGACGATTAAGTCTCATGAGCTGCCTGTAAAACTGTCGGTTGCTCACAATGATCCATTAAGTCAAAAACCCGAAGCTTGGATTAGAATTCTGGATGATGTTCTTCAGAAAAGTTCTGGTGAAAAACATGCGCCTCTCAACTCAAATGAACGCGCTACAACAAAAAATGATTCAAGCAGCAGATTGCCTGAAAAACAAACCATCCGGACCAAACAGTTTCCTCAAGAGCTACCCCAACTAACGACGTATCAGTTCAGGCTGTCTGATACCCCGAAACATGCAAAAGAAAAAGAAATACCAACATCTCAAAAAATAACGAAGAACTCGAACACCGATCATGATGTGGCGCTTAACGTACGATCATCTTCTGGAGATATCAAATATTATGTTTCTAAGCTGATCAATACCTCTGGTGCAAAAAACATATTTGGAAAGATCTTAGCTGATTTAACTGCGAGCGGTAAGTTGAAAGATGTTTCTGAAAGCCACGCAGGTCTGGGTGTAACAGCATTTTTTTCTCGCATGTCAACTTCGCTTGGCGAAAGGCACACTCAGCTAACCAGGTTTGTTTCCAAATTACAAAATATGGGTCAGAAGGTTGATATGAAAAAAGTGCTCGCATCCATTTCGAGCCCTGACATAAAAGGTCATGGTACGTCCGGGTATACGAAGAACCAGCTTGAGAACAGAATTTCTGAACGAAACTTGAGTGAAATACGCTCAAAACTTAAACTGGAAGAGACGCCTTTGAGCGGTGCAGACTTTCTTGCAAAAGCTCCCCAAGCGTCGCTTGCCCCCCCACTGCTGAAGACTTCTGCTCAGGTCACCAAATTACTTTCCGGTGTGTTATCACTAGAAAAAACCGCCGATATGAAAAAGGCTGTATCCTCTCTCACCAGCAGTGTGACTACAGATCTCAGCAAATCGATTTCTGTGAATAACCAAAACAGCATTCGGGAAAACACGGTCACGATCATGATGACTGACAAGGCGTTCCCTTTCCTGTCGGTGACGATACAGAAAAATGCTGCACGTACAGTTCTGAGAATGCGAGTAGCGCAGAGCAGCGCCGACAGTCTCGATGAGCTAAAGCGTACAATGTCAGAAGAATTAACCAAAGCACTTGGTAAACCGATTGACCTCGAAATGGAGTGTTGAAATCTCCGGTAAGCAACCAGTTGGCGTGAACATTGCAGTGTTTACCACCTAGAAGACTGTTGTACCGGGACGGAAACCATGAGCGATACTGTTGAGCAAGATATCCCCTCCTCAGTATTTGCTGAGTCTGCAATGACGCAGGCCATGGTTTTGGCAAGTCTGCTTAACCATCGCCTGGAAAGCTTGGCAGGCAAATCTGGAACTGAAACTAACGCTGTATTCTCGTTTGAAACCCGGGAACTACCCGATAATGAATACCTTTGTGCTTTTAGCGTCGAGAGTGCGGATCATCTGCCATCCATACTTATCAATTCAGGTGTTGAAGTAGCGGGAGAGCAAGTCAACCTCACGGCAATTCTCGCAAACATCGCTAACTTATCCCCGCTTCCCGCTATCATGGAGCAAATTCTCGAAGCCCCTTTGGCAGCCTTTGACTGGACCTCTAACAGAGCCCTTGCGGCAACCGAGACCTCCCCTACGTCTTCCTACGCCGGTTTTGGCTTCACCTGCTTCGACAGAGAAATTAGTTTCTATATACATGAATCGCATCTGGGCGCTTTTTTACAAAGATTGAATGGCCTGAGCGGATATGCAGGCGATGTTCAAAATACTCCGGTGCCGGTAAGTTTGAGCCTACACGGCCCCAGACTACAGCAAGAGCAGTTCCCGTTATTTGATGGAGATGTGATTTTCATTAATCAGCCGCGTCGAGAACAACCAATGGCTGACCTTGGAGGCTTTGTAGAACTCACCTCAACCGCCAGCAACGTCAAAAAATACTTCTCAAGCCGGGAAAACAGTCATCAGCACAGAGATACAAATGAACCTGATTTACTGATTACGCTGCAGCAAATCGAGATTCCAGTATCACTACTTACGCTATCCGAAACAGACTTATCCGGCGCGCTTGCACCTTTCTTCGCCCTTCCGCAAAAAGCGTGTTTGACTTCGCGATATACGGAAGAGAACTATCCGGGAACCATTTTCAGGATGGGTAACTCAATATGCTTTCGCGTGGAAAACGGACAACGCGCCCCGGAAATAATCAGAGATACCGAACGGCCTTATCAACCACACGCAACTGCACTTCATTGCACAGATCATGGACTGACTGAAAACGGATCAGTTTACGAACGTCTTTTTGGTACGGGGAGATAATCATGGACCCTTCCAGCCTCAATCCTTCCTCAACACTGGTCACAGTAATTCTGCTTGCGCTGGCCCCTTTGGCAGTTGTCATGCTGACTTCTTTTACCAAGATCGTTGTGACATTGAGTCTGCTTCGCAACGCTATTGGTTTGCAACAGTCTCCACCGAACGTGGTGCTGAACGGCCTGGCGCTTGTGTTAACCGTTTATATTATGTACCCGGTAGGGTTGGAAATCGCTGATCGCATGCCCCCTCTCACAGAAGAGCAACGCCTGACTGACCCCGAAGTCCTGACTGCCGTTTTTGGCGCTGCCAAAGAACCTATTCGCGAATTCATGATGACACACGCACCTGAGCGTGAACGGGCTTTCTTTCTGCGTACAGCACAGCGCGCTCTTCCCGCTGAGCACGCCGCTGACCTGACGTCAGAGAGCCTGCTGGTCGTCATACCTGCTTTTACCGTGAGTGAACTTGCTGCTGCTTTCCAGATCGGTTTTATGATCTTTCTGCCATTCCTTATCATAGATCTGTTTATCTCCAACATTCTCCTTTCACTGGGAATGATGATGTTGCCACCGACCATTGTTTCCCTGCCATTCAAGCTGCTACTCTTTGTACTGCTGGATGGCTGGATCAAGCTCGCACATGGTCTGATTATTTCTTATCAGGTCTAGGAGGGCACCATGCAAGCCAGTGATGCTATTCAATTCATGTCAGAGGCGTTGTATCTGGTGTTGATGCTCTCAGCTCCAGCCATTATTGCTGCATCTGTCGTCGGTTTGATCATCGCGATTGTTCAGGCCGCTACCCAGATACAAGAGCAGACAATTCAGTTTACGATCAAGTTCTTTGTTGTGGTTGTCGCTTTATTTGTTTCTGCGGCAATGATTGGCGGTGCTCTCTATGAGTTTGGCGACAAGATGTTCACACAGTTTCCATATCTGGTCCAATAAGGTGAAGCTGTGGAAGGAATTCCCGAGCATTATCAGGTACTGCTGAACATCGCGATCGCTTCGATACGGCCCGCTGCAATCTTCCTTGTTCTGCCCGCGTTCAACCCGCAAAGTATTCAGCCGTTAGTCAGGAATTCCATATTCATCAGTCTGGGACTTGTCTCTTTTGCGCTGACATCTGGCGCAGATACAACCAATATCAATCTTTCGATTCCCCTGCTATTACGCGAGGTCTTCATTGGCTTGACGATTGGTCTGTTTTTTAGTGCCATTCTTTACGCATTGGAGATTGCGGGGCAAATCATTGACTATGTGACAGGGCGGGCATTTGCTTCCATGGTCGACCCGCTTGGAGGCCACGCCTCAACACTGACAGGCGTTTTCTACGCCAGAATGGCTCAGTTCCTGTTCATGATAGCAGGAGGGCTAACCTTAATCGTCGGCACATTGATTGAAAGCTACGCCCTGTGGCCTTTACATGAACCAACCTTCAGCCTTAACCCTCAGGGCGTTGAGGTATTCAAGATGCATTATGGCGCGATGATGTCCAAAGCCCTGATGTTTGCCACCCCGGCTCTGTGCGTTATGTTTGTTGTTGATATGGCTCTGGGTTTGATGAACAGGTTTGCCCAACAGGTAAATATCTTTGCCCTAACAATCTCGATAAAAGCGTGGGTTTCAATTTTTGTGGTAATGGCTTGTCTGGGGATCGTTACGGAAAGCGTCATTGTGGAAACACATAAAGTGGCATCCGGTATCATTGATCATTTGCACTTTCTTCTCAACTAGAGGTGCCATCAGGTCCCATAGTTGGTCAGAATGCGCCGCTCATTGAGATGGGTTTATATTGTCGGAACGATCCCTCCATGGTTAATAGCGACACAGAATACTTTTGTGCTGTACCAATCTCAACGACAAGACAAGCACTCACATTTTTGTTATCTGATCTGCAACAAGATCAAATAAGGGTGAATTTACCATGACATTCAATGTAAACATGTTCGCCAAGGTGGCAGGAATGTTGTCACAGAGTAGCTCGCCATTGGGTTATCTTAATTTTGGCCTGAGCGCTTTTCGGGAAGTTCGTATGACGCTGGGATTCATCATGAACAGCTTCACAGGATACCCTCAAGGTCAGGGTCAGTCTTATCGTCACGGCTGTGGCATGATGCATAGATACCGCTGCGGCACGCGCCCTCCCTTTCCTGTTCGCCCTTACCCCAATCAACAGCCTCTGACCGCAAACCTGAAAGGCAATGGCACAGGGACGGTTGATCTGGGTAATGGCTATAAAATGCAGTTGAATGAGAAACATTCCGAGATAACCATCATTGATCCAAAAGGTAACAAAACCCGGATCTGGGGTGATCCGCATGTTGATGTTAATGGAAAACGGATCGGCGATTTCTATGATACAACCACATTCGAATTGAAAAACGGGACGAAAATCACAATCAATACCGAGCCGTGGAAGGGAAATAAGAACGCATACGTCGCCAGCCAGGTTGTCATCTCCAAAGGTCGATACGGGATGGTTATTGATGGCATAAGCCAGAATAAACATGGTGACCTGAGTGTTCGCGCGGGACTGAACGGATACCGCCTTGATGCAGCCTATCGTGACGGCCTGAACCTGCACGAAAGCTATCGAGGTGGTTATGGCTGGAACAGCGAACTGACTGGCCAAAAAGCTACGAAGGCTGATTTCGACCTGACGAAACACGCAAACCGCGACAAACTGGAAGCAGCGGAAGCCAGAAACAGATATCAGTCCATGCCGCCATGGTGCAATCCATGGTCTCTTTTCGGTGGCTTTGGGGGCGTCCTTGGAGGACTAGAACCATATCAGGCCCCTGTGAAGGATATCAACACGGATGGAAAATGGCTTGCTTCACACGGGGGCTATAAGAAAAATGCTGATGGTTCGTACACGATCACCAAAGGTGAATATGCAAATCATACAGCCCGCTGGGATGGCGCATCGAAATCATTCCTGATTTATGATGATTGCGACTGTCTGGTTGGCCGCTGGAAAAGTAAAAATGGCGCAGAAAAAATCGCCTCCCCGATTGCTTTCGATATGAACGGTGACGGTAAAATCAGCACGACCGGCCAGACAACAGCCAAAGACGGTCTGCGCACCGAGTTGGGACGCACCGTTGCATTTGATATCGATGGTGATGGCACAAAAGAAAACATCGAGTGGCTGGCCGGAAATGGCGATGCCATGCTGGTGGATAATCGCGATGGACAGGCCGCAACGGACATGAGCGGAAAGCGCCTCTTTGGTGATCAGGGCGGAGCATACACAGACGGGTACCAGAAACTGTCACGTCTCGATACTGATGGTGACGGCATCCTGAAAGGTGCTGAACTAAACGGGCTGGACCTCTGGTTTGATGACGGTGATGCAATCGTTGAGGCTGGTGAAATGAAATCAGCGACCTCACAAGGTGTCACCTCAGTCTCTGTTCAGCGTCATGACGTCGTTGACGAAAACGGTGAGACGCTGATGCGCTCCAATGCCACGATCGACGGCAAAACGGTCATGACCGAGGATGTATGGTTCGGCCGGAAAGGCTGAAATACGAGCATTATTTCATGAGTGAGTGTGGACAGTGAGGCCGTCAGAATTCATGGCGGCCTCTTTTCTGTATTCGTGCTGTTCAGAAGCTGTGTCCAGCCTAAAGGGTTGGTATGCGTTATAACAGATCAGCCATTCTCTTAAGCCGCTTAAGAAATAAGCCGTTTGATAAAAGGCACCATGGTGGTCCGGCACATGTACTAAATTTTGCGACATGAAAAAATCAATGTGTTCCGCTATGAGAAAAATAGTATTTTGTCAAAAGTGCGTGAGTTATGAGTATTGTGAACAATCAGGCCTCCTTCAAGGCCATCGCAAATGCCACCAGACACTTTCAAGGTGCGCAGCTTGCACTTGATATATTCAAATTGATTGGTATTCTGAGCCGTTTCCTGGGGGCTAATCAATCCACCACGCCGCCACAGCATGGCCAGTGCGCGCCGAGATATGATCAGCAATACCAGGCTATGGGGCAGAACAATCTCTCCCTCCCCCTCTTTGGCGCCGGGAACCTGGACCTGAATTTTTCGGATCAGTCCCTTTGCTTTCGCCGGGCGTGTGGACACAATACGCCTCTCTGGTCCCGGGGTAATTTTCATCACCCAGCCAACGGGCAATTCCACGATCTGGGCCAAGGTCTGCTCTTCCAATTTCTCAGCAGCGGCAAGTTTGGCCCCTTGCTGGATCAGATGCTGTTTCAGTACGGCCAGCAACAACAGCTGATCAGCGGCCTTGGTTATCCCGGACTGCATCAGCAGGGACCGGCAAAGCCCCCCTATACGCCGCAGCAGCCTGGCATTGGCTACGGACCTGAACAATACGCTTCATATTACAACCGCTTACTGGAGTATTTCGCGCTGAACCATGGTCCGCGTCAGGACGTAAACGGTTACGGCAATAACAGCCAGAACCCGGAATGGGGCCAGGCCGGCACAGAGCTGAACCGGATAACCCCGCACCGTCCGGGCGCATTCTTCGATCCAACACTCCCCAACGCCAGAGATGTCAGCAATACGATCTTCTCCCAAAAAGAAGATATTCCGAACACGCATGGCACAACTCACTTCATCTGGATGTGGGGGCAATTTATCGATCACGACATCGGGCTGACCAGCAACAAGGGAGACTTCGTCCCCATTGTCGGCTCGGATGGGCGCACAATCCCGTTCACGCGCGCCGGGAATACTGAAAATGAGATCACATCCTTCATCGATGCATCCTCTGTATATGGATCGGATGAAGAGCGACTGGCCGCCTTGCGCGAGGGGCCAGACAGTCCTTATCTGAAAATCAACAAGGATGGCGGCCTGCCCTATAATACAGCCGGACTGGAGAATGAGAACGGGCCAAATCCGAACGCAGACCCGGCAGACTTCTTCCTTGCGGGCGATGTACGCGCAAATGAGAACCCTGCCCTAACCGGGATGCATCTGATTTTCGCAAAAGATCACAATAAAACTGTCGATATTCTGAAGAACCAGTATCCTGAGATGAGTGCCGAACAGCTTTTCACCAGAGCGCGTCAGGTTACGGAAGCGAAGATACAGAAAGTCACCTATGATGAATTCCTGCCTGCCCTGGGCATAAAGGTGCCTGAATCTCGCGGGTATGACCCAACAGTGAACCCGCAATTGAGCGCCGAATTCACCACGGCGGCCTTCCGCTTCGGACATTCCTCGGTCGGCAATGTGCCACTGCTTGATAAAGAGGGCAAACAGGTCGGGACACTTGAACTATCCAAAGCGTTCTTCAACCCGGACATGGCCAAAGGCGATACGATTGAACAACTCTTCAGAGGGGCCGCAGGCGACCTCCATCAGGAAATTGACGGCAAGATCGTCGACGATCTGCGCGATCAACTGTTCATTATTCGCGACCGGGAGGGCAACCCTGTAGAAGCGGGCAGCGATCTGGCAGCGCTGAATATCGCGCGGGGGCGTGATCACGGCATTGGCACATTCAACGACCACAGGGTCGCTGCCGGTCTGGAACGCCTGACCAGTTTTGAGCAGCTGTCATCGGACCCCAAGGTACAGGCGCAACTGAAAAGTCTTTATAAAGATGTAGATGATGTTGATGCCTGGGTGGGGATGTTGCTCGAAGACGATGCACCCGGCTCACAGCTGGGTGCCACAGCGACCACTCTCATCGGTAATCAGTTTGCAGCATTGCGGGATGGCGACGCCACCTATTACAAAAATGGCGGTGTACTGACACCCTTTGAAATGCAGCTGGTAGAAAACAGCTCCCTGTCCCGGGTCATCACTGACAATACAGGCATTCATGAAGGGGAACTGGCGGACAATGTATTCTTTCATCCGGACCACCAGCCTGAGCCTGAATATGATTACCCACCGCTCTGGAGCCAGACAGCCCCATGGCATGAGCAGCTTTATCCTGGCTGGATGTGGCAGGGCCTGGGTGGAAACTGGCGTTTCTGGTCCTGAGAGAACCTGCAAGGCAACATCTGAAAGCGGGTCCGGCAAGCTTGCGTGAGAGCTTGCCAGATCTTGACAGCACAAAAGCCCCAGGACTTATTCAAGGGGAAAATCAATCGTCTTCATGATGCGGTCTGTTTCTGACAGTATCTTGATGATTTTCTGATAATGCTGAATGTCGTCAAATGACAGCCCCCTGCCCTTTCTGTCCTTGAGCCATTTCCGGGCGGGCTGATAGCCGCCAATGTAAAACTCCCATGCGATCAGCGGTACATCAGCAAAAAACTGCGTTTCGTTGATATAGACCGAACCACGGGTTTTCGTCACTTCCCGGTATTCTGGCGTTCCGACCACGCAGTCATTTTCTTCGTCAGGTGGTGGACCATCGAATGTGTACGGCGCTTCGCCGATGGCGGCATTATCCATGAGATGGAGGTGTCTCAGCTGTGTGCCCTTCGCAGAAACATCGGCAAAAATTTCTGGTGATGGCGGATAGGGAATGCGTGGGAAGTCCACTTTCAAAAACTCGGCATATTTTTCTCTGTAAGCGGGGCAATGCAAGACACCATAGATATAATCGAAAATCGCGACTTCATCGGGCTTTTTACCACCCTTCGGCGTTGCTGCTTTCAATATGGCTTTGTGGATTTTGGGATCGAAATTCACCGTCCGGGTTGCTGGGTCAAACGCGTCGATTGTCTCCTCTGGCGTTTCGTCTGGGTACAAGTAAAGTAGGTATAGAGAATTGACTTCCTTGATGCTAACCGTGTGATGCGTGATTGGCGCATCAAATACAACACAATCTGCAAACTGCCGACGACCTTCGATAGTTCGCGTGACCCCGAATCCAAAATTTTGCTTATCTAATATATGCCGCATCACCTCGTGGCGTGGATAAACCTGAAAACCACGAGACTTGCCGGTATAATATGTCCATCTGGTGTCAAAGGGCCGATAGGCGATGGGGACGAGATGTGACTTATCGAAATTCTTGATAACATCATCCTTGGCCCATTGCACGCGCCAGTCTCTTACATCTTTACCGAGATTATATTTCTGGCGCAGGTCTTCTGCCTCCAGCACCGTGAAATCCTGCACACGCTGCCATAACACTTCCTTGTCCATATCAATGGTCAGCGCATCGCGTGCAGTCACGATGCCCACAGAATTCACCGGCATCAGTTCCTGCACACCGAAGCCGGATTCATACTTTTCCTGCAGGGCAAAATCCCGATCCACAAAAGCCAGTTGTGGCAGTCTTGGTGCCACTGGCTTCCAGTCAACCTGACTTGTGGCTGCTTCATTCAATGCGTCATATTTTTTCTGCCGTGCCCCCCATAAATCTTTATGGAACACCTGCGCCAGCTTTATATCTTTCTCTTTCCTTGGTGTTGGGGTCGTCTTGACCGCAATGATAATGGCAACGCCCTGTTGAATATCAAAGACGTTCTTGTCTGGCGTCCCATCCGGCGACACTTCTTTTTTCTTCGCATTCCCGTGAAGGTCGATAATGTAAATCTTGTCGAACGTCTTCATCAAATGCCAGCGCATCCCCCTGAACGTGGGATTATCGAGATAGCCATGGTTGGTAATGAAACCCAGAACCCCTTCGCCGTTTTTCTCGATCATATATTCTGAGAGCCGAATAAATTTCACATAATCATCGTTGATCCATTTGGGATTGCGCTCTTTCAGCTTTTCCTTGCCGCCCGGCTCTTTCTTGTACGCCTCCATGAGCGCCATGATCCACGCGCCTTTATTGGCACTCTCCCCGGAATAAGGCGGGTTGCCAATAACGCACATGATCGGCTTGTCGCGCTTGACGTCATTGGCGCCTTTGGCCTCATCCGAGAGCCAGCGCGCCATAAACAGATCACTGACTTCTTCCTCGCTCTCTTCAAGAGAATTGGTAAGGTATACAGATAGTCGTGGCGGCTTGGGCGATGGCTTATAATCCAGTGACTTGAAAACCATGTCCATTTTCATATGGCACATGGCATAAGACGCCATCAGCAGTTCAAACCCGTGAATACGGGGGATCAGATCTTCCTCAATATACTGACTCCATTTACCGGGGGCGACACCTTTGATCTTCGGCGCGATCTGACGCGCCGCTTCAGCCAGAAAAGTGCCTGTGCCCGTTGCAGGATCGAGAATTTGCACACGGTGCATCTCCCGTTTTTCGGTCAGGAGGTTTCCTTTTTTGTCTTTTTGGCCTGTGGGCACGTCGACAACGACTTTGGAATTGTCCGCAAGCCCCATATGCAGGGAAAACTCTTCCTTCAACACATCATCCACTGCCCGCAAAATGAATTTGACCACAGCTTCAGGCGTGTACCAGACCCCACGCGCTTTTCGTTTTTGCGGGTTGTATTCTTTTAGAAAGTCTTCATAGAAATGGATGAACGGATCGGTCCGATTCGATGCCTTCCCATAGCGCTCCATTATTTTCGCGACATTTGAAGCCTGAAAAATCTGCGCGAGATCATCTATGACCCAGCGTATATTCTCGTCGAGATTCGGTCCTGCAATGTACCCGAAGAGGCTGCGCATGAAGGGGTTCGACTTTGGCAGTAATTCCAGCGCCTCTTCCCGGCTGAAATCTTCCGGTGTTGGATCATGCAAGCGGGCGGCAAACATGCCATAGGCGATTGTTTCAGCATAAATATCCGCAAACCCCTCAAGGGTTATGTCATGGATCAGATTGTCTCGAAACGCCTTATACTGCCCTGCCAGATCACTCGTCTGTTCTTCATCGGCAATGAGCACTTTGGCCAGAATATCCTTCACAAGCCCGGCTTTGCCCGCCATCATTTTCGCCAGCTCTTGCGAAGACGTGATATTCTGTGGTCGTTCGGCGGTGAAATCCTTCAGCAGATAAAGAAGCGTGTTATAGTTTTCCGGAAGCGGCTGGATACCCATGATGGGTTCACCTATCTTCACCTCTGCGAGCAACTCCCCTTCGCGCCAAAACTCCCAATCCAGACAGTTTGTGTAAATCAGGTTCGGTAACGCCCGTTTATAGCGCTCTTTCTGATCATAATTCGTGGTCCCGCGCCTCATCTTGAGGCCAACGCCAATATCTTTGGCCTCGCAATGACCAAAGGCGAGTTCCCCTTTGTGCAGCCTTCGTGTCAGGATCAGATCGGGCGCACCAAATTTTTCACGCTGCGGTTCATTTATCGTCCGAACCTCATCAGCAAGGCTATCAAACAATATCTGCAGGGGTTTTCTGTATGAGTGCTCGGTAGCTTTGCCAGTTTTGTGGATCGACATTACCTCGTCGATAAAAGCGCTTATGGACATGCAATAAACCCCGAACAGTTATTTGTAAGGCTTATCTTGTATTTCGGTTTATTGGTCCAGAATGGAGCACGAAACCGAGCGTGACCCCAAATCATACCTTCAACAGCCTGTCGGAATTGAAACAGTGATTAACCGGAAATTTGCCAGGCAGTTGATAGCCGAACAAGCATTCACACAAAAAACGACTGTAAAAAACTCTTCAAGATATTGTTTTTGCTGGCTTATCTGGTGCCCCCAAGAGAGGCAAGAGTTACGGCGCGGCATCCGTTTCGAACGCTTCAGCTCATGACGCTGATGCTGGATTTTGGCTTTGCCAAAATCAGCGAAAGCGGATGGTGCCCCCACACGGACTCGAACCGCGGACCTACTGATTACAAATCAGTTGCTCTACCAGCTGAGCTATAGGGGCGAGAGCGCGGGTTGTAGCCAATTTCGCGGACACGTCAACCGATTATTGCGCATGACAGCACGGTTGCTGTTGCCTATAGAAAAGCAGCAACAATCCGGGGAGTTTCATGCGCCTGATTCACTTAATGCCGCTCATCGTTCTCGGCCTTGCTGCCTGTAGCAAGGGGACCCAGCAACCTGACAGCGACAGAGCTGCCCCGGCTGCAGCGCCCATGACGACAGAAGAACGGCTGAATGCCCCGGCCAACGCCGAGAATGGACAGAAGCTGTTTATGGCCTGCGCCATTTGCCATGATGTGAAGGAAGGCGTTGGCCACCGTGTCGGCCCGAATTTGTTCGGCGTATATGGTGCCCCGGCAGCGCGCTTTGATGATTTTGCCTATTCGCAAGGCTTATTGAATTCCGGGCTGACCTGGGATGATGCGACGCTGGATGCCTATCTGGAGCGACCAACGGCTGTCGTGCCCCGTGGGCGGATGGCCTATGCCGGAGAGCCAAATGCCGCCAACCGGCGTGACATGATCGCCTATCTCAAGACCCTGCAATAGGAGCCCTGTCATGCCCGGACAGAATATCGGTCATATATTGTGGACGGATCTGACAGTTCCGGATGCCGAACCTGTGCGGGCTTTTTATGAGGAAGTGATTGGCTGGTCATCACACCCGGTCCAGATGGAAGACCGAACGGATTATTCGATGATTGCGCCCGGTGAGCCGCCTGAGAAATCTGGCGATCATGCAAAAGTTGTGGCGGGTATCTGCAACAAGGTCGGTGAGCTCGCCGATTATCCGTCGCAATGGCTCCCCTATTTCGGTGTCGCAAACCTCGCCGACAGCCTCGCTGCCTGCGCGCGCCTTGGCGGCAAGCAGCTGACAAAAATTACCACGATGGGTGACAGCAGTTTCTGCGTCATTAAAGATCCGGCGGGGGCGGTATGCGGATTGTTCGAAAACAACCCGCAGGAAAACAGCTGACATCTCTTGCCGCCCGCTTCGGGTTTAGTGCTCGTAACCGGGATTCATTCTGTTGAGGCGGCGGATCAGTCCGGGCCAGACAAGATTATCACCTAGCCCTTCTGCAAAGCCGGCAGCCCCTTGCTGCAGTACGCGGGAAGACATGTCGTCGGTTTCCTCGATCAAGCCGTCCGGGCTGCCCACAGATTGAGCAAAAATTTGCGTCTTGCAGGCCTGTTCCAGAAAGTACATGCGCAGGAAAGCGATGGCGCAATTCGGCCCCGTGGTCAGCGTGCCGTGATTGCGCAGGATGATCAGGTTCTTGTCACCAAGGTCCTTCACCAGACGCTCGCGCTCATCAAGATCAAGCGCAATGCCTTCATAGTCGTGATAGGCAACGTCATCATGCACGACCATGGAGAACTGGGTATATTTCCGCAGACCCTCTTTCTGAACGGAAACGGCCACACCATAAGGGGTATGAACGTGCATGACGCAGCGGGCATCGTGCCGGTGCATGTGCACGGCACTATGGATGGTAAACCCCGCCGGATTCACGAAATAGGACGTGTCCTGTTTGATGTTGCCATCCACATCAATCTTGATGAGGCTCGACGCCGTCATCTCGTCAAACATGACGCCGTACGGATTAATGAGAAAACGCGGTGCGCCGTCTTCATCTGGCAGGCGCACCGAAATATGCGTGAAGACAAGGTCCGTCCAGCCATAAAGAGCCGTCAAGCGGTAAAGAGCCGCGAGGTCAAGCCGCAAGCGCCATTCGGCATCGCTGACCTTGCCTTCCAGTCGCTCCACCTGTGTCGGGTCCGGAATATCAAACCCCGCAACCACACCGGCAATCGCGGCCTGATCGACCTTGCTGGAATCCTGTACGTTCATCTGGCGTCTCCTTTTGAGCTTTTGCGACACTCTATCGCCGCTGAAAGCATGAGGCCAGTCCTGCTGGCAGATATTGCATAGCAACATAATCCGGCTGGACCGCCTGCCCCCATGGCTGGTAAGGGGTGAGTCTTGGAAGAGAGAAATCAATGAAAATAGCGTTTTCAGCCAGTCAGAAACCGGATGCGCAGGCAGCCAGGGACACGCTGGTTGCCCGTTTCGGCAATGTATCACCGGAAGACGCAGATGTGCTGGCACCTGTCGGGGGCGACGGGTTCATGCTGGAAACGCTGAAAACCCATATGGACCTCGGCAAGCCGGTTTACGGTATCAACCGCGGTACGATTGGCTTCCTGATGAACGGCCTCGCCCCGGACAAGCTGCTTGACCGTATTGATGCAGCCGAGCGCGCGGTGATCCATCCTCTCGAAATGCGCTGCACGTCCATCAATGACCAGCAGGACACGGCCATGGCGATCAACGAGGTTTCGCTGTTCCGGGAAATCCACCAGACCGCCCATCTGTCAATTTACGTCAACGGCAAATTGCGCATGGAAGAGCTGATCTGTGACGGGATCATGCTGGCGACCCCCGCCGGCTCTACGGCATACAACCTTTCCGCCCATGGCCCTATTCTGCCCGTCGGCTCACAGTTGCTCGCCCTGACCCCGATCAGTGCATTCAGGCCAAGGCGCTGGCGCGGCGCGCTCCTGCCTCATGACGCAACTGTGAAGATTGAGGCACACCAGCCCGAATTTCGCCCTGTTTCAGCTGTAGCTGATAATTACGAGGTTCGGCGTGTCCGGATGGTGGAAATATACGAGCGTCAGGACAAGGAAATGACGCTTCTTTATGACCCTGAACATTCCCTGGAGGAGCGTATCATCCGCGAACAGTTTGCTTATTAGTAAGTAAGCGGTTGTGTGAAGGCATGATAGGACAACTTGAAAGGGAATGGGTATGGCAAACCCGCTGAACGATATCAGCCTGTCCGAATTGCGGAAGTTACAGGCTTGCGGCGCGATCATTTTTCGCGCCCTGTGGCGGGCCATGCGTCATCCAGCCCTTCTATTCCCCGGCAAGAAAACTGTCATTACCATAGCCATTTGTCTGGCCTTCTTGCTGGCGCCATTAGCCGTGGGCCTGCCCTATATAAACGCCCTGCTCAGCGCGCCATTGCCAGAGCGTGCGCCCGTCAACAATCTGCGCAGTGTCATTTTCTATGACACGCATGGTGAAGAAATCGGTATCCGTGGGGCGCACCGCCGCCCTGTTTCGCTGGAGGAACTGCCGGACCACACAATCGCAGCGTTCATCGCAATTGAGGACAGGCGTTTCTTCAATCATTTGGGTGTTGATCCGGTCGGCATCCTGCGCGCCCTGAAATCGAATTATGAGGCAGGTCATATTGTCGAAGGCGGCAGCACGATCACCCAGCAACTTGTCAAGAACATCTACCTTGATCCGGAGAAAACAGTTTCCCGCAAGATGCAGGAAGCTGTCATTGCCATGCAACTGGAGCGGCGCTGGTCCAAAGCGCGCATTCTCGAAGAATATCTCTACACTGTCTATTTCGGCAATAACGCCTATGGCATTGAGGCTGCGGCAGAGAGCTACTTCGGCAAGAAGGCAGCCAGCCTCACTATTGCCGAGAGTGCGCTCCTTGCCGGTTGCATCAAGGCCCCGGGCCGCAAAGCACCACATATTGCACTGCAAGCCGCGCGCGACCGGGGCCATCTTGTGCTGGATGCGATGGTTGAAACGGGCAAGCTATCGCTCATCGAAGGCCAGCTTGCACATTATGAACTGGACCAGATTGAGGTCCTTCCCCCGGCTCCGGAACCAGAAGGATACTTCCTTGACCATGCTGTCACTACACTGAAAAAAGTAAACTCGGATGATATTCTGCATGTCGAGACAACGCTTGATCCGGCTTATCAAGCGATCGCCCATGAAGCTCTGGACAAGGTGCTCACCGCAAAAGTTCGCGCAGCGTCTGCAGTATCCGAGGCTGCACTGATTGCCATGCGTCCCAATGGCGAGATCGTGGCCATGGTTGGAGGCCTTGATTACACCAAAAGCCAGTTCAACCGCGCCACACAGGCAATGCGGCAGCCTGGCTCCCTGTTCAAGGTCTTCGTCTATGACGCTGCCCTGCGCCAGGGCTGGGCACATGACGATATCCTGGCGGACAGTCCACTCAGCCTCGCCATCCCCGGCAAGTCTGACCTTTATCAACCGACAAACTATAATAATGCACAAAAGGGCCTGCTGACGACACGTCAGGCGTTTGCCACCTCCAGCAATGCTGCGGCCTTGCGACTGCAGGAATGGGTCGGGCGACAGCGTGTCATGGAAGCAGCGCAGCGTGCAGGGTTTGATGCGCCGCTTGAGGCTTACCCAAGCCTGGGCCTTGGTGTCACAGAAACTACCCTTCTTGATCTCGTCTCTTCTTACGCCGCGATCGGCAAGGGCTATGTCGTCGAACCATATGCACACAAACAAGGTAAGCCTCGCCCTGCCCTGATCCGTACAGCCCCGTCCGCTGACCTGCTTCAGTTAATGTATGACAATGTGCAGGCTGGTACAGGCTACGGTGCCCGCATCGCAGCGCCTTCTTTCGGCAAGACCGGCACAACGCAGGACCATCGCGATGCATGGTATATCGGGTTTACGGATGAATTGATTGTGGGTGTCTGGCTCGGCAATGATGACTACACCCCCATGAACAAGGTGACGGGGGGCTCGCTCCCGGCCAGCATCTGGAAAGCATTCATGAGGCAAGCCGCGCCCGTGCTGGAGCAGGAAGAAAACACCCCGAGATTCCATAAAAACCCGCTGCTTGAAATCGCGCAGCAGGGTGGTAATGACAGTCAGCCATTTGCGAGCTGGCGTGAACACAAGCTCAAGCTGATTGGCCCTGCAACGATATCTGAATACGGATATCTGTCGGTCGTGGATCAGGAGCTGTATCTGGAACACATCCAGCCAGTCTCACCCTATGGCTCCTATTATCAGGTGCATCAGAAAATGACCGAAAGCTTTCAGGCTGTCGAAGTAACCTGTGAACTCGCCAATGGGTATGCGAACTGCCGCGCTGGCGATGATGACCTTGCTGAGATGCTGCTGGAAAAAGGCTGGGCCAGAGCACTATATGGCGCCCCCTCCTCGTATCTTGCTGCCGAAAGCAGAGCCCGGGACAGCGGGATCGGTATCTGGAGCGATGATCTGTACACCCGCTACGCGACTTATGAGCGGTATGATATGCGCGGTCTCAGCTGGCGCCAGCGGCGGGCACTCGAAGACCAGCGCCGCCGGGAAACTGAGCGTCTCGAACGCGAACAGCAATATGGCTATCGCTCAGGTACAGTCACCGGCAGAGCCGCGAGTGGTATTGTTCGCGACACTGACGCGCTCCCCCGGCCTGTCTCCCCTACTGCCCGGTCAGGTCAGGTGGTCGGCCGCGCTGGCAGCACATCCGGCTACTAATTACCACAGTAAGCAAACTTGCGTCAGGCAGCTTTCATCTGCTCGACGATTTTCTCAGCCATCATGATAACGGGTGCATTGGTGTTACCGCCCATGATGATGGGCATCAGGGACGCATCCACAATGCGCAAATTCTCGATACCGTGCACACGGCCCGTACTGTCCGTCACGGCCATCTCATCTTCGCGGCGACCCATCTTGGCTGTCCCGACAGGATGATAGATCGTCTCTGCCCGCGCGCGAATGAACCTGGCCCAGTCCGCCTCACTTTCAGGCCGCTCCTCCGGCGCCCAGTAGCCGCTGATGATTTCCGACAGCGCCGACTGCTGACTGATCTCGAACGCCTGTTTTGCCCCTTCTGTCAGTACAAAAAGATCTTCTTCCGCATCAAGATAATGTGGATCAATCAGTGGGTGCCGCTTGGGGTCATTCGAGGCAAGCCTGATGGTACCCGTCGATTTCGGGTAGAGACAACAGGCGTGGATGGTCAGCCCCTGCTGCCCCCATACTTTCGTCTTCGCATGATCTTCGCCGAATGCCGGCAGGAAAATAAACTGAATGTCTGCCTTGGGTACATCCGGCGATGACTTCGCGAACCCGGTCGCCTCGGCGAAATTCGAGGCGAACAACCCGGTCTTGTGCCGCATATAGTCACCAACGCCTTTGACGATGCCCGGCACGCTGCCAAAAGTGTAACCGAATGTCGTCCCCGGTCTGGTCTTGAACATCAGGGCTACATCCAGATGGTCCTGCAGATTGCTGCCAACGCCGGGCAGGTCTGTGACCAGTTCAATGTTATGCTCAGCCAGATGGTCAGACGGTCCGATCCCTGACAAAAGCAGTAACTGCGGCGTATTGATTGCACCGCCACACAGAATGACTTCTTTTGCTGCAGAAAGCTCGGTGATCGTGCCGCCAATAGCGACGCGCACAGATCCGGCGCGTTTGCCATCAAAGTGAACGCGGCGCGCCAGAGCCTCTGTGAAGATGGTCAGGTTAGGCCGTGCACGCACATCTTTTGGCAAATAGGCTGTTGCCGTCGAGCAACGCCGACCATTGCGGATAGTGGTGTCATAATAACCGACACCTTCCCGGCCATCTGCATGAAAGTCATCAATACGGCGATACCCGGCCTGCACACCTGCCTCGAGAAAGCGCTCGGTCGCAGGCTGCACCCAGTCTGCCTTGCGCACGCCAAGGGGCCCACCTGCCCCATGCCACTGGCTTTCACCGCCCGAATAGTCCTCGGACTTTTTGAAATAATGCAGGGCATCCATAGCTGACCAGCCCTCGGCACCCGCATCAGCCCAGTCATCATAGTCCGTCAGGTCACCGCGCTGATAGCACATGCCGTTTAGGCTGGAGGAACCACCAAGTGTCTTGCCACGCGGCCAGAACAGCCGACGCCGGTCGAGATTTTCCTGTGGCTCAGTGTAATAATTCCAGTCGATCACGGTGGAGCCCAGCAACTCCGGCAACATGGCCGGGATATGGATACGATAGTCAGTATCGTTCTTGCCCGCCTCCAGCAGGCAGACCGACACGCGCGGGTTCTCAGACAGGCGGCTGGCCATCACACAACCAGCTGAACCAGCGCCCACAATGATGTAATCGAATGTCGTTTCCATATCTCTCTGTCCGTCTCCAACGGTTACACAAGCACATTTTGGGATAAATCAAAAACACCTGGCGCAGCAGCGCACGAAGCCCACTATGCTAGGGTCAGTCGCTCAGTTCTCCCGCGCGTCTGGTCGCAGCAGCTACAGCCTCAACCATCAATTCCCTGATGCCGCCCGGCTGATCCAGCACTTTCAGGGCTTCAGCCGTCGTGCCGCCTTTGGAAGTAACAGCCGTCCTCAGGGTCGCGGCAGACCGCATATCGGCGGCCATCAGAGCCCCCGCCCCGATCACTGTCTGCCGTGCCAACAGGGCCGCTGTGTCCGGCGCAAGGCCTGCTGCAATGCCCGCTTCTTCCATGGCTTCGGTCAGCAAAAACGCATAGGCCGGACCACAGGCCGACACACTCATCCCGGCATCAATCTCCTGCTCGCTGCGCATCCAAACAGCCTGCCCGGTCGCCTCGACCAGAGCCTGTGCTGTCTGGCGCTTCGTTGCATCCACTTTTTCATCTGCATAAAGAAGTGATAGTCCCTCTCCGACCGAAACCGGCAGATTGGGCATGACGCGTATGATTGAGACACCTTCGACACCTGCCTCTTTCAGATGACGGTCGATAGAGCTGACAGACTTGCCGGCAGCGATGGAAACGAACAGTGTTTTCTCAATAGCGGGCCATGACAGAGCCGGGACAACCACCGGAAACAATTGCGGCTTCACAGCCAGAACACAAACATCATAGGAAAAATCCGTCTCCGGATTGACAGCCAGGCCATATTCCTCGGCTTCCCCCGCCAAAGCATCAGAGAGATTCGGATCAACCACAGCAGAGCGAGCCGGATCAAGCAACCCGGCCCCAAGCCACCCTCGCAGCATTGAACCGCCCATGGAGCCGGCACCAATGAGTAATACTGAATATTTTTCTGTCATCGCAGGAAATTATACCTGCTTCACATTTCCTGCAAGCTAGGGTCAGCTTGTCAGGCGGTGCCCTGCACTTCGAACAGCGATGCTTCCAGCGCCTCTTCTGCTGTCTTGCCGCCCCAGATCACGTAATTGAACGCCGGGTAAAACCGCTCAAACGCCTCGGCTGCCCCGCGGATCAATATCTCTGCCTGTACCTGATCGAAATCAGCCATTTCAGACAACACGGCGCCGTTGCGATAGACGATGCCATTATCATCGGACCACAGGTCAAAATGGCCAAGCCAGACCCGTTCATTCACCACCGCCAATAATTTGCAGACTTCGCTTTTCTTGACGGCAGGCACTTTCAATTCCAGCGGTGCGCCCATTTGCAAGACGCGCATGTCTTCCCGCCAGGCGAACCACACGGCAATATCCCGCCACATTCCGTCAACATTGACATGCAGCTCTGTCGCATCAACCCGCTCCACATTCATGGAGGACTGGTTGGCAACTGTTTCGATCACATCAAGGGGATCGTTAAGTTCAACATCAGCTGTGACTTGTAAAGACATGCAATTTTCCCGTTTTGCCGGGGCAACGGTTCAGCCCGTCACCACTCATACATAGCGGGGCGAGTCGCGGGCTTACTCAATGATTCATCAAGGGCAGTTGAAAACCAGTTGTGCATTGCACCTGAAAAGCCACACGGGGCCGTCAACCGGCCAGCTTTGCTTCCAGCGCCTCAAGACGGGCACGCAATTCTTCATTTTCTGCACGCGCTTTGGCCGCCATTTCCTGAACGGCCTCAAATTCTTCGCGCTGGACCAGATCACTGTCCGCGAGCAGGCGTTGCAACTGGCTCTTCATGACAGTTTCCGCTTCACGACGTACACCATCAGCAGCGCCCGCCGCTTCTGTCATCGCCTTGGCCATCTGTTCGAATATCGGGTTCTGGGTCTGCATCGGGTTTTCCACTTCTACAGACTTCACTTAAGCGCATTGCACCGAAATGCAAACCAGCCTGATGCGAAATAGTACCGACACGTCAAATTCATACTTGACAAATACACCTCTTATGTTCTATATATGTTCGGTGTCGGGTGGGTAACTTCCTGAACAGGTCAGCTTCAGGCTGGCGGCTCTTTGACATTATGGCGTTTATTCCCTGCGCGGTCTCATCCCGGCTTCTGACCGGCGTCGTGATACTGGCGGATGAATAGAGATGAATTTGGGTGCTCCCGTGACTTGTTACGGGACGAGCAGGCAGCAAAACTGTGTCTGCCGTAACAGAGCCTCTTACCGGAAGAGAGGGCGTGAACATTTATCGAAACTGTAGCAGATCCTGCCACGCCCTCCCCGGTCAAGCCGCTGCCACTAGAACTTCTTGCTGACAGAGAGACGCGCGTTAAGCGGTGCCCCTACAGTTGCCTGATGTGTACTGTGCGCGTTCGGGAAATACAGCTCATCGGTCAGGTTCTCGACATTGATGCGCACGCGCAAATCTTCGGACACATCATAATAAGCCGCGGCATCGAAGCGTGTGTACGAAGGCAGTCTTTCCTGCGAACCGTCCGTAATCAGCGATTCGTCCTGATAGGTGGCACCGATGCCAAAACCGAATTGCTCCGTTACCTGGAAGGCACTCCAGAAGGAGAACATGTTCTCCGGCAATTCACGCGGCGTGAGACCAGTGGCAGTTTCGCCGTCAAGGTAACTGTATCCCGCCGAGATATACACATCCTCGGTGACATAGCCCTGAAGCTGAAGCTCAAAGCCGTCAACTTCCAGCCCCCTCACTTCAAAGTTTTCACCCGTTGCATTATCTCTGGCTGCGCGTGTCTGTTCATTCTGGAAGTAAGCTGCGGTGAAACTCAACTCCGGTGTGAAATCCCATTTGAGGCCAATTTCAGCATTCTCAAAGACATCCGGATCGAGTTGATCGTTCGTACCATTGATATTGGCGAATTGCTCACCACTGCGCGGCAGGAAGGATTCGCTGTAACTGCCATACAGGGAAATATTTTCCTGTGGCTTGTAGATGACCCCGAACCGGGGCGAGACTTCTTCATCCGTGCGGGTACGTATCTCCAGATTAGCCGGGTCACGATTATCGACCTCAATATCAAAACTGTCGAAGCGTGCCCCGATGACAATATCCAGTTTTTCCGAAATCTCGATTTCGTCCTGAATGTAAGCAGAGAAGACGTCGATGCTGACCCGGGTGTCATCATTAAGGGAGACCGTGAAGTCGTTGACCGTAGGATCACCATCAGCATTGACACCCCTGCTACCATTCAGCGCGAGAGGCCGGGTAGCGATGAAAGTCTCTCGGTCATCAGTTGACGTATCGAAGAATGAGTTGAAGCGATCCTGATCAGAAGACGTATCAATAAATTCCATACCAGCAAGTAACGTATGATTAAGTGCACCGGTGGTGTACTCACCAATCAGATTGCCGGACAGGATGAGATTCTGACGATCAGTCGCATCAATATACCCGTCAAGCTCAACGATATTGGTCGCCTCATCATAGTCAGTCGTAAAAAAGTTCTGATACACCTTGTCGTAGTCGCCGTAAAAGGCACTGAAATTGCCTTTCAGACGATCTGAAAATTCATGCTGCAATGTTGCGCGCAGCAAGTGGGCTTCCAGTTCGTTGAAGTTATCTTCCGGGTCCCCAAAGACGATGTCCTGCAGCGCCTCAACCGGGCGACCGTCTGCTCCCGTTGGAATACCGCGATCCACGAAGCGGTCATGGTCTGCATACTCATAAGAGAGATCAAGCATCGTAGTAGAGTTGATCTCCACACGGTATGTCGGATTGATCCCGATACGCTCACCATCATAAAAATCACGGTGGTTATCGAGCTCGGAATAATAAACATTCAGGCGAAGAGCAGAATTGTCGGATGTCGCAAAATTACTGTCTATGGCAATGTCATAAGCCCCGAACGTATCAATACCCGCCTCAAGGTTGTTGAACTCCTCGCCCAGAACACCTTTCTTGGTGACACGGTTCAGAACACCGCCTGTACCACCCCGACCGAACAAAAGGGCGTTTGGTCCACGGAGGATTTCGACCTGCTCCAGATTATAGAGCGGGCGGTAGTACTGAACATCGTCACGCACGCCATCCAGAAAGAAATCGGCTGTGGAGCGCACGCCCCGGAAGACAATCGCATCCCGATGCCCCTCACCTTGCGACATATTTACACCTGGCGTGTAGTCGATGAGATCACCGATGCTGAGGAAGCCTCTGGCCCGGATTTCATCAGCGCCGATAATCGTCAGACTTTGCGGCACATCAATAATCGGTGTCGGGGTTTTTACCGCATTGACCTGATCGGAATAGAGCACCCTGCCCTGCACGATGATCTCATCGGCAACCGTGCTTTCTGCGATAGCAGCGCCGGAAAAAAATAATGAAGAAAGTGCGGTTGTGAGAATAAGCGCGGATTTTTGTACTGACATGCGATTGCCCCTGATAATTATTATCAAGTCGTATGGACCCTCAGAAAATGATAATCAATCTTAAAAAGTGAGGTGGCCTGTTTTTTTTGGCAAAGCCTCTACTGGCGTGACAAAAATTCAACAACGAACAAGGTGACGGCTGAAACCCACCACGTTATGTAGGTGGCTCAACACAGGAAATATCATGCCGCTGCTTCAACTGCCTTATCCGGAAATCGACCCTGTTTTCTTCTCCATCGGTCCAATCCCCATCCGCTGGTATGCTCTCGCCTATATCGCCGGGATTACACTCGGCTGGTATTACGTAACGCGGCTGATGAAAAACACGGCCCTGTGGCAAGGCGGCGTCTCGGGCACAGCCCCTGCAGGACCACCCATTTCCCGCGAAAAGTTTGATGACCTGCTGTTCTGGGTCACCCTCGGGGTAATCCTCGGTGGCCGCCTTGGCTATGTGATATTCTATGAGCCCGCCCTGCTGACGGACCCATGGGTTTCCGTGAAAGACATGATGGGTGGCACCGGTCTGATCCAGACATTACTCGGCTGGATTCACATTCCACCAGCCCTGATGATGTGGAACGGCGGCATGTCCTTCCATGGCGGCCTGATTGGCGTCACCCTGGCAGGTTATTTCTATTCCAGAAAACACGGCCTGAACGCGCTCGCCGTCGGTGATCTCTTTGCCTGCGCGGCACCTATTGGCCTGTTCTTTGGCCGGATTGCCAACTTCATCAATGCTGAGTTATATGGCCGCGAAACCGATGCACCCTGGGGCATGGTATTCCCGACAGACCCGGAACAACTCGTGCGCCACCCGAGCCAGCTTTACGAAGCCTTTCTCGAAGGGCTGGTATTGTTCTTCGTCGTGCGAATCGCCACCCACCGCTTTGGCGTATTGAAGAAGCCGGGTTTCGCGATTGGCCTGTTCCTCGCCGGATACGGTATCGCGCGGTCCATTGTTGAGCTCTACCGCCAGCCAGACATGCACATGCCGGAGTTCCCGCTTGGCCTGACCATGGGCATCATCCTGTCACTGCCAATGATAGCGCTTGGCGCTTACCTGATCTGGCGCGCCAACGGCGGACATATGCCAAAACAGGGTGGAGATGCAACCACCGCGTCGGCAAGTTTCACTGCCGATGACAGTGCAAAGCAGGCAGATGACGCGCCTGAATCACAAACGGAAAAGCGCCCCTCCGAGACGAAAAGCGCTGACGAAAGTACAGCCGATAAGTCATGACCGATTTGGCGTTGGATACCGCCGCTACCACACCGCTTGAAGAAATCCTGATCGCGCGCATCAAGGAGCAGGGTCCGATCAGCGTGGCAGGCTTCATGGCCGCCGCTTTGGGCCATCCGGAGCATGGCTATTACATGACGCAAAGCCCATTCGGGCAACAGGGAGATTTCACCACGGCCCCGGAAATCAGCCAGGTGTTCGGCGAGCTGATCGGCGCATGGCTGGTTCATACCTGGGAAGAAATCGGTGCCCCCGCTTCCTTCAATCTGATCGAACTGGGGCCGGGACGCGGTACGCTGATGAGCGATGTCTTGCGCACTGCCAAAATCAGACCGGATTTCCTGAAAGCCGCACAAGTCTATTTGGTCGAAACTTCGCCTGCACTACGGGACGCACAAAAAGCACTTCTTCGGAACGCTACAGCAGCACTTCACTGGGTCACTGATCTTGAGGAAATCCCAGGTGGCCCTGCACTGATTGTCGGCAATGAATTTCTGGATTGCCTGCCGATACGCCAGTTTGTCCGAACCACCCGTCAGCAAGAACCCTGCTGGCGCGAGCGGCTTATCGGCATTGAGACAAAGGACGGTAAAGACAATCTTCAGTTCACTCTGTCTGATGAGTATTACAATACCCCGGCAGGTGCCCCAACCAGTGCCAGGCCCGAAGATATATTCGAAGTCAGCGAGGCAGCGCCGAAAATCGTTCACCAACTTGCCAGACGGCTTCAGGCACATAAAGGCCGTGCCCTCTTTATAGACTACGGACACGCACAATCAGGTCTCGGCGACACATTGCAGGCTTTGCAAAACCATCAATACTGCGCCCCATTATACAAGCCGGGTCAGGCCGATGTAACGGCCCATGTGGACTTTGAAAGCCTGGCAAATAGGGCACATGAGGCAGGATTAGTCGTAAGTGGTCCTGAGCCTCAGGCCATCTTTCTCGGAAGGCTTGGTCTTGCCGCACGTGCGCAGGCGCTCGTCACACGGCTTTCGCGCGATGACGCAAAACGACTAGAAACCGGTATTCGCCGTCTGATTCACCCGGAAGAAATGGGTACGTTGTTCAAGGTGGTTTGTCTGTCTTCGAGAGACTTGCCCTTGCCCGCAGGATTTTCCGTCTAATGCAACAACCCACAATGCATACATCCGGATTGCTCAGCGGCAGATCAGTGAGACATGGTTTTTTTGGCCGTCACGGCGGTGTCTCGGAAGGTCATTTCGCCACGTTGAATTGCGGCCCTGGCTCTGCCGATACGCCGGAGGCTATCAGGGAAAACCGTCAACGATGCCAAGACGCGCTCGGAGCCAAAGCTCTCTATACGGCATACCAGATACACTCTGACAAAGCTGTATTCGTCACAAACAAAGCGGAAAGTGTCATCAAAGCAGATGCTATCGTGACAAATCAGCCAGATTTTGCCATCGGCATCATTACGGCAGATTGTATGCCGGTGCTGTTTCATGACCCTGTCGCTGGCCTTGTTGGCGCTGCTCATGCAGGATGGCGCGGGGCGCTTTCGGGCATCCTTGAAAACTGCGTATCCCTAATGCGCGAACAAGGCTCGGAGCCATCAAATATCAGGGCCTGTTTCGGCCCCTGCTTGCGTATGGCCAACTTTGAGGTCGGCCTTGAGCTGGTCGATCTGTTTACGGAAAAACACGCCAATAGTGCCCGACATTTTCATCCGGGCCAGAGCGATGAGAAACGTCAACTCGACCTCGTCGCGTTCGGATGTGACAGACTGCTGGAAGCAGGCCTGCAATCATCGCATATTGATGACCTTGATCTATGCACCCTCGAAAAGCCCGATGACTTCTTCAGCTACAGGCGATCGCGACGACTGAGCTTGCCAGATTACGGGCGTAACCTGTCGGCGATCAGCCTCACAGCCTGACCACATTATTTTCCAGACCCGCCAAAAACAGTTTGAAACACTGTCAAAAAAGCGTCACAGGAACACCATACGGGCAAATAACTGGTGGGATCGTCATGAAGATACTGGCTGGCAACAGTAACCGCAGGCTCTCCAACGATATTGCAACTGTACTGGGCGAAGGATTGACCCAAGCGGAAATCAAACGCTTCGGAGACGGCGAAGTGTTCGTCGAGATTCAGGAGAATGTTCGGGGAGAGGATGTATTCGTAGTGCAGTCCACGTCGACGCCCGCCAATGACAATCTCATGGAATTGTTGATCTCCATCGATGCCCTCTCCCGCGCATCGGCCAGCAGAATTACCGCCGTTCTCCCCTATTTCGGCTACGCCAGACAGGACAGGAAGGCTGGCCCGCGCACACCCATCTCGGCAAAACTGGTGGCCAATCTCATCACCACAGCCGGGGCCGACCGGGTTCTGACCGTTGACTTGCACGCTGGCCAAATACAGGGCTTCTTCGATATTCCGACTGATAACCTCTACGCAGTGAAGGTCATTGAGAACCGTATCCGGGAAAACTATCCGGGCAGCGTCGGCAATCTTTGTGTTGTATCACCAGATGTTGGCGGCGTTGTGCGCGCCCGGGCGTTGGCCAAACGCCTTGGCGATGTGCCTCTGGCAATCGTCGACAAGAGACGCCCGAAGGCCGGTGTTTCAGAAGTCATGAACATCATCGGTGATGTGGAAGGTCTGGATTGCATCCTCTTCGACGACATTGTGGATTCAGGCGGCACATTGTGTAACGCGGCAGACGCGCTAAGAGCACGCGGCGCAAAATCAGTCGCCGCATATGTCACGCATGGTGTTCTGTCCGGCTCTGCAGTCGAGCGCATTACCAAAGCGGATGGTTTGCAGAAACTGGTCGTTACTGATTCAATAGAAGCAACTGACGCAGTGCTGGGATGTGATAAAATCGAAATCGTATCGATTGACTCGCTGCTTGCCGAAGCCATCCGGCGCATCGCCAATGAAGAGAGTGTCAGCAGCCTGTTCTGATTGGTCGGTCAGCCTTATCTTAAGGCTCGATTTTTGCACGATGTTCGGTTAGTTTCCTTTCGGGTTAATCGTCGCGTCAAAGGGGTAAGTCATGCGCTTAATCGGTATTTTGCCAATCATCTTCATGGTCGCTCTCGGGCTTTATGCTTTTTGGGATCTCAAGATTGATGGATCTCAGCCACCCGTGCCTGCTGACAAGCTGGCTGATAGCAACCCTGAAATTGAGGCCATCATGGCACCTCATCGGGAAGCCCTGAAAACCGGTTTGAGTAACCGTATCGTGCCGCAAATCGACGAAAGTCTGGACCTAATCGCCGAAGAATTTGGTGAACTCTCTCCGGAAATGAATCAGGCGCTGGTTGAAACATCAATCATGCTCAGTCAGAGTTCCCGCGCTGACCTTGCTGATGACTATATGCAGCGCGCCGTGGATGTGAGCCGGGAAGTTTACGGCACAACCCATCGCGAGACAGCACTTGCTCTCAACGATCTGGCCAATCTCATTACTGACGCACAGGACCTCTCCTATTCGGAAGAGTCGATTGCACATCTCAAAGAGGCTATGCAGATTAGACAGGCAGTTCTTCCTGCAGACCATCCGGAAGTCATTGTGAATGAAGTGAATCTTGCCGATCAACTTTTCCTGCAATGGCAGAATGAAGGATTGGAAGAGGATAAATCCAACCTCGATACGGCAGCCGCGCTTCTGTCACATGTAATGGAAGTCCACACCCAACAGGGCGACGACGTCAACGCCATGGATAAGGCGAGCGTGCAACTGCTGTTCGCCCGTGTCGCATTCTATCGGGATGATTTTGAGAATGCAGCGAAGTATTTTGCAGAAACCCTGTCGCCCGTAGCCCCCGAAACTGACCCGGCGACATATCTCGTGTTTAGCAACTCCTATGCAGAGCATATTACCTCCCTTAATGAGCTTGGGCGAACCGAGGAAGCTGACAAGATGCGGGCAGATATCATCTCCTACCTTCAGACTGATACGGCGGTGCCTGAGGGCACAACTGACATCGTTGAGGAATAAGCTGCAGCCTTGCCATAAAACAGTAAGAACCCGGGTTTTACTGGTTGCCTTGGCAAAAACTGCTGTGTATAGACGCTGCTCACAATTACAGCAGGTCGGATTATACGTGGTGTTGGCCATGTAAATTTTGTGGCCTCACTATAAGGACAAAAGTCGATGTCAGACGTAACAGTTTTCACCTGTGAACTTCGCCAGCGCTCCGGCACAGGCGGCTCTCGTGCTGTCCGTCGTGACGGCTGGGTACCTGCCATTCTTTACGGTGGTGATCAGGAGCCAGCGAATATCAAGCTGCGCTACAATGAAGTGCTCAAAGCCTACAATACCGGCAAGCTCATTTCTGTCTTATCCAAGATAAATGTCGACGGTCAGGAGCAGTCTGTTATTGGCCGGGATATTCAAGTCGACCCTGTGAAAGATTTGCCACTGCACGTTGATCTGATGCGCGTGAGTGAAAAAACACGCATTAACGTCGACGTGCCGATGAGCTTCCTGAATGAAGAGGCCTCTCCTGGCCTTAAGCGTGGCGGCGTTTTGAACGTAGTGCGTCACACTGTCGAAGTCATCGCTCCTGCGACAAGAATTCCCGAGGCTCTTGAAGCAGATCTGACAGGTCTTGATATCGGCGATGCAGTGCACATTTCATCAGTCAACCTGCCTGAGGGTGTTGAGCCTACGATCACAGACCGTGACTTCACGATTGCTACAATTGCGGCCCCATCGGTTGTCCGTAGCGCGGATAACGAAGGTGATGCGGAGGACGACGCTGCAGAGGATAGTGGAGACGAAGGCGAAACAGGCGATAACGAATAACCGGCTTTTTTCTCTTTACAGGAATTGAAAAGCAGGCCGCTGGTCTGCTTTTTCATTTTTAACCTATAGGATACTGAAAATGCTGTTGATCGTCGGCTTGGGTAACCCCGGTAAACAGTACAGCGAAAACAGGCACAATGTGGGATTCCAGCTTGTTGATGCGATAGCAGAGCGACATGGCTTTGGTCCAGCGCGTGAGAAATTCCGTGGTATATTGAGAGAAGGAACGCTTTCAACACCGAGTCAGGACGCCGCTGATACAAAGGTGCTACTGTTGAAGCCACAGACATTCTACAACGAGAGTGGCAATAGCGTTCGCGAAGTGGTTAGCTTCTATAAAATACCCGCGGAAAAAATCATCGTTATTCACGACGAACTGGACCTTGCTCCAGGCAAAGTCAAAATGAAGTCAGGTGGCGGCACAGCCGGGAATAACGGGCTGAAATCAATATCTTCGCATATCGGTAATGACTTTATTCGTATGCGCATTGGAATCGGGCACCCGGGCGACAAGGCAAAAGTGACCGCACATGTGCTGGGCAACTTCAGCAAGAGTGAGCACCGGGACTGGCTTGAAGACCTTGAGGATTCTGTTAGCCGTTATATCCCCTTGTTACTCGACAGCCATTCAGGCCGTGATAAATTCCTGTCCGCCGTTGTTAACGCTACAAACCCGACAGACATCGGGGCAACTGAACGCACACAACCTGGCAGGACGAGTTATCGCAACGATACCCCCCCTGCTCCGTACAAGGCAGACCCAGCGAAAGCCCCCGGCCCTTTTGACAAACTCAAAAATCTGCTGGGACAAGGTAAGGAAGGAAAATCATAATGGGATTCAAATGCGGGATCGTCGGCCTTCCGAACGTTGGCAAGTCGACATTATTCAATGCCCTGACCAAGACAGCGGCTGCACAAGCAGAGAATTATCCTTTCTGCACGATCGAACCTAATATTGGCGATGTGGCGGTGCCAGAGCCACGGCTTTTCAAGCTCGCAGAAATTGCAGGATCCGCTGAGATAATTCCTTCACGCATCCAATTTGTGGATATTGCAGGCCTCGTGAAAGGCGCAGCGCAAGGCGAAGGCCTTGGCAATCAGTTCCTCGCCAATATTCGTGAGGTGGATGCTATCGCCTATGTTCTACGGTGTTTTGAAGATGATGACATCACGCATGTTGATGGCCGGATTGACCCAGTGGCAGATTTTGAAACGGTTGAAACCGAGCTCATGCTGGCTGACCTTGAAAGTCTGGAGAAAAGACTGCCAGCATTAGAGAAGAAGGCGAAAGGTCAGGACAAGGACGCCAAAGAGCTGATCGTCCTGATCGATAAAGCTCTTGCGGTTTTGCGTGACGGCAAGCCAGCGCGAAGTGTTGATATTGATCCGGACGATATGAAAGCCTGGAAAGGACTTCAATTGCTTACGACCAAGCCTGTTTTATTTGTGGCTAATGTCGATGAAGCATCAGCAGGAGCCGGTAACAGTTTTTCTGAACGGGTTGCTGAGCAAGCAGAAAAAGAAAGCGCTGTCAGCGTGGTTATCTCTGCCAGGATTGAATCGGAGCTTGCCCAGCTTGAAGATGAGGAACAGACTGAATATCTTGACGAGCTTGGGCTTGCTGAACCAGGTCTCAATCGCCTGATCCGTGCAGGATACAATCTGCTTGATCTGAATACTTATTTCACCGCCGGGCCAAAAGAGTCACGCGCCTGGACGTTTCCCACCGGAGCAACCGCACCACAAGCTGCCGGAATCATTCATACGGATTTTGAAAAGGGCTTCATCCGGGCAGAGACCATCAGCTATGATGATTATGTGACCTTCAATGGCGAGGCTGGTGCCAAGGATGCTGGCAAAATGCGGCTTGAGGGGAAAGAGTATCTCGTCAAGGATGGTGACGTGATGCACTTCAGATTCGCGACCTAGGGTTTAATACCCTCTTTTGTTACGCTCAGGCGTGCCCTTGGGGTGCAGCACATAATCCTGCATATTACGCCGACGCTTATGGTCGTCACGTTCATACGACGTGATAACGCGGTCATTATTGTAAGATCGCGTACTGAAGGGATCAACCCGAACATACCCCTCACCGGGCAGGACATAAGGCGTGTTGTCTATCACCCTTGTACCGGAAAGATCGTAATTATAGTATTCTCCCTGGAGATATGGAGACGCGACATACGGTTGACTGCGGACAACCTTACGCTGTGGCAACCCGATATCGGGACCTATGCCTGACTCAGTTACCCGGCCAAAATATCTCCACTGATATCCATCATGCGTAAAGAACCCAACATCCGTATAATCCAGATTACCGAGCGGAAAGACGGTGAAATTACAAAAATAGCCATTGCTGTTAGGTATCTCGTCTATCGCGGGGGTCAGGTTCAGCTCACGCCCCCAAACACAATCATTCAGTTGAAAGTCGACTGCCCATTGCGATGACGTATTTGCATTTTGTTGCTCAAGTGCCGCCCCGTTTGACACTGACATGTGTCTCTCCAATCGGCGGTTAAAAGCATCATGAGCGTCAAAGGAACTGGGTGCCTGATAGGCAGGTAAGCCAGGTGCTTGCATCATGAGCATCGCTGCGATGAGAGGGAACATGTAAACACTTCTCCGAAAACCGGGATGTTAAACGCTTCATGCTTAAATTGCCCTTAAGCAAACTTCATGGCATTGTCTTCGCATGGGAGAGGCAGTTTAGGCCTGAAAGGACTGAGAGTAATGTGGAAAGCAGGACTTGGACTGATTGCAGCACTTGGCCTCATGGCGTGCGCCTCAAATAGAACACCCGACCCGAGAATCGCTCAGGTTACAGCTGGCGTTACATCTGAGAAAACATCTTTTGATGTTCGCAGGAAGTTTCAAGGACCAGAGCATGCGCTTCAAGGGATTGACGGTTATGCTCTTATCCGGTCATGGCAAGACGTTGACCGGCCACGGGCAGACCACCAGCTTTACGTGCAAGTGCGTCATGAAGGACGCGAAAAGGAATTTCTATCCGCGAGCGAGCCCGGCGGAAAAATTATTGAAATCAGCTCAATAGATACCGGCGAGATTTGCAACGACCTGAATGAAAGCCAAAACTGCTTCCGCCACGAAGATGTAGGTGTATGGCTCAAAACTACTGACTTGAAACAAGCAGCGCGTGGCAATGACCTTGTCATACGGTTGAATGCCAAACGTGGCGACGATGTTATCGTCCGTATCCCATCATGGTATGCAAAAGGTTACCTCGCTGCATTGAATTAAAGACGTGCAAGTAACAAAATCTGTCAAAGTTTAGTCAACTTTTAACCGGTCTTATTTAGGCTGGAAACATGGCAGGTACACCCACCCACTCCAACCGCTATAAGCGCACTCCGGTCAAAATGCCGGTCCGGCTTCTCATAGAAAATGTGGTCGAGTCCAAAGGGGTTATAATTGGCATGTCTGTCAACGAGCTAACAGCTGCCAGTCGTCACCAGGTAAAAAAGGGGGACGAAATCGTTGCCTACATCAATGGCCGCGACCGTGTGGCAGGTGTCGTGTCACGTACCATGGGCAATGTGTTTGCCATAAAGATGACATTACCAAAACCAAAGCAGGAAAGACTGATTGAGCTGCTTATGGTCGAACTTGCCAAGCGAGACGGTCTGATTTCTGATAGTGACGTAGTGACTGAAAAGCGTTTCGCTATCCGGCGTAAAGTGTCAGACCGGGAGAGTATCTGCGTCTTGCCTGATAAACAGGAATACAAGTGCTCAGTTATTGATATCTCACTCACCGGGCTTGGTATTGAGATTGAACCCGTTCTGAAAATTGGCCAGATTGTGCGTGTGGGCAGAATAAAAGCCAAGGTTGTACGTAAAATTTCAAACGGATATGGCCTTGAACTCGTTAAGTCAGAACATGCTTATCTGCGTGAAGAAAAATGTGACTCAAAGAAAATCCCTGTGGCCGCCAAAAAGCAGGCTGCTGCCTGAGCAGACCTGCCCCTCCTGTAATATCTGTGCTTTGAGAAACTTGCAGCCGGAGTTACAGAACCCGACCGGCAATTGTTTTCAGCTTTTCGACAATTTCTGAATCCCTTGCATCAGGCGCTGTAATAAGCGCGAAATCAAGGCAGGTTTCAATACCCAGAGGTGATGGCGTACGGTCAGGACCAAGGCGTGGTGCTACGGCCTTAACAAGGTCTCGTGCCTTCACTGTATTCTGATGCATGATCTCCAAAACACTGGCAACTTCCACATCGGCTTCCCCTTCGCGCCAGCAATCATAATCAGTCACCATCGCTACAGTTGCATATGGCAGCTCGGCTTCGCGCGCGAGTTTGGCTTCGGGCATGTTTGTCATACCAATGACGTCACAGCCCCAGCTACGATAAAGATGAGACTCAGCCTTGGAAGAAAACTGAGGTCCTTCCATGGCAAGGTAAGTCCCGTTTTGGGTGTACGGAATAGATAGCTCATCGCAGGCATCCGCCAGAGCTTGCTGCAATTTTGGGCAAACTGGCTGCGCCATGGAAACATGGCCAACCATCCCGGCTTCAAAAAAGCTCTTCGCACGCAAATGGGTTCGATCGATAAACTGATCGACCAGCACGAAATGTCCTGGGGGAAGCTCTTCCCTGAATGAGCCACAAGCGGAAACGGATATAATGTCAGTGGCCCCAGCCATTTTCATGGCAGCTATATTTGCCCGGTAATTGACATCAGATGGTGTGCGACGGTGTCCCTGGCCATGGCGTGAGAGGAAGAGCACTTTTACTCCCCCAAGCGTGCCTGAAACAATTTCGTCAGAAGGCAGCCCCCAGGGGGTTTCAATTGAATGACGTTTGACATCGGACATATCATCAATCGCATAAACACCGCTGCCGCCAATGATGCCTAATACTGTCTCATCAGACATAATATGCACTCCTTCCTGCAAAAAAGGCCGCGCATATAACATGACACGGCCTCAAATGATCTGAATTTCAACTTTCTAGTGATCTATCCGTGACCAGATCTGCTTGTATGACAGATAAACAATCACAGCCATAATCAGCAAATACAAAAGGCTGATTTTGCCCATCGTCTTGCGAGCTTCCATTTTAGGCTCGGCCGTCCAAGTGAGGAAAGTCGTAACGTCTTTTGAATACTGCTCAACTGTCTCAGGCACTGAATCATCAATGTAATCGACGATGCCGTCAACGAGAGGCGCTTTCATTTTCAGCACACCACCGTAAGGTACATCAACGCCCTCCAGAGGTTTCCCTTCATCGTCAACATATACAGGCTTCAGGAGTGTAGCCATATCCCCTTTGTAATAAGGGTTATAGTATGTGCCCGGATCAAGCTCGACAGTCTCTGGTGGATCTGTGTACCCCTTAAGAAGGCTATGCAAGTAATCCGGACCGTATTTGCGCGCCTTCGTGATAAGTGACAGATCTGGTGGAATTGCGCCGCCATTTGCAGCAGCTGCCTGTTGTTCATTGGCGTAAGGGCCGGGAATTGTATCTGACGGCAAACCGGTACGCATAAACATATCGCCTGAGTCATCAGGCCCATCTTCCACTTCGTACTCCGCAGCCAAAGCTTTTACGAGCGGATTGTCGTTTGGGTTACTACAGTTAAGTGTATCCGGAGCGCCTTCTGGACATTCTTCAAGATAGAACGGCCCGCCTTTATCTCCCAAATGCCTGAAGGCAATGAAGTCAATTGAGTGACAGGCTGCACACACTTCACGGTAGACCTGAAAACCTCGTTGCAAGGCTTCCTTGTCATACTTTCCGTTTATACCTGAGAAGCTCCAGTGGTAATGTTCAACAGGCTTGGTTTTGCCACCTGCAGCGAGAGCAACGCCTGATGACATGGCACAAGCCACTATCAGCGCAATGATTATTTTTGACATATATCGCATGTGATTCACACTTATTCAGCTGGTTGCGCCACAGGCGTCGGAGAAGATGCCCTGGCTTGCTTTTTCTGTGACCGACTCAAGACGTCGTCCGAGATAGACTTCGGTAATTCCTTCGGCGTCTCCAGAACTGCAAGCAATGGCAGTATGACAAGGAAGTAAGCGAAGTAATATGCCGTCGCCAGCTGAGACAGCAGGATATAAGGCTGCTCCGCGACTTGCGCACCAAGCCACCCCAGGAAAAGGCAGTCAGCCACAAACAGGAAGAAGAAGCCGCGCGCGATCGGACGATAACGATGCGAGCGCACTTTTGAGCGATCCAGCCATGGCAGGAAAAGCAGCAGCAGGATCGAGGCAAACATCACGATAACACCGCCAAGTTTTGACGAAATGAAGAAGACATCAAACGTGATAGCTCTCAGCATCGCGTAGAAAGGCAGGAAGTACCACTCAGGCACGATATGCTCAGGTGTGACCAGTGGATTGGCCGGAATATAATTATCCGGATGGCCCAACGCATTTGGCATAAAGAACAGAAAGACGGCGAACATAATCAGGAAGACGATAATCGCAAACCCATCTTTAACCGTATAGTACGGGTGGAACGGGACCGTGTCCTTGGAGGATTTGACCTCAACCCCTGTAGGGTTCGCATTTCCTGGCACATGTAGCGCCCAGATGTGCAGGATGACAGCGCCGGCAATCAGGAAGGGCAAAAGGTAATGCAGTGCAAAGAACCTGTTCAGGGTGGGATTATCAACAGAATACCCTCCCCAGAGAAGAGTTGTCAGTGAATCGCCAATCAGCGGCACAGCACTAAACAGTGATGTAATAACTGTCGCGCCCCAGAAAGACATCTGGCCCCAAGGCAGTACGTAGCCCATGAATGCCGTCGCCATCATCAGCACAAAAATAATGACGCCAATAATCCAGAGCACTTCCCTCGGTTCTTTATAGGACCCGTAATAAAGACCGCGGAACATATGCAGATACACGGCAATGAAGAACATGGATGCGCCATTAGCGTGTGCATAGCGCATGATGTGACCATAATTAACATCACGCATGATGTGCTCAACACTGGCAAAGGCGTAATCAACGTGCGGCGTATAATGCATCGTCAGAATAATGCCTGTGACGATCTGTATCATCAGACAGACTGTCAGAATGCCGCCGAAGGTGTACCAGTAGTTGAGATTTTTTGGCGTTGGAAAATCACCAAAGGAATCATAGCCGAGGCGAATGATCGGTAAACGGCGATCAAGCCAGCGCTCGATTGCTGTTCCGGGAACGTATGTTGATTCGTGACTCATTTATTCTCTCCTACCCGATCCTTAATGTCGTGTCGGATACGAACTCATATGGGGGAATACCCAGATTCTCTGGCGCAGGACCTTTTCTGATGCGTCCGGCTATATCGTAATGTGAGCCATGGCAGGGGCAGAACCAGCCGTTGAAATCACCACGATTGTCGCCATCATCCGTGCCAAGAGGTACACAGCCCAGATGGGTACACACACCAAGCACCACCATCCATTCCGCGGTTGTTGCACGGTTGGCATCTGTTGCCTCTTCTGATCCGCTCAGGTTTTCATTGCGGCTCAGTTGATCCGGCAAAACGTTAACAGGTGTCTCTGCAGCCTCGGCGATCTCTGCCTCAGTCCGCCTGCGAATGAAAACAGGTTTACCCTGCCACATCACCTTGATCGCCTGGCCGACATCGACAGCAGAGAGGTCTACAGTCTTCGTTGCAAGCGCGCGTACTGAAGCATCTGGGTTCATTTGGTGGACGGCGGGTAGCACGACGCCGACACCAGCAAAGCCGGTGGCTGCAACAGCCAGCAAGTGGATAAAGTCGCGGCGTGTCTCGCCTTCCTGTTCTTCATGGCCTTGCTCGGCCTGAGTAACTGAATTCATGATTTTCCTGCAAAATTCTTCAAAATTTGATGCGGTTTGGCATGAGTTTCCCGTAAAGTCTAGGGCTACAAACAGCGCTTTTTGGCCTCTTGGTACCGGCAATCAATGCGCTCCCCGTAAACCAGAGCAACCTTCGGAAACATTCAATGCACCTTGCATTATACCAGCCTGAAATAGCCCGGAATGTCGGTGCGGCAATACGTATCGCTGCATGCTTTGGCGTTACGCTGCATATAATCGAGCCATGCGGTTTCCCGCTTAAAGACAAAGAGATTCGTAAAGTCGCAATGGATTATGGGGCACTGTCTCCTCCAACCTACCATACCTCCTGGGCCTCCTTCTCGAACTCGGTTTTACGCAGGACAAACAGATTAATTCTGCTTTCAACCAAAGACGCCAGGCCAATTTATGAGGTAGGCTTTCAGAAGGACGATATTTTGCTGATGGGGCAGGAAAGCGCCGGCGTTCCTGACAAGGTGCGCAATAGTTGCGATATCTGCGCAAGAATACCACTCGCAGAGAATGCGCGATCACTTAATGTATCGGTCGCAGCCGGCATCACAATCGCGGAAGCAACGCGACAACTGGGCATTTAGCCAGAGGATGTCAGATATCTGTGTCTCAAGATATCAATCGCCAGATCGTCTTCGAGAATGTACCGGAAGAACTCTCCTGTTGCGTCACAGGCAAGCCTTGCATCTTCGGGCCCCTCTGGCTCTTGCCCTGACGTAATAAGACCAACTTTCTCAACGCCCATGCGGTCAATCAGTTGATCGCTGATTTCTCCCAGTCTTTGTTCCGCAAGCATTTCATCATATTCGGGCAGAATGTCAGACGCATCGCGAACGACAGCTGCCAGATTTTGCTGCAAGTCCTTGTGACGATCTTCGCCGATCGCGATGATATATTTATCAAAGTCAAAGTTTTTGCCCGTGACCGAACCGTATAGCCAGAGATGGCAGGTTTCCGGGTCATTGGTTGACATAACCTCGATGACTAATTTTATATTCCGGACAGCATTCAGGAGGTCCGTCTCCTGCCCGCGCGCCATGTAATAAGGGAAGGACGAATTAATCGTGTCCTGCGCTGCCTGTTGTAACTCCGAGACCAAGGCGGGCTGACCACCACGGCCATAGGCACTGACCATTCGATCCTTCACGGTTTCGGCCCGGTTTGGTTCACGCGCCAGGACCGCCAAAAAAAATGGGTCCTGAAGGTCCTGAAGGGCCAGCTCGATAGCCTTGGCAACAGCCTCAGTATCAACAGGTTTTTTTTCCACATTTCTTTCAATCGATACAGGCGCCTGCTTTTCTTTCAGTAGGTCGGCTATGATTGGCTCTGCGTGGGGGCGAATATAATCAGGCAAAAACCAAATTGCAGCGCCGATACCCGCCAGCAGTATCACGACGGAAATAACACGCCGAACCCCCTCGCCTGCGAAAAACAATGCGGCCTTGAGCACCAGTCCAACGATCCAGCCTGCAACCAGGCCGATTCCCGCGCAGAGCACGTATATAAAGATGTTGCCCCAATCCATGACAAACCCACCTATCGTGAATTATGGTTAATCTAGGCTGCATCGCCGAAAGACGCAATCTGTGCCGGGTGCCCGGATATTCAAGGTTGCGGATTGGCAACACCTCATTATGTTCCGGCCAGATCACCTTTGGCAGGACTTATGGCGCCCGAAAGCACTATTGAAGAAAAAAAGAAACTGGCCAGCACCTGGTTCAGGACCCTGAGAGACCGGCTCTGCAGTCGGTTTGAGCAGCTTGAGGACATGGGTTCAGCAGAAGTCTATGGTAACCTCCCTGCTGGCAGATTTGCCAGAACCCCTTGGCTCAGAGGGGAAGATGATAGCGACGAAGGGGGTGGAGAAATGTCCCTCATGTGTGGTCGTGTTTTTGAGAAAGTCGGTGTCCACATATCGACCGTCTATGGTGAGTTTTCGGAACAGTTTCGCAAGCAGATATCAGGAGCAGAAGAGGATCCGCGCTTCTGGGCATCAGGCATTTCGGTTATCGCCCATACCCGGAACCCGCACGCACCGGCCGCTCACATGAACACCCGCATGATTGTCACGACCAAGACCTGGTTTGGTGGTGGCGGTGACCTGAACCCCATGATGAACAGCTACCGGGCAGACGAACATGAGGACACGCGCGCGTTTCATGAAGCCATGGAAAGCGCCTGTGTGAAACATGACGCCACATACTATCCAAGATTCAGGAAATGGTGCGACGAGTATTTCTTCCTGCCCCATCGCAATGAAGCGCGCGGGGTTGGTGGCATTTTCTATGATCGACATAACACGGGTGACTGGAACGCTGACTTTTCTTTCACAAAAGATGTGGGCACGGCGTTCCTGAACGGTTACGGCGATCTCGTAGAGAAAAGACTCAACCAGCCATGGACCGCAGAAGAGCGGGAAGAGCAGCTCATCCGGCGCGGTCGCTATGCAGAATTCAATCTCCTGTATGATCGTGGTACGCAGTTTGGCTTGAAAACTGGCGGCAATGTGGACTCAATTCTGTCCTCTCTCCCACCAGAAGCAAAATGGCCATAAAAAAGCGCCCCGAATGTTCAGGGCGCTTTTTTGTATCTCTAATATCGGATGATCAGTCTCTATCACCGCTCATGCCATTGAAGCCAGCAACGAGTGTTAGCAAGGCGAGAACACCCGCCAACCAGCCCCCCCAGGACATTTGTTCAAACTTGCCGCTCTGCAGCAGATCAACCATGAACCACGCCACTGTTCCAGTGCTGATCCCGCCAGCGCCGGTCGTCACTACGCTCGTCAAACGGCCGATAAACGGCAAAAGCCCAATGACACCGAGAAGCCCGGCAGCCACACTAGATGCTGCAGCCGCGTAGAATGCCCAACCGAGAAGCCCACGATTTTCGTTAGGCCCACAACCCTCGACCATTGGGTTGAACTCCATATTCCGGGCACACTCCACTGAGTCCTCAATAAACATCTTGGAAGCTGTCAATTCGTTGGTGATGTCACCAGCGTACTCATCATTGACCGAAAAGCTGTAAAATGGCGCTAGCAGCAAGGTCGCCGCAAAAGCCAGTGGAAGAAAAATTCTAAACATAAATAGACCCCGTCGTTTCCTTAACCCCCGCTAAGTGTAATGTTAACGCGAATTAAGCTGTTCTCCAAGGGAGAAATGAGGCGGCCCCGCAGGCGTAAAATCAACTGTTTTGTAGCAATATCAGTGAGTTGGGCCTAGTTTTGCGTCAATAATCTCATCAAGTTTTTGCGACAAGGGCTGCAACTGGGCAGTCCAGCTATATCTTTTTTCAATGACATCCCTCGCCCGATTACCCAGAGTCTGTCGACTGGAACCGTCTGATAGTAAACGACTGATCTCACGCATATAGGCCGTCGGACTTTCTGCAATTATAAGGTCCCGCCCCGGCGTAACACACAGCCCTTCAGCGGCACCCGGACTCGCAATAACTGCTTTTGCCATAGCCATAGCCTCTAGCACCTTATTTTGAAGGCCGCGTGCAATCTGCAATGGTGCCACAGCAACTTTTGCTCCTGAGAGCCAAGGCCGTATATCGTCCACACGTCCGGTGACTTTAACGCCGGGTAAACTCGACAGCGCTTTGACGGCAGCAACAGGGCGAGCGCCAACGATAGCCCACGTTCGCTCAGCATCCTGCTTTATCAACTCTGGCCAAACATGCTCTGCAAACCAGATCACGGCTTCTATGTTGGGCTCGTAATCCATTGCGCCAGTGAAGACGATGCTGTTCTGCGGCACCTCACCTGCTAATTCTGCACCCGGATCGAAATAATCAATATCGACGCCATTGCCGAAAGTGCCGACCTTATATGGATCAGCTTCAGGGTGCTGTTTGACGATCGCGGCTTCTTCCGGCGTAATGAGAAAGCTGGCTGCCGACTTTTGTGTGATGATAGCCTCTGCCTCTGACAACAATCTGGCCTCACGTTGATAGATTGCCGACATCGGAAAACCCTGCCTGTCCGAATAGGCTTTCCATTTCGCGCTATCGGCATCGCAAAGATCAGTAATAACAGGGGCTGCTGCGTCAGCAGCATAAGGGAACATTGAAGAGGAAAATATCACTTCGACCTCAAGCCCTTTAGCGCGAACGCCCCTCACCCACTCTTTCATGTCTCTGGAGGTGTAATAGGGAAAAGACAGTGGCTGACCTGAAAGTAAGCCTGAGAGGGATTTCAACTTCGCCCGTCGAGGACTGAGGCTGACTGCTTTTATTTCCGCGCAGAAGTCTTGAAGATATTCAACGTGCTGGTAATCCGCTTCATCATCAATAAAAAAACCTGCATACAGATCAAACTTCTGCGACAGTAACTTGAAAATTTGCCATGACCTGATCTTGTCACCCTTGTCAGGCGGGAAAGGTATTCTGTGAACAAGAAAAAGGGCTCTTGGCTTTTGAATGGTCATGCAAGACTGCTGGCCAGAACTGGTCCGAGACGGTTGGCAACTGGCAAGGGCAATTTCTGCCAGACTTTTGTAACCAATCGAAATTTCGGATTATTCGGATTTACATCTGGCACTGCGTCAGCTTTCACCAGATGGTAATGATAGGAAAGTGGTTTTGGCTCGAAACCCCAATGGGTTTTATAGGCGTATGCGCCTGTGCCAACTTTTGATCGGCCAAAATCAAACTTACCACACCCCTTCTCGTGGGCGCGGCGCATCTGTTCCCAGTACAGATAATCATAAGCGTGCAACTTGCGCGCAGCAAAACCGGCACCGGCATAGTAAGGCAGAACAGTGTCACCAAAGTAAAAGCTGACAAGCGCTGCCACCGCATGGCCTTCGGCTTTAGCTACAAGTATCTCGGTTTCATCCGGGAAAGCCTCCAGAATAATTTTCAACAGCTTTTCAGGCCAGACTGGCGTACCAAGGTTCCTGACACTCTCGGCATAAAGGTTGTAAAACTCACGCGTCTGGGTGACTGACGTCACCTTCAAATCACCAGCTTCTGCCTTCTTGATTGCTTTGCGCAAATCGGCCCGCTTCTTACGCGGAATTTGTTTCAGGTTATCGTCCCGGTCAGCGGGGATGTCGGCAACAAACCCTGCATAAACATTTGACTTGCTGTGCCAGCCTTCCGGCGCAGTGCCACCTCGCAGCTCAATATACTGCACACATTCGGCGGTGGCGATTCTTCCGGCTTTTTGAAGCAGTGCTTCTTCGGAAAAAGGATCATCCGCCAAAGCACCGCCACCAACTGTAAAGGCTGTCGAGATCATAGATTTGCCAAAGAAAGGGCTCTTCACCAACGTCATTGGCAAAACACCTGTCATGGCACCATTATGATCTTCAGTATATATATAATATGGCTGGTGCCCATAAGTTTTGTGAATAACATCAGACCAGCCAAACTTGTGAAAAAAACTCCCGTCTGGATGAACAGAAACATAACGGTCCCATTCTGACTGCGCGGAGCTATCAGCAATTTTCACCCTGACCTGAGTATCAGGGCTTGAACAGGACGGTTTCAGCATGGCTGTCATGCTGCCTCCTGCATTTCTTTTACAGGAAAGACTTCATCAATTCGGCCCCATTGCATGGCTCGCAGCAATCTCTCAAGTTTGCCTTCCATGCGATCCAGATTGAGATAATGGCGCAATCTGGATTTGCGACTGAGACCAGAAACTTTTGGCTGTTCGGGGTCTACCTCCCACGGATGGAAGTAAAATACGGCGGGCTGACCATCTGTTGATGTCATTCGCTTCAGCAAGGCGCTGCTTATGGCATACGGCATGGCTCTGAACCATCCGCCCCCTGCGCAACTCACACGACGTCCCCCAAACAGAGTGGTAGAAACGGGTATTTCCAGAAAATCGCTGTTTTCTTTCAGAGGCGCCCATGCGAATCGCGGGGCATCTGGCGCATTGTAATGATCATGCGCAATCGGATGAACACTGGAACTGTACAGATATCCTTCTTCGCAGAGTATCTCATGTGCCCAAGGCGAACGGTCATCAAGCGAAAAACCTGCGGCTCGAAAACCCTTCACCGGCTGCCCACTTACATCTTCAAGAATATGTTTCGTTTTGCGAATATCCGCACGAAACTCATCCGGAGATTGATCAAAAACCTTTGTATGGTCATACCCATGGCTGGCAACTTCATGCCCTCTGGCAGCAATTTCACGGATTAGTGACGGCGCTTTTTCAGCCACCCACCCAAGCGTAAAAAAAGTCCCTTTTGACTGCGTGCGATCAAATAGATCCAGAACAGTTCTGGTTGCCTGCTCAACTCGCAAAGGAATGCTGTCCCAGTCTTCACGCTTGATGACCTCACTCAGTGCCCAGACCTGAAAATAGTCTTCGACATCTACAGATATGGCGTTCAAATCTGACCGGACTTTGACAGCGGTCGCCTCCGGAAATGTGGTAGCGCCAGACACCTTATTCTCCGCCAATCAATTCCAGCAACGTCTCATCAAAGTCTTTCAGGTAGCTGTGTAGCATCTCATTACGACGTGTTCGTACTGAATGTAGTTTCTCAATGTGATCCTGCAGATCCGTGATATTATTCTCAACGCCCCGGATTGTGGCTTGGGCTGCCTCGGCGAGCTCGAGCATATCTTCTTTGATCTTATTTAAGGGATCATCGTTGCTATCGGTCATATTCCCCCCGCTGTTACGTTGCTGACCTTGCATATGCGTGGCAATCTGCTCGGCGAGTTCATCAAGAGAGGCAGGTTGCGGCCTGCTCTCGGTCTCATCGGCTTTGTCCAGTCGCAGATCGTCATCTCTGAAAGGATCAGTCAAATCGTCAGACAGCCGCTGACCTTCAACTGCCTCGGGCTCAAATTCAGTATGCGCCACAGCGTTTGGCTCCAACGATAAATCCTCATCATGAAGGGTTCTCGCCTCTGACCTGAGCGGCACAACATTATCTGCGGTCGAGACTACCTGCTGAGGTGTAACAGAAGGAGCCTTCTCTGGTTCAGAATCAAGACGATTAACGAGCTCCGCATCAAGATCAGACAAGACTGTATTCAGCACATTTTCGTCAATCTCATCTTTCTCGTCGACTACTGTCTGCAAAAGAAGACGTTGGCATAAGGCATTGATTTTACGCGGTATTCCGCCAGTTACCTCAGCAACCCTCTTATATGCGTTATCCGTGAAAAGAGCATTTCTGTCATCCCATCCGGAGATAGCAAGACGGTGCGTAATGTAAGCTGCAACCTCATCCTCTGTCAGAGGGCGCAATTCGCTGGACGCAATGACGCGCTGGCGCAGTTGCTCCATCTCGGGGGAAGCCAAAAGGCGCTTCAGTTCAGGCTGTCCAACCAAGAAGACCTGCAATAAGGGCAGACCACCATAGGTGATATTGGTAAGCTGGCGGATTTCCTCGATCGCGCCAGCGGACATATTCTGCGCTTCATCAATAATCAGAAGAACCTGACGGCCCTCCTCACGCTGATCGGTGAAAAAATCTCTAAGGGCATCGATCTTGGCGACCTTGCCCTGCCCGCGCGCATCAATACGAAACGCCGACATCGTATGCTCAAGGATTTCTTCCTGACTAACTGGGCCGGGGCTGATAACAGCTGCCAGGACATTTGCATCGTTCATTTCATGGAGAAACTGCTCAATCAGGATGGATTTCCCGACGCCGGCCTCTCCCGTAATCACAACGATACCCTCAGACTGCTGCACCCCGTAAAGGAGATATGACAAGACTTTACGGTGTCGATCACTGTCGTAATAGAAGGATGCATCCGTGCTCAGACGGAAGGGCGCTCTTTCCAGATTAAAGTATTCTTCAATCATTTTAGGTCCCGGCAGGGATAACCCGCCTTAAAAATCGAATGTCAGACCAATGGTTATCGCATTTTCCTTAAATTCCAGTGTAGCGTTATCGGCTGAGCGGTTAGTATGCCCATACTGGATAAATGCCGAGATATCCTCGTATACACGATATCCGAAGCCACCCAGCACCGAGACAGTCTGCGTATCAGTATCAAGAATGCTCGTGTCCTGGCAGAGCTGAGTCAAAACAGCATCTGATAGCCCGGCTGTCGCAGGGTCCGTAGACAATGCCGCCAGACAATCCACAAGGCTGTCGCCTCCGGTCGCCGTCGTGTACTGATAGGAGCCGCGCGCATAAGCATCCAGCTTGCGCGAGAGACGCCGGTTCCAGGCGCCGTTGAGGCTGATTGTTTCAGTTTCCTGAAAACCGAAATCAGCGTCATCATAGCCAATGCGCAAGGTGAAATCATTTTGGCCTGTATTCGCGACAACTGCGAAATCAGCCGTATTTGATCTTGCCAGACCTGACCGGCGCTGTGTCAGGTCCTGAAGATCGCTATTGAAGTTAAGCGTCTGGTCCAGCACATCGCTGGCAGTCAGATTCTGCAGTCGCCGCAGGTCCTCGGAAAAGGCAAGTGTTTCACCTTGCAGAATATCCTGTTGTGCATTCTGAAGTTGTGCTGACGTATTGAAATTGCGGCTCAAATTGGCGCGGAAACGCAAGCGCGTCGAATAAATGTACTCGGCAGCACCTTCTATCAGTGCACCACCATACCGCTCACCAACTTCCAATTGGGCGCGTGTGCGACGGCCCGGCGTTGCCAACAGGCCAGCTTTCCAGAACACCCCCGACAATTCATCATCATCAAACGAAGGGTTATTATTCGTATCAATATCGTCATAGCCGACGGTACCTACGGCTGATAATTTACGACCGAAAGGGTAGCGAATACTGCCGGAATACGCTCTTTGGTCGAAATCAACCTCGGGAAGAACATCACTCCCCTCTTCCTGTGTTGTCGCCACATAGGCGCGCAGGGAAAAGGAGAGCCTGTCCAGCAATCGACCACTGGTGTATTCTGCAACAACTTCCTGACTTTGCGAGTCGTTCAGGAAGTTTTCGATGCCCTGAGCTGCATCATCATCATCAATAGCCACATCGGTGAAACGATATCGTGCTTCGACAGTACTACGGTTCGAAAACTCAGTACGCAAATATGGGCTGACGCTGTATGAATAAGAAGTCGCTTGCCGTTCATTGGCGGCAATGGACTGTTGCGCAAACTGGGAGCGCTCATCAAGAGCGCGCCGCTCAGTGGACGCTGCCAGATCCAGATAAAGAAGATTGTCAACAAACTCGGCTGTGGCAGCGCTGCGGATATTTTGATCCACGATGAACTGATCGTAGAGGTCCTGCCCATTTACAGATGCTGGATCAAGGTAACTGCCCACTTCGAGGCGCCCATTAACGATCCCGGTGAAATTCACGCGATCAATCAGCAAGCCGCCTGTAAACTCGACAGAGGCGAGACCATCTTCACTCTCGCTACCCTCAGGCGCCAATGTCACATTATCCGAGTACGTGAATTGTGGAGATACACTCAAAGAGTAGCCCAAAAAACCGGAACGGTTATTTGGCGCGAAAGGGTCGACTTCCTCGTCTGTGGCCTCAGCGGCTCCCGGTTGGGCCTGCACAGACGTAGAAAGCAGAACCGTTGCCAATAGAACAGATAGCGAGACTTTCCCGGCATACCTTCGGGCAATCTCAAGCTTCTGAATCGCACTAGCTTTTGGGTCGTGACCTGACTGTAGGATCATACTCTTTACTCATCTTGTCTCTTTAGCGTCACCATAATACTCGCCATAGGACCCATAGTGACTAAACTTACCGGGAACCCGCGACTGGTTAAGAACGAGAGATATGTTCTCGTTGAATTCCATAACTTCCTCAAGAGCTTCAACGACGGCTCCCTCCGGTGTATTATTAGCCTTCACCACAAAAACGACCTCGTCCACATGTTGCGCGAGTAGCGCAGCTTCAGGAGCAGCCAATATAGGTGGTGCATCGAAGATAATAAGATGATCAGGATACGCTGCCATTAGTTCCTGAACAAAACGAGCCATATCACCTCTTTCATATATATCGCGCGTAATATCATGCTCCTGCCCCTCGGAAAGAAGTAACAAGGGATAATTTCTAACCTTCACGACGATATCAGATAAAGGAAGACTTGGGTTGAGTAACTTGTCACTCAAACCTGGCAAAGAAGGTAGGTTAAGATATTTAAAAGCACGCGGCCGCGGAATGTCCGTATCAACGAGGAGCACTCCTATATCATCTTCAATCGCAAGACTTAACGCAAGATTGAGAGCTGTAAATGTTTTGCCCTCAGCAGGGTCTGTGGAAGTCATCATTACACGCCGACGTGATTTTGCCCCTAATATGGAGCGTTTGCTTTTTCGTCCGGACAGGTCGTTTTTGTAGTACTTGAGCTTGCGCAATAAGCGGCGTTTGATAGCGCGTAATTCCTGCGGCAGCCGCTCCGGCTTTTGGGTAGGAACGTACAGCCCTTGCTGCGCCATATGTTCGAAGTCAAGATCGGCAACCAGCTTGAAATCCGGTGCAGAATTTTTTTTGCGCGGCCTCGCGCGCTCAGGGCTGGTCTTGACCCCGCCTGCGTCCTGCTTCAATCCTTGCGTTGCTCTTTGGACAAGATTCATTACACGCCCTTTCGTGTAACAAAGTCGATTGTCTCAACCGCGAAATCCGCAGCGCCACCCTCAGGCGGAACGTAGATAATCTGGTACCAGAATAGCGCGATTGTCAGCGCCCCCAGAGCCACGCAGACCAGTCCAAGAGAAGCCCGCTCGAACAGCTTCACGGCACGATACCGCGGCGTCAAAACAGGAGACACCGCCCCGAGCACTGGCAAGCCGAGAGCTTCTTCCATCTGCGAAGTCATGGTGTAAGACGTGTCAAAATGAGTGATCAGGAAAGCGATGCCACCGGCAACACCTGCTGCCGCAAACAGGATCAGGAACGTCAGAACACCGCGTGGCGGTGAACTGGGTTCAGCCGCCACGACAGGCGCTTCGAAAATCCTGTACTCAATCGTACCGCCGCCCTCACTGAGGTTAGCTGTTATGGCAAGACTGCTTTGCTGCCCCAGAAGCTCCTTATAAAGATTTTCCACTTGAGTATAGCTACGCATCATCTCTTGCAACTGGGCCTGCACAGCCGGAACCTGGCCGCTCAGGAGCGTATATCTCTCAATGTCCTGCTCTATGCGTGACTTCCTCTGAACGAGTTCCTGGACCTCGCCCTCAACAGAGCGCAATGTTGACTCAAGTCGAAGGTATTCAGGATTATCCGGCAGCCCTGCATCACCGGCTTCAAGCTCGGCTATTTTGGCGCGCAGACCAATAATATCAGGATGGTTATCCAGATACTGGCTCTCAAGCTGCGCCAGTTGAATTTGCAGGGTATCCAGCTCGCCCTTGGAGGTTGTGCGCGGTGTTGAGGCTAGAAGCCGTCTTAGCTCATCCCGGTTTCGGATAGCTCTGTAGCGGGCATCATCAATGCGGGTCAGCTCGCTTTCCAGAAGATCAAGTTGCCTCAGGGTGCGATCATCGCCAGCGAGTTCGGCTGCGTGCTGGCGTCGGAATTCGGAAATTTCCTCATCTTTCTCGGCCAGTTGCGCTTCAAGATTTTTGATCTCCTGCTCAACCTTGCCCACAGCCTGTCGGCTCTGAACGATACCGGCACCGATGTCCTGCTCGATAAAGAGACTGACAACCTGATCCACCACCCGCTGCGCGATTACAGGGTCACGATTGCCATAGGTAATGTAAAAATACTGCCCCTCTTCATTGACGACTGAAATATCGTCCTGAAGGTCCTGAACGACGCGGGAGAGCTCTGTCTCGTTTGTGACTTCTGCGGCAAGCCCTGAAGTGCGAGCGACAATCTCCATATTTTCCCGCGAAAGGAGCTGGAGGCGCATGACCCGAACGCGCTTTTCGAAATCAGCCGAGGTTGCCGTTTTATCAATAAAGCTGCGGAGAAATGTATCGGTGTTCAGATAGACCTGTGCCCGTGACGTATAAACGTCTGGTGCTACGAGCAGAAAAAACCAACCCGCCAGCGCGACCAGCCAGGCCAGGGCAGCGATCAACCAGCGTCGCTGCCACATGCCAACGACGTAGCGAACCAAAGGTTCAGGAAGATCAGACAGCGATATCAAAATGGTCTCCGCACTAACACAACAAAACTACTAGAAAATACTTTCCGGAATGAGAATTACATCACCAGGGGCAACAGGCACATTGGCGCGAACATCCGCCTTTCTCATCAGGTCATCCAGCTTCAGTCGATAAGAACTACGGTTACTGCCGCGGCCACGAATGAGGACGGCCTTGTTGCCTGCCGCAAACTCTGTGAGCCCGCCAACCGCAACCATGACATCCAGCACCGTCATGCCCGCCTGATATGGCAATGCAACAGGTCTTTGTGCTTCACCCAGGACACGCACCTGCTGGTCGAATGTCGAAGAAAACTGACTGACAATAACCGTTACTTCAGGTGTCCGTACAAAATCGGCCAGCACGACCTCCAGATCACGTGCCAGCGCAGAAGGCGTCTTGCCGGCGGCCAGCATGTCCTCGACGAGCGGTGTTGATATTCTGCCATCAGGCCGGACAACCACGTCCGTGGAAAGCTCCGGTGCACGCCAGACGAAAACCTGCAACTGGTCCAGTGGACCAATCAGATACTCTGGCGTCGACGCCAGAAGCTGATCCGGTGACTGGGGCTCCTCCTGACCGCTGTAACTGATGCTGTTACCGCCGATACTCTCGCAAGCGGAAAGCAGTATTAGCAAAGCCATCAATCCTGCGAAAAACCTTGGCAAAGTAGTTAGAATATTCATCATGCAGCACTCATCTCTTGTCAGACTTCCTGCGATATTCCCGTATCGCGAAAACCCTAATCATGTCCGTGACGCCATTAACCGGGAGATAGCGTCTTAACCCTACGCAATTTGATACAATTTAAGCCCAAGACTGCATAGGGGTGACATCCTTACCGTTATCTTAAGACTACATTTGACCTGATCAGCGACTGCCAATGCCTTTCACCGCAACCTTGACTGTGCGAATGATGATGAAAAGATCGAGAACAAAGCTGAAATGCTTTATATAATAGAGGTCATAAGTCAGCTTCTGGCGGGCATCCTCGACTGAAGCGCCATAGGGATAGCGGATTTGAGCCCAACCTGTGAGCCCAGGCTTCACCAGATGGCGATCATTATAATGCGGTATTTCAGCCGCAAGCATATCCGTGAACTCGGGGCGCTCGGGGCGTGGGCCGACAAAACTCATGTCGCCTTTGAGAATATTGAACGCCTGAGGAATTTCATCAATCCGGGTTTTTCGGATGAAACGCCCTACCCGAGTGACACGTGTGTCATTTCCGGCAGCCCATTGCACGCCTGACTTTTCCGCATCAACTGTCATGGAGCGAAACTTGTAGATGCTGAAATGCTGTCCACCACGGCCAACCCTGATCTGCTTGTAAAAAACAGGACCGTTACTTTCCAGCTTGATCAGGAGCGCCGTGAGCAATAACAGCGGAGAGGTAAACACGACCAGCATGAGGCTGGCGGCCATATCAACTGCCCGTTTGGCTCCTCGTGCCCAGAGGCTGCCAGCGGCAACAGGATTTGGCGCAACCTGTTCAATTGAAAAACTGTTAAGATCGACCTGACCAAGCTCGTGTTCAGGCGCGATTGTTGGCGAGGTAAATAACGACAGCGCCCGGCGCCCGACCCATGTCTTGATGATGCGGCGGCGCTGCGGAAAGGCAAGCATCGCCGCTTCCTGCGCGGATTTACCCAGCGTCAGAAAATAAAATGCTGTGGCTGTCAGGCTGACGGCTACGCCACCATAAAATACCACAAGCATGTCGATGTTACTCAACGCCTCGACAAACACCCCAAAATCCCCATCGAACAAGGACATTCCTGCCTACTCCGCTGATAATTACAACCAATTGGGGAGAAGCAGGATACGTGCCATGCTTAAACACGTTTTAATGCACGTGCTTTAGAAAGAGGCAAGTAACATTTTGCACCGCGAAAAAGCGAGCAAAACACTGGAAAAACACCAATTACGGGTATTCTCAAGCCGTGAAAATTCTCAGCCTCACCACCCTGTACCCGAATGCGGCCAATCCTCATCATGGGATTTTTGTTGAGAACCGGCTGCGGCATGTCCGGAAACGACACAATCTGGACCTGCGAGTCGTCGCACCTGTGCCATGGTTCCCCTTCCAGTCAGATAAGTTTGGGGCTTATGCCAAATATGCAAAAGCCCCCCATGCCGAGACACGGCATGATATCGAGATCACATACCCACGCTATCTGCTCCTGCCAAAAGTGGGCATGACAGCAGCAGCCCATACTTTACAACATTGCTTCGAGAGGGAGATAGAAAAACTACTCGACAGCGGTTGGGATTTCGATCTTGTCGATGCGCACTATTACTATCCCGACGGGGTTGCTGCGGCGCGTGCTGCCGAGAAATTCGGCAAGCCGGTTATCATCACGGCACGCGGCACCGACATTAACCTGATCCCGCAATACCCCCGTCAACGCGAGATGATCCTTGAGGCTTCTGCAATCGCGAGCGCAAGTGTGTCGGTGTGCCAGGCACTCAAGGACGAAATGGGCAACATCGGGCTAGCATCCGAGAAAATCCATGTCCTGCGTAACGGCGTTGACCTCGACATGTTTAAACCTGCTGACCGCAATGCCACACGCCAAGAACTTAACGTCACGGGAAAGGTCATTCTCTCTGTTGGGCATCTGATTGAGCGCAAGGGGCACTATCTGATTATTGAGGCGCTTGAGGACATGCCGGACGTCACGCTCATGATTGCCGGTGACGGTCCTGACAGATCAGCTCTTGCCGAGCAGGCACGCAAATCCGGCGTTGCTGACCGCGTTCACTTTCTTGGCGCCGTGCCCCATCATAACCTTCCATCTGTATACAGCGCGGCGGATGGGCTGGTCCTGGCATCTTCGAGAGAAGGCTGGCCCAACGTCCTGCTGGAAGCGCTGGCCTGTGGCACACCTTGCGTTGTCACCCCTGTCTGGGGGAACGCAGAAGTCATAAGTGCGCCAGAAGCCGGAGTCGTGTGCGATGCGCGCACGCCCGAGGCCATCTCCAGGGCTGTCAGTCACTTGTTCCATAACCTGCCAGACAGGGCGCAGACGCGCCAGTTTGCAGAACAATACTCATGGGATCAGACCTCGGACTCCCTCATGAGCCTTTTTCACAAAACAGTTACGGGTCATGTCGCCAAAAGGACGGCGGCGATAACTGCTCAAGACTGGCGCATTGGCAGAACCTGTGAGCTAAATGAGATGGAACCGTCTCTATTGGTGACTGTTGACACGGAGGAAATTTTCGACTGGTCCGACACCACCTATTCAGCGCATAGCGTTGCACGGCCTGAGGACATCTCCCTGTTCCAGGAGGTCTGCGAAAAAAACGGTTTCAAGCCTCTCTACTTCGTCAGTTGGCCATTAATGCAGGACCGGGCAACCATTACCTATTTCAAGGCGCTATCTGAAACCGGTAAAGCCGACCTTGGCCTGCACCTGCATGCATGGGTGACACCACCATTTGAAGGCGAACACACACCCTATACTTCTTACCAGTGCAACTTGCCAGAAGACCTGCATAGAAGAAAACTGGAAACTCTGGTTTCTGCATTCAAGGCTGCCTTCGGCTTCGCCCCGCTCTCGCATCGCGCTGGACGCTACGGCGTGTCGCCGATGGTTCATGAACATCTGATCGAAGCCGGCATACCGTATGATTTTTCCCCGGCAGCGGGCTTTGACCTTTCTCAAGATGGTGGTCCTGATTTTTCTGCCAGCGGCAACAAGCCATGGTGGCGCCAGGAATATGACGGAGGAAAGCTGCTATGCGTGCCTGTGACGGGCGCGCGATCCATAAGGCGGACACGGCACGTTATCTCAGGCTCCAATAAGGAAAGTCTTCCGGACTGGGTCAAAAGAACAACAGCCTCCCTCAGGCTTTCCCCGGAAAATTTTGACATGCAGGATTTGCAGGCCCTGACAAAAGCCATAACCGAGAGAGAAACGCCCCTGCTTGTGTATAGCCTTCATTCAACATCGCTGACGCAAGGGGCAACTCCCTACTCGCAGGGGGCCAAGGATATTCAGAAGATACTGGATACAACGCAAGACTATCTGCGCTGGTTCAGAGAGAAAGTGGGCACGGATATCTGCCTTCACCGCGTTGTCAGCGAAGCGGCAAAAGAGCACTCATGACCTTCAAAGCCGCTTAATCGTCGCGATGGACTTTTTCTTTCCGCTCGTGACGCTCCTGCGCTTCCAGTGACAAAGTCGCAATTGGCCGCGCTTCGAGGCGGCGCAAGGAGATCGGCTCGCCTGTATCTTCGCAGTAGCCATATTCCCCGTTTTCAATGCGCCTCAAGGCAGAGTCGATTTTGGAGATCAGCTTGCGCTGCCGATCCCGCGTCCGTAACTCGAGCGCTTTATCGGTCTCGCTGGATGCACGATCTGCCTGATCAGGCAGATGCAGACTGTCTTCCTGTAACTGACCAAGAGTATCCCGGCTTTCACGCAGAATATCGTCCTTCCAGTCATTCAGTTTCTTCTTGAAGTACTCGATCTGGCGCTCATTCATGAACGGCTCGTCTTCTGAAGGACGATACTCCTGAACCTCTGCTACTGACATCCGCGAAACTCCCTAATCGATGTCCGGTCCCTTTATGCGGCGTCTTTAGCCAAGGCACCTCGATTCAACAAGCGTGCAATATCGGGATTGCATTAAAAGTAGATGACAAA
>JALEGJ010000055.1 GCA_022763115.1 Aquisalinus sp.
AAGGCAGATGGAGCGAGAGAATGGCTTGGACAGATGAACGGGTTGAATTGCTGAAAAAACTTTGGGCCGAAGGCCTCTCGGCAAGTCAGATTGCCGGAAAAATGGGCGGTGTTACGCGCAACGCTGTCATCGGCAAGGTTCATCGCTTGGGTCTTTCTGGTCGCGCCGCCCCGGCCAAGCCACAGCTTGCCCGAAAAACAGAGCGTCCGCATAAGCCGACACCAAGGGTTTTTTCGGGGGATGATGATTTCGGCGTGGATTTGAAGCCAATCTTTTCAGAACCGGAGTTTCTGGAACCACTGGTTTTGTCCACTGGTGATAATGCCACCATGAACACGCTGAACAAGAATATGTGCAAGTGGCCAATTGGTGATCCGTCTTCTGATGACTTCCATTTCTGTGGTCAGTCAACCGGCTCAGGCAAGTCGTACTGCGCCTATCATGCACATATGGCTTTCCAGCCGGCGCAAAAGCGCGAGCGTGTCAAGCGGCCGGAATATGCGATTGCTGCGCCCGCCCCCAAACGCGCAGCAGGCTGACAAACACCACCCCATATCTACCCATTGTCAGCCAGAAAAGCCTGCCTCAAGGCAGGCTTTTTTGATGCCGGGATGAGCCGGACAGATTCAAAAGGTTGAAATTCAGGTCGGTAGCTCGAGAGCGTATCCGGCTGACCGTACCGTGCGGATAGGATTTGGATATCCGTTCCGGCTCAATGCCTTGCGCAGGCGACCAATATGCACATCAACTGTACGGGCTTCTACGAATACGTCAGACCCCCAAACAGCATTCAACAGCTGTTCGCGGGAAAAGACACGTCCCGGGTGCTGTATCAAGTGGTCCAGCAGGCGAAACTCTGTTGGCCCAAGATGAACCTCCGTATTGCCACGGATAACGCGGTGGGCCGCACGATCCAGGGTAATATCGCCAAAGCTGACCGAGTCTTCCACAAGGCCAGGTCGTATACGTCGCAAAACAGCCCTGATGCGGGCAACAAGCTCACTCATGGAGAACGGCTTGACCATATAGTCATCAGCCCCGGTTTCGAGCCCTCTGATCCGATCAGCTTCTTCCGCCCGCGCTGTCAGCATAATCATGGGAAGATTACGTGTGTCGTTGCGCGAGCGTAATCGGCGGCAGACTTCGATGCCTGAAACCTTTGGCAGCATCCAGTCCAGAACGATCAGATCTGGCACTTTCTCATCAATTCTGAGTAAAGCTTCCTCGCCGTCGCTTGCGACACGTGTATCGAAACCCTCTTTGCCAAGATTATATTCTAGCAGCGTGGCGAGGGACTCTTCATCTTCAACAACCAGTACATTCGTCGCTGACATGATTTATTCTCCTCTAGCTAAGCTGGGGCTCGCCCTGTAATTCTTCAGATTTGCCCGTAATCACTGTCATGCTTGTTATATCAGTTTTGGGGCGTTTGTTGTCCAATTGGTCGCCGGTCATTGAATAATAAAGGCGTTCGGCGATATTTGTTGCATGATCGCCGATGCGTTCAAAATTCTTGGCAACAAATGCAAGGTGTGTACCGGTGCTGATACGGGAAGGATCCCGTGACATGGTGGTCAGGATTTCGCGAAAGATAGAATTAAATAACTCATCTATTTCCTGATCGCCTCCCCATACCGCGACAGCAATGTCCGGATTGCGTTCCTGGACAGCGTTCAGGACATCATGGAGTTGACGCAGCGAAATACGACCCATTCTTACTATAGAAGCTACCGTTTCAGCGGCGTTGTCCTGACTTGTGATAAGGGAGCGTTTTGCAACATTCTTTGCAAGATCGCCCACCCTCTCCAGAGTGTTTGCAGCTTTCATGGCCATAATTGCCTGTCGCAAATTGCGACCGCTGAGCCGCCGTGACTCCAGTAAATTTATGACCATCTGCTCGATTTCGACCTCCCGGTCATCGACAGCCTTATCACCATCTATGACCTGACGGGCGAGAGAGATATCGCGTTTTTCGAATGCCGAAATAGCAGAGGATAGCTGATGTTCAACAAGCCCCCCCATCGCAGAAAGGCGAATGGCCAGCTTTTCCAACTGGTCGCTATCGTTTCGGAGGGGATTCAGAGACATACTCTTTCCTTCACTGGAATATGCCATATGGAGAAGTTTTGTGACAGAATTTTGTAAGTAATGTCAGAAATTTAGCGGCTACGCCTGCTTGCACAGAGCGAGATCATGAAAATTCGTCACAAAAGATACACATTGAAAATGTTCATATTTTCAATGGCTTGTTGAGAGTGAAAATATATCAACAAAAGCTGACGCTTACGGGTTGGCCGGTCTGAAAAAGCAGGTGAAGGCTGAACCTTCACCGGCGGCACTTTCAATCTGCAAGCCACCCTTGTGGCGATTGATAATGTGCTTCACGATTGCAAGGCCAAGTCCGGTGCCGCCACGCGCTTTACTCTCTTCTACATCAACGCGATAAAATCGCTCGGTCAGGCGCGGTAAATCCTGACGCCGGATGCCGCCACCACAATCCCGAACCTGAACAAAGATCAGCTCATCGGGCGAAAGGCCTGCTCTGGCGCTTATTTGCTGGGCCGTTTCGCCAGTGCGCAAAACGTCATTGGCAAATGTCGGCGGCGTCCCGCGTCCGATCAGGATCGTCACCTCAGGTTTCTCTCTCGAGTATTTGAGCGCGTTATCGGTCAGGTTCTGGATAACCTGCACGAGTTCATCCCGATCGCCTTCAACGATCTGCTTTTCTCCGTCATCAATTGATTTGACTTCTATCCTGCCGTCATAGGAGTTAGCCACGGGAAGCAGCGCTGCTCTTACTTCCTCGGCAATTGTGAGCAAATCCACCTGGGCCTCGGGAGGCATATGCTCATTTAATTCGATTGATGACAGCGACATCAGATCTGTCACCAAACGCAACATCCGTTCTGCCTGACTTTGCATAATGCCGAGAAATTTCTCCTGCGCTTCGGGGTCCTCTCTGGCGTGACCGCGAAGCGTTTCTATGAAGCCGAGCATGGAGGCAAGTGGCGTGCGCAATTCATGACTTGCATTGGCGATGAAATCCGATCTCATTTGCTCCAGCCTGCGCTCCGTGGACAGATCGCTAACAAATACGAGCATCCGATCTTCGATCAGTTCATTATCAATGTCATCTTGAGCTTCATGGGCGAGGGGCGTGACGTAAATGCGGCAATGGCGATCAACAGAGCCTGATATGACGAAGTCTACCATTTGAGGCTGCGCGCTTTTCAACGCATCTTCCATCGCGAGCGACACCGCCGGCGCTCGAAAAATGGTTGTCATGTGCTTGCCCTCTGGCTCTGTGCCCACAAACTCTGCGGTGGCCGGGTTTGCCATCTCGATAATGCCGTCCCCTTTCAGCATGATGACTGGCTCGGGAAGTGCGTTCATCACGGCACGCAAGCGCTGAAAAACAACAAGCTGATTCTGGACAGCGCGCTGGACAGGGACTGACCAGTTCACATTCGCTGTGTAATACCGCACGATCAGGCCAAACAGGATCACTATCCATACAAGACTGGCCTGGAAAACCGGGACATTGGCAAGAGTTGCCAGAATGCCGCAGGCACCCCCGCTAAGGCCAGCGGCCCACATGAAATCGGTCCTGCGTACCTGCTCGGCAACCTTGGCGATTTCCTTGTCCAGACCTGTTTCCATTTGATCCCCTTGCAATACCCGATCTGCCCGGCAATCCGGTATGGCTTCTTGTAACAAGTTGACAGAGGCGCGCCAACCCGGCTTGAGTGAATCAGGATAGAATACTCAAGTCTCTAAGTGCTTCATCCTTAATCTGATCATTAGAAGGATATGCGTATGCCCTACAGAAAATCGTGCAAGATACTGGCGACTCTCGGCCCATCCAGTGACGCACCATCGCGCATACACTCCCTTGCCAGCACAGGTGTCGACGCTTTTCGTCTCAATTTCAGCCACGGCAGCCATGAGGAGCACCAAAGGCGTTTTGATCATGTCAGAGCGGTGGAGCAGTCAATGGGAAAATCCCTCCCCATTCTGGCTGACATGCAGGGGCCCAAAATTCGGGTAGGTGTTCTCAACGGTGATGAACAAGTCCTCCGCTATGGTCAGGAGGTACGACTGATATGTAGCGATCTCAGTACGGAAGATGGCGTTTTGCCTGTGCCCCATCAGGAGTTATTCGACGCGCTGCAGCCGGGTGATATCATGATGCTGGATGATGGCCTTTTGCGACTGACGCTGACCCAAAATGATGGCAGTGTAGCACACGCAAAAGTGGATGTTCCCGGAAAGTTGACTAATAAAAAAGGGATAAACATACCCGGCAGAAAGCTGCCAATTGCTGCCTTGACTGACAAAGATCGCAGCGACCTTGCTTTTGCATTGGAAAATAATGCCGATTACATCGCGCTCAGTTTCGTACAAACAGCAGATGATGTGCGTGAGGCACGCGAACTCATCGGTGATCGGGCCGGGATTGTCTCCAAGATCGAAAAACCCTCGGCAATGGATGAGATCGAAGAAATCATTGCGGCCAGTGATGCAGTAATGGTTGCGCGCGGGGACCTCGGTGTAGAGTTACCCTTGGAGCAGGTGCCAATTGCCCAGCGTCGAATCATCAGGCTTGCCAGAAGGGCAGGGAAGCCTGTGATCGTCGCGACACAGATGTTGCAGTCCATGGTTGATAGCCCAACTCCGACCAGGGCCGAGGCGTCTGATACGGCGTCGGCTGTTTATCTTGGTGCAGACGCTGTGATGCTCAGTGCTGAGAGTGCGGTAGGGCGTCATCCGGAAGCAACAGTCGCGATCATGTCCCGTATCATTGAAGCAGTAGAGCAGGATGAGTTTTACTGGGAAGAGATTTATAACGGTCTTGGGCGGGCAGAAGCCAACAGTCCTGGTGCCATATCAGTCTCGGCTCGACATACTGTTGACCTGCTGGGCTGCAAGGCAGTGCTGGCGTCGACCAAAACTGGCGGGACTGCTTTTGCCATATCACGAGAGCGCCCGCGTTCTCCAATTCTCGGGGTGACACCTGACCCTGCTGCTGCCCGGCGCATCAGCCTTGCCTGGGGGGTGGAGGCTGTTGTCGCACCTGATTATGCAACCTTCGAAGAACTCACGGCCCATGCGCGTGACATTGCAATCGAAAAGGCAGGTGTTGCGCCTGGGGATACAATTCTGCTCACGGCAGGAATACCCATGGGGATAAAGGGCGGCACGAATTTGATGAAGGTGATTACCATAGACTGATTTGCCGGACCAATTCTGCGTTTTGCGTATATGAACCACCTATTGTAGGTAAACGAGCAGATTTTGAGAGGATTAAGAGTATGGATGCAGCATTGCTGATTCCGATAATTGTACCACTGATCGTTTTCGCAAGTATTACAGCTATCGTGGCAACGCCATTCTACTTTCGGCATCGCAACCGAAGACTTTTATATGAGTCCATCAAGACTTCTGTTGAAGAGACAGGCAGCGCTGACCCGAAACTCATAGCAGCCATCACGCATGACTCAGTGGGGCCCAACGCTGATTTGCGCCGCGGTATTCTAATGCTGGCTCTGGCTAGCGCTCTTATTGTTCTCGGATTTTTTGCAAAATGGGACGTGCCTTTTTTTGGGCTCGCTGCCTTTCCCGGGTTCATCGGCGCAGCTTATATCATCTTCCACCTCTTTATTCCGCGTGAGGCGACGGTCTGAGGCACATCCTAATTGGGTACAGACCCTAAGTTACATCGCCGAGCGAAACTCAACTCATTCAGTGTTGTTCCAAAACACTTTGGATACGAACAATATGTGACCAACCAGCGGAGACATAAACACGTTCGCCTTTTTCTGTCAGGCTCATCACAGTATTGAGCATGTGCGTATCCCGAACATCATTGGCCTGTATAAACAATTCTCCGAAATAGCCTGGTAATTCGACGCCGAAGCTCTGGTCACGCCAGTCAGCGGCGTCCGGAAAATCCCGCGCCCAGATACGGTCGATATCTGCTATCGAAGTGATAGTGCCTTCGATGCCGGCACGCGCGCCTCTGTCTTCTATCAGGCCTGTAACAATTTCATCCGCACCCGGCAATCGGACTGTTTGTACACTGCCCCAGTAAGGGCGCAGGATGATGAATAAGGCAACCTGTTCTTTGGTATGGGTTTTCAGAAGACTGGAGATTTCATCTTGCTTGGACAATTCCCATGAATAATACGGAATATTTTGGGAGCGTGCGAGCTTGGCAACAAAGCCGGATTCACCATATTTCTCGGTTGGATCTTCAAGGTAAGGCAGGAGAAAGCCCAGCCTGCCTTCGACCAGTGCTATACTAGGTGCAAACTCATCCCACATTTTTCGGATAAGGCGATATTGCGGATCGCCTGGCACACGACCGTGCTCGGCACCAAAGAAAAAGGCAGCACCATTATTCAGGGGCTCTTTTTGCAAAATATAGGGGGGCAGAATTTCCGAGGCCGTTTCTTCATACACCTGCCAATTCATGAACTCGTAAGTCTGGTCCTCTTTGTAAAGTGCAAAAGTATCAGGCGATCGCCAGGCGGCGAAATAAGCCCAGACGATACCGGCTGCAAAAAGCACGAACAGGAGAATTAACAGACGAAAGAAAATGCGCATCATGCAAACACTATATCTGCCTGCAGCAGAAGCACAATCGTTACCTTGAGAGGCTGCCGGCCGAGGCTTGACGTGATGGATGCCTGTGTGAAAGCTGTACCTGTCATGGAGTGAGGGAAGATGTTTCCAGTTCTGATTGCTATCGTACTTATGCAAACGGCCAGCGCGGATGCTGATCCGGTCTTATACTGTGGAGAACCAGAGAATGCTGCTGTTGAGGCGGCCATCCGCGATGCGGAAGAGCAGATCAGTTTGGGAGATGGCCTCAAGGCGATTGCTGCAGCTGAACGTGCGCTGGACGCTGATGAGAGTTGCATTGCCGCACACATGGCAATGCTCGATGCAATACAGCTGCGCTTCGAGGAAGTGGGCGGCATGAAAGCCCTGCCGCTGGCTGGCAAATACAGACGCTCTCTCGCGAAGGCATTGGAAGTCGATCCCGATAATGTCGAAATCAGATCACGAGAGATCGGGTTTTTGATAAATGCGCCTGGCATTGCAGGTGGGAGCAAGAGGAAAGCCAAACAGCGGATCGACGACTTGCGCAAGCTCGATGCCATTGCTGCGGCTGATATGACTGTCATGCTGGCGAAATCGAACGATGATAATAATGAAATTATTGAGGCGCTCGCAGCTTATGTTGCTCTATCCCCGGATGATCAGGGTGCCCGTATCGAGCATGTGATTTTTCTGCGCGAGGCAGGTCGGTATCGTGAAGCAGATGAAAAGATCGTGGAATATGCCACGATACCGGGCGATGACTTTTACCGGCTTGCGCTTCTGTTTTTGCGGGGTACTGTCCGTGTGCTCGGTGAGTATGAACTTGTCGAAGCAGAAGAATTTTTTCAACAGTATATTGATGAAATTGAAAGCGTAGACAATCAATCGCTTCCGGACAAGGCGCGGACGCTGGCCTACATCGGCGAGAGTCGCCAGTTGCGTGGTGACAAAGAGGGGGCAATTCAGGCATATGAAGCAGCAATTACTCTAAACCCTGAAGAGCAGAAGGCCGTTAATGGCTTGAAGAGTTTACGGTAAGAGGTTGCAGATCGTACCATGAAAATAATTGTCTACTTCTTGTCGATGGTGCTCACAGGAGTCGGGCTGGGTGTTGCAGCATTCACTTTCATGATGGACCGTGCCATTACGGCAACCGGCATTCAAAACGGGCCTTGGGTGACCAATACAGCTTACGGCGACAGCAAGGCGCCTGCCTTGCTGAAGGCTGGCGTTGCAAAGCGCGGCCTCTTTGCACTGAAGAGTTCGGAAACTGTCTACTATACAGCTTATACGGATAGTGAGGGGCAGGTTCTTGACGACGGGTGCACGTATCGTGTGACAGGGCAGGCACCAGCGACGCGGTGGTGGTCTTTCACACTTTATGGCGGTGATAATTTTTTGATCGACAATGAGGCCGATACCTATTCTGTTTTCATGGATCCGGTATCCAGGGAAGTTGATTTCACGATATCACCGGATGCGCCTGCAGGCGGCGGTGATTGGTTGCCAAGCAAAGGTGGCGGGAAAATTTCGGTAACCTTGCGACTGTATAATCCTGAGCCTGCTGTTTATGAGGCGCTGACAACAACACCGCTGCCTTCAATCGAGAAGGAACAATGCGCATGATCAGGGTTGTTTTCTGGCTGGCTGGTGTAGCGCTTGTTGCTTTCGGGACCGTTCAGATTGCCGCGCACAAGATGCCGACGATTATTATGGCTGGTGCCATGAAGAAATTGGAAGAGGGCTATGGTGCAGATGTCAATGAGTTTGGGCATAGCGGTCCCATTACGGCAGACAATCAGCGGGTGGTCCGCCCCAGCCCTGACCTCGCATATTCCATCTGCTTGTATGATCTGACGGATGGTGCTGTAGCTGTGACAGTGCCCAAGGCAGCCAATTATTTGTCCGTTGCACTTTACGATATGGGGACGAACAATTTTTTCCATCTCAATGATGATGAAATGGAAAGCGACTTGACAAGGGTTATCATTCTGCCAGCGGGTGAAAACGCCGGATCTGTCACACAACTGTCGAGCCAGGCAGAGAAGGTTGCAATCTCCCCGACAAACGAGGGGCTTGTGTTGGTCCGCCGTGTCCTGATGGATGAACAGGACTGGCCGATGATTGAAGAAGAGCGTAAATTGATGACATGCGAAGCGGTCAAGCCGAACTGACCGCTGCTCTCTGTTTATCCCCGGCGCCAGGTTGTGCCATCAGGGCCGTCTTCAAAGATGATATTGTTCGCGGCAAGTTCGTCGCGGATTTCGTCAGCACGGGCGTAGTTCTTTTCTTTTCGTGCCTGTGCTCTTTCATCAAGCAAGGTGTCAATCGCCTCGTCAGCAAGTCCGTCTTCCGATGTTGCTCCCTTGAACCAGTTTGCAGGATCGCTTGAAAACAGGCCGAGTAACTCTCCTGCTGCCAGTAGTTGTGCCTTTGCCTGAGCGCGCTCGGGGCCTGTCGCAGAAGCGGCACGGTCCCGCAAGGCGTGGAGTGCAGCTATCGCTTCGGGCGTGTTCAGATCATCCCGTAAAGCGGCCATAATATTGGCTGGCACCTCGACAGCAATTTCTTCAACATCTGAAAATTCGCTCAGGGTACGGTAAAATCGGTCCAGTTGCTTCTTTGATTGCTCCAGCAGGCTGTCCGTCCATTCCAGCGGTTGTCGATAATGCGCGGACAGGAGGGCGAAACGCAAGACTTCTCCCTGCCACGTGTTCAGCAATTCATGTGGCGTGACGATATTGCCCAGGGATTTGGACATTTTGTCCTTACCCATATTAAGGAAACCGTTATGCAGCCAGAAGCGCGCCAACGGGATATCGCCCGTATCATGCGCGCAGCAGCTCTGGGCAATTTCATTTTCATGATGCGGAAACCGCAAATCCTGCCCGCCGCCATGAATATCAATTGTCTCTCCAAGCCCCGCACGAATCATGGCGGAACATTCCAGATGCCAGCCGGGACGCCCACGCCCGGCCACGCCCCAATCTGTCGGCGCTTCCCAGCCCGGTTCATCTTCCTTGCTGGGTTTCCATAAGACGAAATCTGCGGGGTCGTGTTTGTACGGCGCAACTTCTACACGCGCGCCAGCGATGATATCATCTTGTGGCAGCTTCGAGAGTTTCCCGTACTGATGAAAACTTTTTACACTGAACAGGACATGATCCTGTTCGGCATAAGCGTGCCCCTTGTCCAGCAAAGCGGAGACCAATCGTTGCATCTCTTCAATATGCTCTGTCGCACGCGGCTCCTGTGTCGGCGGCAGGGTGCCAAGCGCTGCCATGTCCGCGCGATAAATATCGGCGTATTTTCCGGTAATCGCATGAATGGGTTCGCCGGTTTCCTGCGAAGCCGCGATGATCTTGTCATCAATGTCGGTGAAGTTGCGCGCATAGATCACAGCACTTTCGCCATACTGATGGCGTAACAAACGGAACAGCACATCGAACACCACAGGCGGACGGGCATTGCCGATATGAGCATATGAATAAACCGTCGGGCCGCAAACATACATGGTGACGCGGTTGGGGTTTGTTGGCTCAAACGGCTCTTTTTTGCCGGAATAGGTATTGAACAGGTGAAGTGTCATGAGAGGTCCTGGGAGCGGAGTTTTAGCAGTAATAGGTGGAAATCGGGTCCGAAACCTGCTGGGAGATGAATTTTCAGCAGTAGATAATACACATATATATCAATGGTTTATCTGACATTTTGGGCGTCCGGTAAGGTAAATCACGCAAAGGTTAGTGGCTTTTGCATAGCCTGCCCCCTATCTTAAATCCAGCGGCTAGGCGGAATAACTAAAACTCCCCGACAGACGCGAATGTGTAATCGCACTTAACGATAGGACAGGCCCATGAATGCCATTGCCTACGACACGATCACCCGTGACGAAAATGACTCCCCTGAGTATGTCAGTTCAGCCCCGACACGCGCGGAAGCCGAAGAAGCTGTACGTACGCTGATCCGGTGGGCGGGCGATGACCCGCAACGCGAAGGTTTGCTGGATACGCCAAAACGCGTGACCAAGGCTTTTCAGGAATGGTTCTCCGGTTATGATGAGGACCCGGAAGCGATCCTTGCCCGAACTTTTGAGGAGGTTGAGGGGTATGATGATATTGTTCTGATGAAGGACATACGCCTTGAGAGTTATTGCGAGCATCATATGGCGCCGATTATCGGCAAGGCACATATTGCCTATCTGCCAGAGGGTAAGGTCGTCGGTATATCCAAGCTGGCACGTCTGATTGATGCGTACTCAAAGCGCCTGCAAATCCAGGAAAAGCTGACCGCCCAGATTGCTGATACGCTTGAGCGTGTTCTGGAGCCGCGCGGCGTTGCTGTGATGATTGAAGCTGAACATCAGTGCATGTCGACGCGCGGCGTTCACAAGCATGGCGTTGACACGGTGACCACCCGCTTTACCGGTGTGTTTAAGGATGACGCCAAGATGGAAGACCGTTTCTTGCGTTTGATCCGTTCCTGAATTGCCTTAATGCCGGGCAAGCTCGCAATGTTTACCCGGCGTTAGCCATCTTTATTCAGCGAATTTTTACGCGACTTTCTTAACCTGAGCATTCTCGTAATAGTTAAGCAGGAAGCTTCCGGTGAGTAAGTCGCCCACAGATAATCAGGAAAATGTGAAACTGATGGCCGAGTTCTGGCGCTCTCCGTTTGCAGTTGCAGCGGCTGTCGTGCTTACAGCCCAAGTCATGATGATGCTTTACGGCGCGTTGACCGGGCGGGATATGAATTTTGTCATGACAATGCCAATGCTGCTCATAGCAGCCATGATGCTGGTAACCGGTGTCTGGCCGGGCTGGAATTATATCAGACTGGGGCCTGACGGCTTCGAGCAACATGCAGGCCTGACCAGCAACACGACAGGCTGGGGCAAGGTTCAGAATATCCGAATTTTCAGCAACTGGGTCGAAATTCGTCACGTTGATGGCAATGAGCCAGGGCAAAAGAAAGTCAGAACAATTCGCTTACTGAACAGATATGGATTGCCAGCCCATGAGTTTGGTGATCTGGTTGAACGGTACTGGCGCGCTGGTCGCTACCATGAAGTTTAGCTGGCTCCCCTAATCCACAATCGGTAAGAGAACGGCATGCGTTTCGCGTGCTTTCTTTTGTGGATTGTCCAATTGTCCGAGCCAGTAACTTACCGCCGAGCGTTGCAGCTTGCTGTACCTGCCAGCATCGCCTCGCTGATAACGCCGGTTCTCGGCCTGACAGATGCCGCCGTTCTGGGGTATTCCCCAAGGCCGCTGGATGTTGGGGCGGTGGGACTTGCCGCAGCGATCTTTTCTCTGCTGTTCTGGACGTTCGGCTTTTTGCGGATGTCTACCGCTGGGCTGACGGCGCAGGCTATTGGCGCTGATGATGAGGCCCGGGCCCGGCGCACACTCGCACAGTCGGTTGTGTTGGGCGCATTGATAGGGTTGGTGCTGGTGGTGTTGCAGAAACCGCTGGGGGATCTTTGCTTCTGGTTCATGACCCGTGGCACCAGCGTGGTGCCGGAGACGATCGGTGCTGCCGAGGAGTATTATGCCGTGCGGGTCTGGGGCGCGCCCTTTGTGTTGGCCACATCCGGCATGATGGGGTGGCTGACGGCGCGTGGTCGCACGGACATGCTGATGGTGATCGCTGTGCTGACGACAGGCCTTAATGCCGGTCTCGATGCGCTGTTCGTCCTGTACTATGACCTTGGCGCGGCAGGTATTGCAGTTGGTACCCTGATTGCGGAAGTTTTCAGCGCCTGTCTGGCTGCGCTTGCCATCGTGTTTCTTTTGCGGCGGTCCGGTGGCCTCAACGCACACTGGAAAGGCATGGACTATTTTTCCGTACAGGCGGTGAAAAGACTTTTGTCCGTCAATTTTTACATCTTTATACGCACCTTTATCCTGTCGGTTTCCTATGTCTACTTTATCCAGCGCAGCGGTGTGTTTGGTGATATCACTCTGTCGGCCAATCAGGTGCTGATGCAATTTTTTCTGGTTACCGGCCTCGCGCTCGATGGGCCTGCCATCGCGGCTGAAACGCTTGTTGGTCAGTCCCTGGGGCGCAAGTCAGAGGCACAGCGTCGGCGTGAGTTTCGTGACGCCGTACTGAAGACATCCGTCATCGGGCTGGTTGGTGCTTGCCTGTTGTGTGGCATGTATTTCGTTCTCGATGATCTGTTGCTTGGGCTGGTTGCCCCTGACCCGGCAATCAACTCTGCCGCGCGCACGTATTTTATCTGGATCGCCCTGAGTCCGCTGGCAGTGGCAGCGGCTTTTCAGTTTGATGGTATCTATATCGGGGCTACAAGATCCCGCGCCCTGCGCAATTCGATGATTGTTTCGGCACTGCTTTATCTGTTGATGATTGGTATGTTGACGGAAGCGTGGGGCAACCACGGATTATGGATTGCTTTCCTTGCTTATATGTTGGCGCGTGCCGTGACTCTTGCACTCGCCTGGCCCGGCTTTGCCTTGCTTCTGGAGCGAGGGCAGAAAGAAGAGCCCGCATAGATTGCCGCCAGGGAGGGTGCAGTAATCTATGCGAGCCGAGTATTCGGCTAAAGGGATTAGCCGAGCATCACTGCTGCATAAATTGGCGCCGCTGAAAGGGCGGCAAAAATAACTGTCACAGTCAGGAAGCTGCTTGCGAAAAATCTGGTCATGTCAGGTCTCCTTTGGGGTCTCAATCTCTGATGAGTTGAAGATAGGCGTTCCGAGTTCATCATTGAAATGGATAGATAATATATGTAAAATTCATCTCATGAATTTAGCTGGCATGGACCTGAACCTGTTAATCGTCTTTGACGCCGTGATGCGCGAGCGCAATGTGACCCGGGCTGCGGACCTTGTCGGGTTATCACAACCTGCTGTTTCCAATGCGTTGAGCCGGTTGCGGCATCACCTGAAAGATGAGCTGTTTATACGCTCCCCGGAAGGCATGAAGGCAACACCCCGCGCTCTGGAACTGGCAGAGCCGGTGCGGACCGCATTGCATAATCTGGAGGTGGTGCTGGACCCGCCGGAGTTTGATCCGCTCACATCGCGCCGCTCTTTCAAGGTTGCGGCGATGGACTATGCGACATCCGTTATCTTCCCGCGGATTGTCGATCAAATGACAGAGCTGGCGCCAGAGATAAACTTGCGTGTTCTGCCGCCGGACGACGCGCTGGATGCTCTGGATAATCAGACGGCAGACTTTGCACTTATCCCCATGCCTGATCCGCCAGAGCGTTTTGAATATGAAACGCTGGGAGGGGAAACATTTGTTCTCCTCATGCGCGCAGGACATCCGCTGGCCACCGAGAAACTGACGCTGGAGCGGTTTGTGGAATATCCGCATCTGCTTGTTTCCTTGCGCGGTGAAGCGACAGGTTTTGTAGATGACGCGTTGAAAGAGCACGGTCTGACGCGGCGCGTTGCGATGACAGTGCCGCAGTTCTCCATGACCCCGCAAATTCTGGCGGCAACAGATATGGTGCTGACGGTGCCGAAAGGACTGGCGGACACTTATGGTCCGGCATATCAACTGGTGCAGCGCCCGGCTCTTGTTTCAGGCCCACAGGAATTCAGTGCACTGCAATTGATCTGGCATCGGCGCCTTGCCAGTCATCCGGCACATAACTGGTTCAGGGAAACATTTTTGAGGCTGGTGAGAGCAAGGCGCTGATCCTAGAAGCTCAGCCAAAAAGAAAGCCGGACGTAATCAATGCCAGGCCGCCTATTATGGGCAGGCCGGCATAAATGGCGAGGTGGCCAATCAGACCGGGCGTTTCGCCATATGTCTGTTTCATGTTTTCGAGTTGGTCGAAGAAGGAAGGCTGAGCGAAGGTCATCCACAGATTGAAAAGGCCAAGCAGCATGATGCCCCCGCCGATCAGAAAGTTCAGGGTCATGCGTCTGCTCCGAGCGAAAAGCCCTTGCCGCATTCGATCAAAAGCTGACCTTCAAGGCCAGCTTCGCGATGAGGGTGAATTTTCTGATACTCAGGATCACTCATCATGCCGAGCATGGCTGCTGTGTCCGGATACTGAACGATAGCAGCGGCGTCCCATAAATCTGCCATCTCGCCGATCAACATACCGCGCACTTCGCCGCCAAAAACAAAGCTGCCGCCCAGTGCCGGAATGATCTTCTGCATACCCGCACTGTAAAGGGCATAGGCCTCCTTGCCTGACAGGGATGTTTCGCGGCCATCTTCGTATTCGGCATTCTCACGAAACTTCAGCAGGTTGAGCATGAAAATGGGCGCGCCCGTCTGTCGTGCCTGAAACGCCTTGATCTGTTCTCCGGTTGGCTGAACGGCATTCTTCATGTGTAACGAACCTCCCTTGGATTTATTGCCAGCATAACTTATTCCGTTATCAATGACACTGGCGACAGGCAGATGACTATGGCCTGTCTCGAGAAAGAGATGACCATGCCGAACCTTGTGACGCCGATAATAGAAACGGACCGCTTGCATTTGCGCGGTCACAAGGCCGAGGACCTCGATGTTTCCATGGCCATGTGGAATGAACTGGAGGTCTATCGCTTCATCTCGGGCCAGCCCGGCACAAGGGCAGAGTGCTGGTCGCGACTGATGCGATTTGCCGGACACTGGGCGCTGATGGGTTGGGGGTACTGGCTGGTCGAGGAAAAAGCGACCGGCAGTTTTGTTGGTGAGGTCGGGTTCAGCGAATTCTACCGCGAACATGAGCCAAGTATCGAAGGTTCGATGGAAGCAGGCTGGGTGCTGACGCCCGCCCATCACGGGAAGGGGTATGCTACGGAGGCTGTCACCTGTATCATTAGCTGGGCTCGGCAGCATTTCCCTGACTTGTCAATCACCTGCCTGATCCATCCAGAGAATGCAGCTTCGATCCGTATTGGCGAGAAATGTGGCTTTGTGAAGCGCTGCACAGGGGCGTTCAAAGGCGAGCCTTCTCTGGTGATGGACTGGCAGGGCTGATTTCCCGGGGTGGGGCCATGAAACCCTCCGTAGTGTTTGCCACCTCAATAAACGCCGGGGAGCGGGCCAGGTTCTCACTTCCCGAGAGGGATAAATTTGCCCTCTACAAATCCTGATTGCTGGGCTAAGGTCGCTATGCGTCAATAGGCGCGGGGTAACAGTTGGGGTTTTAGTCTGATGACCAGATTTCTTGCATTTCTGTTTGGTATCGCCGGGGCCGTCGGGGCCTCTCAGGCGCCGGGGTTCACACTGCAATATATGCAGAATCTGAATGGACGCATTGATGAACTGCGGCCGACGGTTGAAAAGTTCGACGCGGATGTGGAGCGATTTGGGTATACCAGAGAAGAAGCCATGGCAGAATGTCGTGAGGCAACCGGCCTCCTCAATGCGTTGTGTGACAGCTATCGCAGCATTGTCATCCGCTACGAAGAACTGTCAGCGCATTATGCCGAACTGACAGCGGTTTCCGACTACATGCAGCCGGTGACGCTCGCGAAAACCCACAAGCAGGATATTGTCGAGTCCGTGATGGAAGAGTTTGAGCCTGCGGTCCCGAGCACCATGACGGGTGCCGCTTATGCCGGTGGTGGTTTTGTGGCTGTCTGGCTGCTGGCATCCTTGTTGTTCGCGATTATCACGGCGCCTTTCCGTCGCCGGGACTAGCAGGGCCGCAACTTGCAAGCTGAGAAGTGCGTGGATGGCAAGTTAATCTGTGCTTGCAGGGCAAGCGATTTCATGCCATTCGGAATTTATTATGATCTACTAATGCAAATGCTGCGTGTACGCAGAGTATAGCCATGTGGCCTCGCCAGGCTCATTTTCCCAACTGTATTAGACGGATCAAACGCGTATGACTTCTCCTTCACCGCCAGCGGCGGAAACTCTTACACATGGTAACATCTTCAAACGCTACAGGCTGACCATCTCGGTTACCCTTATCCTGTTGCTGTTTGAAAATGCCCTTGAAGTGCTCATTCCCTTTTTGATGGGGCGTGCCATAGATGGCCTGATTGGCGGTAGCATGGCACCCTTGTGGCAATTCACTGGTGTCATCTTTGTCCTGCTGGCCGCAGGAATAGGGCGCAGGGTTTATGACACAAGGGCCTATGGGCGTATTTTTCGCGAAGCTGCCGGGCGCACCGTAGAGCGGGAAATATCCAAAGATGCCCCGACGTCACGCATGACGGCACGTGTAAACTTCGTTCACGAGTTCACACAGTTCTTTGAGTTGATGCTCCCCATGGGACTCACTGCCAGCATTACGCTGCTCGGTGCAATCATCATGCTCGCGATCATTTCGCCGTTGCTCAGTGCATTAACTGTTACAACAGCAGTGATTGTCGCGACGATCTTCTTTGTGTGTCGCGAGAGAATTGAGCGTTTCAACAAGGGGGTTAACGATGAAATGGAGCGTCAGGTGGATGTGCTGGAGACGCGCAAGGCTGGCAAGATCAATAATCACCTGGCTGCGCTTGTGCGCTGGCGCATCCGCCTGTCTGATCTTGAAGCAGCAACATACGGGGCTTCCTATTTTGTAGCACTCAGCTTGCTGGCAGGTGCAATTTATGTCCTGATTGCCGTTGAAGAGAAGAGTATTGGTGAGGCTTTTGCAGCACTGACATATGTGCTGCAATTTACAGACGCTGTTGTTATGCTGCCTTATACCTATCAGGAATTCATCCGCACAAGTGAGATAAGCGGAAGGTTGGAGCGGGATCAGACATGAAGCAGGCTGAGTTTATTATTTACATCGGCGCTGTCGTCGCCGGGGCATACCTGATTACCGAGTTTATTCCTGTGCCGTTTCCGGCGGTGGCGATCTGGAAAGCGGCAGGTATCATTCTGTTTGGTCTTTATGCGTTGGCAAATGGTGCCCGGCTTGCGGCAGCAGGCCTGTTTTTCTCTGCCGCCGGTGATATTGCGCTGGCGCTGCCTGTACCAAACTTTGTGGCCGGTATGGTATTCTTTGGTGTTGCGCATATTTTGTACACAGTAGTTTTTTGGAAGTTAATCAGGCAGCAGGGGCGAGACCCGCAGGGTGTAATTGTTTTGCCTGCATTACTGGCCTTTTCCTTTGCGGCTCTGGTCTGGTTTCTGCCGGGTATGGGGGCACTGCTCGTTTCTGGTCTTGCTTATCAGGCAATCATCACCGTGATGGTTCTTATGGCGTTCTTCTCCAGAGCGCCCTTCATTGCAAAGCTCGGCGCCGTACTCTTTATGCTGTCAGATACGCTGATAGCTTTTGGGCTCTACCGGGACATCACTGTGCTCCCTGGTAGCGTTTGGGTTACTTATGCCGCGGCTCAGTTCCTGCTGGCACGAGGTTTTGTGCGGGCACAATTGCTTGGATGAATGTGTCAAGTCTGAACGAATGCTAATGTGAAAAAATATGATTCGCCGTTATATTACTAATGGGCGTATCACAGGGGACTGAACCGATATGAAATACGTATTTTCAGGGCTGACTGCCCTAATGGCTTTTTCAACCGCTAACGCAGCTGAGTGGGAAACTAAGTCTTTCACACAAAAAGTAGAAATTCGAGAGAATGCTGCAAATGATTTCTCTTATGATGTTCTCTTAACGAGAAGCACGGACGAAAATCGTCCTGAAATCAGATTTTCTTGCTCCCAGGAAAAGGGTCTCGTAGCGACGATTATCACGAGACCTGTGGCAGAACAAAACGCGCGACTACGATCTGTTCGTGAACAGAGCATCAATTACCGTACGAAGTCATATACTCTTCGGATTGATGGGCGCGAGCCATTTTTTCCTGTTTGGACACGTGTGAAAGAGTTGCAACTCTATCAAACACGAGACTTTTCCACTGCGGCTAAAATTTTTAATGCTGTTGTGCAAGGTAAAGGGTTTGAAATCAGTCGCCATCGAATTGACCCATCCCCAATCGATGATGGGTTTAGAGAGTTTGCTAGCAAGTGTCATAAAACGAATGGCTCTGGTAAAACCGGCCCTGATGGCTCGTAACATATATAGTTTGGAAACTTTTAACTGTAGCCTGCTCTAGCGCTGAGCGAAATATCTGGCCATGGTGGCTCCTGACCATTGAGGGAACACCATGGCTGAATTTCAAATTACCGATATGATCCTGACAAGCATTGAGAATGGTATCCGCACTGTCACTCTGAACAGGCCGGAAGCGCTAAATGCGTTTCGACCGGAAATGCTCCATGCCTTGCGGGACGTCTTTCGCGCAGCTGAAATCGACGGCGAGACGAAAGTTATCGTGCTGGAAGGTGCGGGGCGTGCTTTCTCTGCCGGGGTCGACCTTAAGGTGTTGCAGGGTGTCACGCCCGTCGCTGGCAAGATCAGCGGTGTCTTTGATGAACCGGCCTATGAAGCTGCAACGGCGATCCGTCAGTGCAGATTGCCGGTTATCGCCAAGGTGCATGGTGCCTGTTTTACGGGTGCGCTGGAAATTGCGCTGCACTGCGATATTATTTATACGACAGTGGACACAAAGTTCGGCGATACGCACGCCAAGTTTGGTATTCGCCCCACCTGGGGCATGACCCAGACGTTGCCGCGCGCCGTGGGTATGCGTCGTGCCCGTGAACTCTCTTTTACAGCACGGACTTTTCTGGGCAAGGATGCGGTTAGCTGGGGGCTCGCGAATGAGGCCTGTGAGAGCAAGGAAGAACTGGACGCATTAGTGCAAAAAAGAGCCAGTGAGATCGCGGCTAATTCCAGTGCAGTCATAGCGGCGTACAAAGACCTGCATCAGGTTGCTCTGGAAAACCGCCCGCTGGAGGAGGCTATCGCCGAAGAGCAAGCCCGGGAATATCCGGATATTACAGACACGGAAGAGCGCCTTGCTGGCTTCCGGTAACGGACCGGTCTTGGCTTCCGGGTCAATCGGATTTTAACCCCCTTATGTCAGGTTACCGCCGTGAAATCTTAAGGCGGTGGTAACCATGCGGCGTGGTCTGAAAGTCAGGCGGTCAACTTTGTATCCGAGCGTGATCGCGCTCATACTGGCGTTTCTTCTCGGGGTAATCCTGCACACCCCTGAAAAAGCTTACGCGATTTCCGAGATACTGGGCTTGCCGGGTGAAGCGCAATACTTCTCACTGCACCGCCAGACCACCTATGGCGAAGCTGAGTGGCATGATGAGCAGCGCGATGGTGCCAAAGTATATCTGATCGGCGACAGCATGCTTGCCGGCCACGATGTCTCGGACCTGGCTGACAGTGTGCTGAATGTTGCTGTTGGCGGGGAGCGTGCAGGCTGGCTCGTCAACGAGGCAGATCAACTTGCGTTCACCCGCAAGGGGGCATGTGTGGTCATCAATCTGGGGATCAATGACCTCGCCTATGGCGCGCACCCGATGGATGTGGCAGCCCACCTTGATGATCTGCTGAGCAAATATCAGGGGCAGCAGGTTCTGCTCGGGGAAGCATTACCAGTAACGCCGATCTTCACCATAACGGATAGTGAAAAACTCAATCCGGTCATCCGTCAGCTGAATGCGCAAGCCGATAAGGTTTGTGCCGCGCATCGTCACTGCACACGCCTTGCCTGGTATCAGCAATTTGTGGACGAGAAGGGCGTACCGAAGGCTGAACTATTCAGGAATGACGGCATTCACCTCAGCCGTGCCGGATATGCTGTATTCGGACAAACCTTGCGAGCCGGATTGAAGGAGCAGGCATGTCTGTAAACAAGACCAGTCGCTTTGAGGAACTTGATGTTCTGCGTGGCCTCGCGGCCTTTGCTGTGGTGCTGGTGCACTTTCTGCCGCTTTACGATCACCTTTATGGCCACGCGACGCCGGTGTTCTGGCCAGCGTCAGATAATCTGGAAACGCTGAAATATTATGGGGTAATCCCTGTCAGCCTGTTTTTCATGATATCCGGTTTTGTCATCTTCATGACACTGGAACGTGTCTCCAGCACAGCTGACTTTGCCGTGTCGCGCTTTTCCCGCCTTTTCCCCGCATACTGGGTATGCCTGACACTGACGATTATCGCGACAGCCCTTTTGATGCCCTCTGCGATGTTGCCCGCGTCAGATATTGCCGTGAATTACACGATGTTCCAGCGCTTCTTTGGTGTGCCTCATGTTGATGAGGTATATTGGACATTATATGTGGAACTGAAATTTTATATCCTCATGGCACTGATTTGCCGTCTGGGTTGGATTGGCAAAATGACGCATATCTGCGCTGGCTGGCTGGTGCTCGCCGTGGTTGCCGAAATTGCCGGGTTCAAGGATCATCCTGTCGCATACGCCCTGTATGATTTGCTGATCCTCGAATGGGCGCCGTTCTTCCTTTCCGGTATTGCCTTTTACCTGCTCTGGACCGGGCGCAGGGAACGCCTCATCCACGCGATCCTCGCTGGCAGTGTCGCAGCGAATTTTCTGATTGCACCCTTATGGGCGGCGGTCATTCAGGCGAGTTTCTGGGGCGTGTTCTGGCTCGGCATAACCGGGCGGCTGTCTTTCATCATCTGTCGTCCACTCGTGTTCCTTGGCACGATCTCTTACAGTCTATACCTCGTGCACCAGAACATCGGCTTCTATCTCATTAACTGGCTACAGGGACACGGTGTTGGCGTGGCGGCTTCCATTTTGTGTGCGACCGCCCTTGGCCTGTTGTTGGCAACAGCCGTGACGTTCTGGGTCGAAAAACCTGCCCTGCGCTGGATCAGGCAAGCCTGGAAAAAAGCGAAGAACTCAAAGCAGGAAAAGGTTCTTGCGCCAGCAAGCGCAAGAACCATTTAGGGTTTCATCTCTTATGCGTCGCCTTTGAAGAGAATGACTTTCTGGTGCGGGAACGGAATTTCGATATTGGCGCTATCAAGGCCTTTTTTGACAAGTTCCGGTACAGAATAAAGAACATCAAAATAATGTTCTCCTTTGCAGAACGGACGTACCAGAAAATCGACAGAAGAGTCGTTTAAGGTTTCTACCTCCACAAAAGGCGCCGGGTCATCAAGTATGTGAGGGTGGTCGCGTAATACACCCAGGATAACTTCTTTCGCGGCATCAATTTTTTCATCGTAGGCGATGCCAAAATGCATGTCGACACCGCGTATGGGATGGTGGCTATGATTGATAATCTGCTCACCCCATATCTGGCTATTTGGGATAATAATATGCTGGTTGTCGAAAGTCTGCATGATCGTTGTGAACAGATCGATTTCTGTCACATTTCCGAATTTTCCGGCTGCTTCAACAAAGTCGCCGACTTTATAGGGGCGGAAAATCAACAGCATGACCCCCGCAGCCAGATTGGAAAGGGCACCTTGCAGGGCGAGGCCAACGGCGAGGCCAGCTGCACCGAGTAAAGCCACAATGGAAGTGGTTTCAACACCGAAGCGGTTCAGGACAGCGATAAACACAAACGCAAGTATGATGTATTTGGCGATGCTGCCCAAAAAGCGGAACAGGGTGTCATCCAGCTTTTCGTGTTTCTCGCCGATGCCTCTTACAAATTTGGCAACACGTCCGGCAATCCAGAAACCAATAATCAGTATCAGTATGGCGAGCAGGAGGTTTGTTCCCCAGGCTATCGCACCGGGCAAATACTGGTTTACATCCAGGCTATCAAAAAATTCGGTCATTTTTCACCTATATCTTTCGCAGCAATGCTGCTGATTTCGAGTGGACAGAATTCAACAGTCGCCATTTACCGGTGTCAGCCTGCAAATGACGCCTTATGTTGGCATCGAAAACAAAACTAAACGAATTCGTTAACCGACGTTAACCTTTTGTTTGCAACTGGCTGTCACACTGTTTGTCAATGATTTGGTAACCTTTACTGCCGAAGAGTTAACATTATGAGCCGAGCCGCCAGCGACCATCGCGGAAGCTACGAGACGCCTGCCTTGGAAATGGCAGGTCAGGCTGTGCGTGCGCTTATTATGCGGGCTGGTGGCGGTGCGTTGATTTTGTTGGCGATGATGCTGCTGATCTCTGTTATCAGCTATTCAGTCAGTGACCCCAGTCTTAATAATGCGACTGCCCGCGACGTGCGCAACCTGTTCGGAACGACGGGCGCGAATATCGCAGATTTCATGCTGCAACTCATGGGCGGTGCGGCGCTTCTTTTGCCCGTAACAATGGCAGTCTGGGGGACAAACGCGTTCTTCCACGGCGCCCCGGAGACAACACCCGCCCGTGCCTGGTGGCGTTTCTTTGCATGGGGGCTTGGCGTTCTGTGCATGGCGGGATTTGCCGGGTGCTTGCCGCTGACGATCGACTGGCCGTTTCGTGTCGGTATGGGCGGTCTTTTGGGTGATGGCCTTTCGGCGGTGCTGGTCGCTCCTTTCAAAATGATCGGCATTCCCGGCGCATCTATTCTGGCTGGCGGAATCTACCTGTTTCTCAGCACATTCTTCACGTGCTTCGCTTGCGGCGTACGGCGTGACCATATTGAGGCTGGCGGAGAAGCCGCCCTGGTTATCGCAGATGAGGTGCGCTATCGTGCTGAACAGGTTGTCGCCTGGCACATTGCCCGCTTCGAGGAAATCCGGGATCAGCAACGCGATGTGGAAGATGATCTTGAGGAAGAGCTCGAAGACGAAGAAGAGGTCGAAGCTGGCAGCCATTTAAGTCTTGTCGAAGAGGCAGAAGAAGCGGAGGAGGCTGAGGAGGAACTATCCCCCGCCGCCCAGCGCCGAATTATCCGCAAGCAGAAAAAACAGAAATCCAGCAAACGCGAACAGTCTGAGATGCAGCCGGAATTTCCGGCTTTCAGTGCCGAAGATTATCGCCTGCCACCGTTGAATTTGCTGGCCAAGCCTGATCCTGGCAATCAACTCGAAGTATCCGATGAGGCATTGGAGCAGAACGCCCGGATGCTGGAAACGGTTCTGGCGGATTTCGGTGTGCGCGGCGAGATCATCAATGTACGTCCGGGCCCGGTCGTGACGCTCTATGAGCTTGAGCCCGCTGCTGGTGTAAAATCTTCCCGTGTTATAAATTTGTCGGACGACATTGCTCGCTCCATGAGTGCTGTCGCCTGCCGGGTGGCAGTGGTGCCGGGCCGCAACGCAATCGGTATCGAACTGCCCAATCAGGACCGGGAGATGGTTTTCTTCCGCGAGATGATGTCCTCGCCGGAATTTGAGCGCAGCGGCGGATCGCTGACGTTGAGCCTGGGCAAGAATATAGGCGGCGAGGCTGTCTTCGCTGACCTTGCCAAGATGCCTCATTTGCTGATTGCCGGGACCACCGGCTCGGGTAAATCTGTCGGCATCAACACAATGATCCTGTCGCTCCTGTACCGACTGCCGCCGGACCAGTGCAAGCTCATCATGGTTGATCCAAAGATGCTGGAGCTTTCCGTCTACGAGGGAATACCACACCTTCTGGCACCTGTTGTGACGGATCCGCGCAAAGCTGTTGTCGCGCTGAAATGGACAGTGCGCGAGATGGAAGAACGCTATCGCCAGATGTCCAAGCTGGGTGTGCGGAACATCAGTGGCTTCAATGACCGGGTGCGTGAAGCCGACGAGCGCGGTGAACTTCTCACGCGCAAGGTGCACACTGGCTACGATCAGGAAACAGGTGATCCTGTCTACGAGATAGAAGAACTTGATTACAAGCCGATGCCGTTCATCGTCGTCGTGATCGATGAGGTCGCGGACCTGATGATGGTTGCGGGCAAGGACATTGAGGGCATGGTTCAGCGCCTTGCCCAGATGGCGCGGGCAGCAGGCATCCATATGATTATGGCCACCCAGCGTCCGTCGGTTGATGTTATTACCGGTACAATCAAGGCAAATTTCCCTACACGTATTTCTTTTCAGGTAACATCGAAGATTGATTCACGCACTATTCTGGGCGAGCAGGGGGCGGAGCAACTGCTGGGGCAGGGCGATATGCTCTTTATGGCAGGTGGTGGCCGCCTGACGCGTGTCCATGGTGCTTTTGTTGCTGACAAGGAAGTCGAAAAAATTGTTGCGCATCTCAAAAAACAGGGCAAGCCGGATTACGTTCAGGAAGTCACCGAGATGTCTGATGAGGATGGCGGGGCAGTAGACGCGCTTGGTCTCTCAGTTGGGGGCAATACATCCTCGGGCGACGCATTGTACGATCAGGCCGTCGCAGTTGTGGCACGTGATCGCAAGGCATCAACCAGTTACATCCAGCGGCGGTTGCAGATCGGCTACAACCGGGCGGCAACCCTGATCGAGAAAATGGAAGATGAAGGTATCATTTCATCCGCCAATCATGCCGGTAAACGGGAAGTCCTGATTGGCGAGGACGCAGCCTGACGCAGCGGCATACTCAATCTATCCCACTTCGGCGTTTACCCCCCCAGATTCCATGTTAAGGTCGCCCGATAACAATAAGAAGGTGTTCGATATGTCTTTGCGGTTCCTGACAATTTTGCCTGTGCTGGCGTCCTTGTGCTTCTTTTCCCTGACGGGTCACGCGTCAGCCCAAACCATTGACTTTGGCGATGACAGCAGTGAGTGGGCAAATGATGGGGAATGCGATGATCCCCGTTTCGAGGGGGATGGCATGGCAATACTGAATATCGATGCTGATATTCGACGGGATGCAACAGATTGTCGCGAAGCTTATGAGGCTGGCAGAATTCGTCTGGCAGGTGCTGATATCGATTATGGCGATGACTCAAGCACATGGGCCAACGATGGTGAGTGTGACGACCCACGTTTTTCGGGAACAGGCATGGCAGAAACGCTTCTGGATTCTGACAGGGGCGCTGATGCGACAGATTGCAGGGCAGGTGTAGAGCGCGGTGACCTGACATTCACGGGCGACAGTCGTACCGTTCAGCGCTCTGAAGGTATCTATTTTGGGGATGACAGCAGCGAGTGGGCCAATGACGGCGAATGCGATGACCCGCGCTTTGCTGGTGAAGGAATGGCTGCGACATTGCTTGATGAAGATATTAACCGGGATGCCAGTGATTGTCGTGCCGGGGTCGAGCGTGGTGAGTTGAGATATAAAGGCGTCAACTGATCTTTCCGCCGAAGTTTGTAATCGGAGTTATTAACATGCGCCTGTCCAGCGTTCTTATCATCGGCTTGTGCCTGGTGACTGCCTGTGCGCAGTCTGCTTCAGGCATTGCCTTGGAACCACAAGCGCGGGCGACCGCATTAACTCAGTATGATCCGGAAACTGCCTTTCAGCCTTCCAACAAGGTAATGGATGAGGTTGATGAGGTGCTGGCCCGGGCGGCCGCAACTGACAAGCTGGCCCTCATCGTGATGGGGGCCAACTGGTGCCATGACAGTCGGGGATTTGTACAAACACTCAACAACAAACGGCTCGGGCAGGTCATCTCGGAACGCTACGAAGTGCTGCTGGTCGATGTCGGGTATTTGCAGCGTGGGCGTTATGTAATTGAGCGTTTCGGGATGCCGGTGATATATGGCACCCCCACGGTTCTGGTTGTTGAGCCCGAGACAGAACTGCTCATCAATCGTGATGACATGCACCGTTGGCGCGATGCCGCGCGCATCGATGTTGATGAGGCCATCACCTATTTTACTTCAATGGCAACACCATCAGCGCGTGATGAAGCTGCTGCGGCTCAGGCAGAAGTGGGGCCTGCGCTTGCAGTGCTATTTGCAGAGATTGATGCCTTCGAGCGCGCGCAAGCTGCCCGCATTTATGGCGGTTTTGCCCGGCTCGCCCCTATGCTGGCAATGGATCACAAGGATCGCCCCGATCACTTCAATGACGAGTGGTACCAGGTGCGTGATCTGCGCTATGCGATCACAGGTGATCTGGCGGATCTGCGTGCCGAGGCACGTCGCCGTGTTGAGGCAGGCGAGACAGATATTTCTCTTGTCTACCCGGAATATCCGGCGTTCAGTTGGGAGTGAGGGCTGCAAGAATACAAAAAGAGCAGCTGCTGCAATGGCACCTGCTCTCCTTGCTCCCCTGATGGTCAGATATCAGTCTGCGATCGGCACCAGCAGGTAAGCCGGAACACTTGCATAGGCGACGTTCAATTCTGACCCGTAAGACGTATTGGCTTCTGCCATCCGGATTGTGTCTGCGACCTCAAGATTCGCCATTTCGACCACCAGGATAGCACTGGTTTTCTGTTCAACCATCTCGGCCAGTTTGGCAGAGTTTGCCTCTGTCATTTGCTCAAGAAAAGCCGTGAAGTCCTGTGTTGCGGGGGCTTCTTCAGCGTTGGCCGGGGCCAGGATGGCTGCTGCTGAGATGGTCAGGGCGGCGGCTGTTTTTGTGAGTGTTGTAAGCATTTCTTCTCTCCTTTGTTGATGATCTGACCCTAGACGGCATTAACCATGTTGGCTGTGACGCAGGTCACAGTAAGCGCTCACTCACAATAAAATCTACCAAAGCACCTCCTGCCCGGCTCTTCTGTTCAGGAAGGGATAAACCAGAAGATCAGAGGCAAGGTCATCATCGAAAAGACGGTCTGCACGGCGATGAGATTGGCGGACAAGGTAGCGTCGCCGCCAAGCTGGCGGGATAAAATAAAACCGTTAACAGCAGTCGGAACGCCAGTTGCAATCACGATACAGCCAAGCTGAAGGCTATCGAAATCCATCAAAATCCCCAGTGCCAGCGCGATGAATGGCATAAAGATCAGCCGCACAGCTGACCATAAAGCTGTGCGCGCGCCTGACTGCCATAAGGCTGGCAAGTTGATACCTGCTCCCGCTGCCAGTAAGCCAAGTCCTATTGAACCGGCTGCGAGCAGGTCAAGCACCTCCTCAAGCGGTCCGGTTGGCGTCAGTCCGGTGATGTTCAGCGCAGCGCCAATGGCGCAGGCAATAACCAGCGGGTTACCTGCCAGAGCCCGGATCGGTTTTGGCTGCTGACCCTCAGTGGTTTCGCCAAAATAGATAAAGGCATAAACCGACAATATGTTGGCTGTCGGGATCATGGCTGCCGCCGCGATGGCAATAAGCGCCAACCCGGCTTCTCCATATAAAGAACCAGCGATAGAGAGCGCAATAAACGTATTCCAGCGCACATTGGACTGGATAATACTGCCAACTGCTGGGCGTGTATATTTTTGTGAGACGTGCATTAAGGGTAAGGCCAGGAGGCCGATTGCGCCCATAGCAAGCTGCGTAAGGAAGAGCACACCCATCACATGCCAGGGCGCATGATCGAAAGGTGCTCGCGCCAGCGTCACAACGATCAGTGCAGGGAACAGCACCCGATAGCAGATCAGGTCAATTGCCCTCCAGCCATCAGCGGCGATGATCTGCCAGCGGGCCAGAAGCTGACCCAGACCAACAAGAATGATGACAGGCAAGAGTGCTGCGAGGAAATTCATTGGTCTGCGCTAGGTGCTGGTTGGGAGCGTGTCAACCGGAAGGCACTTACGATGGGATCAAGTGGGGTCTGGCGTTCACTGCAGACTTCTCATAAGACCACGAGATGCTCAGATTGCACTATACACCAGGGCGAGTGCGCAGTTGATCATCGGAGTAGAATGTGTCTCAGGGAAAAACGATCAAGATTAAATTTACAGATGTCTGGAACGGTTTCAGCCCGGGCGGATATCCGCTTTGGCAACATCTGCAGGCAAACTTTCCCGTCGAATTGTCGGATGAGCCTGATTATCTGATTTTCAGCATCAATGGCGCGGATCACCTGAATTACAGCTGCGAGAAAATCTTCATTACCCACGAAGCAGCATACCCGGATTTTCGCTGGTGCGATTATGCAATTACCTTCCGTCCGGATATCGACAATCCCCGACATCTGCAGTTGCCGAATTTCGCGCTGCGGCCCGGTTATGACCGGATTGACCAGCTTGTTGACCGCCACCTGAAAGATGGCCGTGAGATACTGGCAGGCAAGACCCGGTTTGCTGCCTATCTTGCTTCCAACGGCAATGCGAAGATGCGAGAAGATATTTTCGATGTACTGTCAGCCTACAAACAGGTTGATAGTGGGGGAAGGCACAGGAACAACATTGGTGGTCCCGTGCCACCAGCCCAAACATGGGACTTCCTCGGTGCCTCAAAGTTTATTATCGCCTGTGAAAATTCCATCTCGCCAGGATATGTGACCGAAAAACTGGGCAATGCCATGCTGGCTGATGCGATCCCTGTTTACTGGGGCGATGACTTTGTTGATGAGATTTTTAATCCTGCAAGATACATCAATGCACGGAATTATTCTTCGCTTGAAGAGTTGAGTGCACATGTCCAGATGCTGGACCAGTCTGATGAAGAATACAAAAAGGTTCTTGCGCAACCCTGCTTGAAGAATAATCAGCACCACGCGTGTCTTGAAAGATCACACCTGATCGATTTTTTTGATGGCATTTTTAGTGGCCGCGTTCGAGATACCCCTAAGCCTGAGCATTTGCCGGAGTATTATGCAAAGCAAAATGGCTTTCATCGACGCTATATGAAGGTCCCCATGACTGCGAGTGACCTTGATGCACTGAACGCTGCCCGCAAAGACCACTTCCAAAAAGGCTTGCTGGATACGCGCTTCACAAAAGCCATGCGCGCGGACCTTGAGGCGATCACGGCATCAAACTGATAAAGGCTGTCCCTTCAGGGGCCTGCTGCTTATAGTCGACCAAAGAAACAGGAGGAGACAGATATGGACAGGCGTGAATTTTTGAAAGGGACAGCCGCAACGGCGGCGTTGGCGCTGACTGGTGGCTTGAGCACAGCCCGGGCAGAAGTAGATGAGTTTGCCGCGCTTGATGGCATGGCGCAGGCAAAGCTGGTGCGCGACGGTGCTGTTACACCCCTCGAACTGGTGGATGCAGCGATTGCCCGGATTGAGCGGTTGAATCCGAAGCTGAATGCGGTCGTCTTCGAGCGCTTCGAGAAAGCGCGGGCTGAAGCGCAAGGGCAATTACCTGATGGGCCATTTCGTGGTGTGCCGTATCTCATCAAGGATTTGTCTGCCCTGGAAGGTGAGCCCCTGACCTATGGGGCAAGGCTGTTCGAGCGCAATGTTGCCAAGGCAGATGAGGGCGATGTGCGTCTTGCCAAGGCGGCAGGTTTCGTCATGGTCGGCAAAAGCAACACGCCCGAGTTCGGCCTTCTGCCGACAACAGAGTCGGTGTTGCTGGGTGAAGCGGCTAATCCATGGAATACGGACTATCATACCGGTGGGTCCAGTGGTGGTGCGGCGGCTGCAGTAGCCGCTGGTATGGTGCCATGTGCGAATGCCGGCGATGGCGGCGGCTCAATCCGCATCCCGGCTTCTGTGTGTGGTCTGGTCGGTCTGAAAGCAAGCCGTGACAGGCTGGCAGCACAAAACCCCTCGCGGCTTCCCGTATCCCTCTCTGTACGCATGGCTGTAACCCGGACTGTCCGGGATACGGCACAGATATTGAACGCCACAGAAAAGAAAGGTGACAATGCCACGTTCGATCCTGTTGGCTATGTGGCCGGGCCTTCATCGCGCCGTCTGAAAATCGCTTACTACACGGAAACAGGTATCGGCACGGATGCGGACAGTGAGGTGAAGTTTGCACTCGAAGACACCGCTCAGCTTTGTCGTGATCTTGGTCATGAGGTCATCGATTCTGCCCCGCCGTTTGATGCGCGCGCCATGGAAGAGCACTTCATGGCTTTGTGGTCCGGTGGCGTCGTGCCCATCGTCAATAATGCTCGTTTGATCGGTTTGCGGCAATGGCGCTTGATCGGCAAGCGCCGTGGCCTTGAACCCTGGACGATAGGGCTGGCAGAGTTTTTCGAAGAGCGCGAGCGCCAGAACCCCGGCCAGTTTGATCGCTCGGTGGCGTTCTTCAAGGAAGCGGAAGCTATTTACGCTGATTATTTCAGTCAGTTTGATGTCATTCTCACGCCCGTCCTGCGCAAACCCCCATTACGATTGGGTGAACTCGGCGCAGATTTGCCCTTCGAGCAAATGTATGAGCGTACACTGGATTATTCAGTTTACACGGGGAATTATAATGGTGTCGGAAATTGTGCGATTTCGCTGCCGCTTGGCTGGTCTTCCAATGGCTTGCCGATTGGCAGTCAGTTCGCTGCCCGCACCGGTGATGAGCGCACGTTGCTTGAGCTCTCCTATGAGCTGGAGCAGGCACGGCCCTGGGCTGACAAATGGGCACCTTATTCTGCAGTCAGAATGTAATGGATAGCATCTGAAAACACCTCATCCTGAGCGCCCCGGACTTGATCCGGGGCAGCCGAAGGATGACGCTCAGTAAGGGGTGCTTCGGCACGAGCGCTAAAGCGCCCGGCTCAGCATGAGGACAGAATGAGCTGCTGTCACTCTTTCACCCACTCGACCAAAAGCTGATGTGCGATAGCGAACGGCGGGGGGATGTTCAGATCATCGCGGCGTTCCCCGGTCAGGATTGACTTGATTTCTCTCTTGCTCACCCAACGGGCCTCGGCGATTTCCGTTTCGTCGAGCGTATAATCTGTGTCATCCGTCTCGGCGATGTAGCCTGCCATCAATGAAGACGGGAAAGGCCATGGCTGACTGAAAATATAGCGCACGTCTTTCACCCTGACGCCCACTTCTTCATAAACTTCGCGTGCGGCGCATTCTTCCAGCGTCTCGCCGGGTTCCAGAAAGCCGGCAAGCGCGGAAAAGAAAGTCGGTGGAAACTTGACGCCGCGCCCCAGAAGGCACTTGTCACCGCGTGTCACGAGAACAATCGCAACCGGGTCTGTTCGGGGAAAGTGATCCGTGTCGCAAGCATCGCAATGGCGATGCGTACCCCCGCCGACCATCTCGCTTCGCGCACCGCAATTTGCACAGAACTGGTGTCGGCGATGCCAGTCCAATAGCCACAAAGCCTGCCCCAGTATGGCAACTTCATCACGCGGCAGCATCTCGGCCAGGTCGCGCATGCCCTTATAGCTTGCCATGTCCGCAAAGGGCGCGGTTTCTGCGGAAGAACCGCTGGCAGACGCATCCAGCGCAAAATAGGGCGCGCCTTCCCGGAAACCGAGCAGCACGATCGGGGCATCACTTGCGAATTCTGACCGGGCCAGCGGCGAGAGCCATAAAGCGCGTGCTTGACCGCCCGGCCCATCCGGCATCTCGACCAGTGGCCTGCCACGCCAGAACGGCACCATGCAGGCTTTCTCATGCGCCAGCTGCTCGGCAAGCCAGCTGGCATCCCCGCGCTTTTCAGACAAGCGCTCCAGCGGGTTCCCGGTAAAGTAGTTTGGATTTGCAATGGGCATGGCGCTTCCTCGCACCGCCTGTTGGCTCTGACAAGCAATCGCTGCAGATGCGCCGATGGTTTTTCACAAGCGCGGCAACTGCCCCTTGTATTTCCTGAAGCAAGGCGCGATATGTACTATCGGAAGGCTGGCGGACGAGCTCCTCGCCAACCCGGTCAGGTCCGGAAGGAAGCAGCCGTAACGAGTTTCGGTTCGGGTCGTTCAGCTTTCCACTTCA
>JALEGJ010000005.1 GCA_022763115.1 Aquisalinus sp.
ACTTCAAGCTTAACAAGATTCCAGCCACCGGCTTCTCTGGCAAGACGCAAGGTTCGAATAGCATCTTCAGCTGTGAAACAGCCTGCTGTATTGGGCAAGTATGTGTATTTTTCAGGGTCAAGATAATCGACCAACATGGGCTTGTCTTTATCAGTCAGATTAACGCGCCTAACTGCAACCGTGACGATCTCTGCCCCCGCAGCTTCAGCGGCCGCTGCATTCTCGGCATAATCCTTGTATTTACCGGTGCCGATAATAAGCCTCGACGCATACTCTTTTCCGGCAATCTGAAAACTGTCGCTCATGATTATCCTCCACCTACAAACTGCACGATCTCCAGTTGATCGCCGCTCTTTAATACTGTGCTGTCAAAAGCCGATTTCGGCACGATTTCACGATTGAGCTCTATTGCGATCTTGACGGGCTTGAGTTCAAGCGCCGTCAAAAGGGCACTCACGGAACAGCCGTCAGATATTTCCCTGTTCTTTCCGTTCACCGAAACCTGAATAGTTGCCAAAGTCTGAGCCTCTGTCATTTTCATGATACGACGTAGCAATCCTCTGTTAGGATACAAGCGCTAGAGTGCTGTTTTTCAGTTTCCTCCCGAAAGACGGATATGACCACGCCAGTAATTTTCATCCTGAATGGACCAAACCTCAACCTGTTGGGCGTGAGGGAACCTGCCGTGTATGGTCATGATACACTCGAGCAAATCGAACAAAGGTGTGCGTCACGGGCTGGTAAACTGAAAGTGGAAATAGACTTTCGCCAGACCAACACCGAAGGCGAGTTGATTGACTGGGTCCACGAAGCCAACTCGCAGGCACAGGCCCTTATTTTGAATGCTGCCGGATATTCCCATACCTCAGTCGCGTTACACGATGCCCTAAAGGCCTGCTCTATCCCCAAAATTGAATTACACATCTCCAATATCCACGCGCGCGAGGCATTTCGTCACAAGTCAATGGTAAGCCCTGTTGTCACCGGGCTGATCTGCGGATTTGGTACAGATGGTTACGTTATGGCCCTTGACGCCGCAGCACGGCTCATTGAAAAGAGCCAGAAAAATCAATAAGACAGGTCTCATGGCACAAAAGAACGCGGGCAATTCCATGCAAAAAGAACTCGAGTGGATCAGGGCATTAGCAGACGTCCTGACAGAAACTGGCCTGACTGAAATCGAAATCGAAAAAGATGAGATATCGCTGCGCGTTGCGCGCGGCGGCATTGCGCAAGCCATAAGCGCGCCTGTTACACAGGCGGCACCAGCACCCGTTCAGGAACAGGCTCCTGCCCCCGAGACACCGGCGCCTTCTGACGCCGCTAATGCAGCTAATCATCCAGGGGCAGTAAAGTCCCCAATGGTTGGCACGGCTTACATGTCACCCGCTCCCGGGGCCGATCCATTTGTAAAAATCGGCGACCAGGTGCGCGAGGGGCAAACTCTGATGATTGTCGAAGCCATGAAGACCATGAATGAAATCAAGGCCCCGAAATCCGGCACCGTAAAAGAAATTCTGGCGACTGACGCTGAGCCTGTTGAATTTGGTGAAGCCCTGCTGGTCATCGGCTAATCGCCCACTCCTTGCGCATTCGGGTAACCACCACAAAGGTCCAACGGCATGTTCAAAAAAGTTCTTATTGCTAACCGCGGTGAAATTGCCTTGCGGGTACACCGCGCCTGCAAGGAACTTGGCATCTCGACCGTTGCGGTACATTCAACAGCCGACGCCAGCGCGATGCATGTATCACTCGCTGATGAAAGCGTCTGCATTGGTCCACCACCCGCCAAGGACAGCTATCTGAATGTTGCTTCCATCATTGCGGCCGCAGAAATTACTGGTGCAGATGCAATACATCCCGGCTATGGCTTTCTGTCAGAGAATGCACGCTTTGCCGAAATTATCGCAGCGCATGATCTCACTTTTATCGGTCCGTCTGCCGATCATATCCGCGTCATGGGCGACAAGATCGCTGCGAAGGAAACAATGGGCAAAGCGGGCATTCCGCTTGTGCCCGGTTCTGATGGCGGCATTTCTGACACTGCTGAGGCCATGCGCGTGGCACGGGAAATCGGCTTCCCGGTGCTAATCAAGGCTGCTTCCGGCGGCGGCGGGCGCGGAATGAAGCTGGCCGAAAGCGAAGGCGACCTTGAGCAGGCTATCTTTACTGCACAGGCTGAAGCAAAAGCAGCTTTTGGTGATGACGCTGTCTACCTCGAAAAGTATCTCGGCCAACCGCGTCATATTGAAATCCAGATTGCCGCTGATGCCCATGGCAATGTCATTCATCTTGGTGAGCGCGACTGTTCCCTCCAGCGTCGTCACCAGAAAGTTCTGGAAGAAGCGCAATCCCCTGCCCTGACAAAGGAACAACGCGATCAGATTGGCGAGACAACCAGGGCAGCTATTGAGAAACTGGGATATCTGGGTGTCGGGACGATTGAATATCTGTATGAAGACGGTCAATTCTACTTCATCGAGATGAATACCCGGCTTCAGGTTGAGCATCCTGTCACAGAGCAGATCACTGATGTTGATCTTGTGCGCGAACAAATTCGCATCGCTGCTGGTGAGCCTCTCGGCTACAAGCAAGAAGACATCAAATTCAAGGGCCACTCGATTGAATGCCGCATCAATGCTGAAGACCCACAGACTTTCGCTCCCTCACCGGGAAAAATAACAAACTTCCATGCGCCTGGTGGGCCAGGTGTCCGGTTTGATTCGGCTGTATACGATGGATATACAATTCCACCCTATTATGACTCCATGATTGGTAAGCTGATCGTTTTCGGTGATACCCGTGAACTCGTGCTGGCGAGGCTCAAGCGTGCGCTGGATGAAACTGTCATTACGGGAATTAACACAACCATTCCTCTTTTCCAGCGCCTGATTGATAATGAAGAGTTCCAGCGTGGCGATTACAATATCCACTGGCTGGAAAACTGGCTGGCCGCAAACAAGAATTAAGCCCCTGCCTCTTACTGCATCAAATTCTTGACCAAAGTAACTTCAAGTTTGAAAGTGTCTCTGCAAGGAGACATGAGGATGGCTGATTCAAAGAGCTGCCTTGTTATTGGCGCCGGAGATGCAACAGGCGGCGCGGTGGCACGACGCTTCGCCCGGGAAGGCTATGTCAGCTGCGTCACGCGGCGCGAGAGGCACATCACACAACTGGAAGAGCTTGCAAAGTCCATCAGAGGCGATGGGGGTACTGCCCACGCTTTTGGTGTTGATGCACGCGAAGAAACAGAGATGGTGGCGCTGATTGATAAGATTGAGAAGGATATTGCCCCGATAGAAGTTGCCGTTTTCAACATTGGTGCGAACGTCAACTTTGGCATCACGGAAACAACTTCGCGCGTTTACAGAAAAGTCTGGGAGATGGCGGCTTTTGCAGGCTTCCTGATGGGACGTGAAGTCGCGCGCCATATGAAAGAAAGACAGAGCGGCACGATCATTTTCACCGGCGCGACGGCAAGTATGCGCGGCGGGCCCGGTTATGCAGCATTTGCTGGTGCCAAGTTTGCGCTGCGCGCGCTCGCACAATCCATGGCTCGAGAGTTGGGACCGATGAACATACACGTTGCCCATACTGTTATCGACGGCATGATTGACAGCACCTTCATTCGTGAAAACGTCCCGCAGGTGGATCAGATGCGAGAAGAAGATAAAATACTGAACCCGGAGCATATTGCCGAACAATACTGGCGCCTACACAAGCAACCAAGAACAGCATGGACACACGAACTGGATTTACGTCCCTGGTCCGAGAAATGGTGAGGAAAAATCATGGCAGAAATTGAATTCTATTTCGACTTTGGTAGCCCAAATGCATACTTATCCTACAAGGTACTTCCCGAGATACTGACACGCACCGGAGCCTCACTGACACTGAAGCCGGTACTCCTTGGTGGCGTGTTCAAGGCGACCAATAACCAGTCACCGTTTGTGGCTATGGCCAATATCAAGGGCAAGTTTGCCTACGAACAACTTGAGATGCAGCGCTTCATCGTTAAGCACCAGCTTACCAGCTTTCAAATGAACAACCATTTTCCTGTCAACACGCTGCATATCATGCGCGGTGCCGTTGTGGCTGAAGCTGAAGGGTTTCTGGACCAGTATGTTGATGTGGTCATGCCAGCGATGTGGGAGACCTCACAAAAGATGGACGACCCGGAGGTCATCAAGACAGCCTTGGCTGATGCGGGCCTTGATGCCGAAACTATCATCGCGCGTACAGCGGAACCCGAGATCAAGCAGAAACTGATTGAGAAAACAGATCAGGCAGTCTCCCGCGGCATTTTTGGCATTCCTACATTCTTTGTTGGTGATGAAATGTGGTTTGGCAAAGACCGCTTGCATCAACTTGAAGACTATCTGGGCGGCAAATAGGCATGTCCCTGAAATCTTTCGCAGACCTAATGTCACTGGAGAAGTCTGGTGATGATTACACCGCCACCATAACAGAAGACTGGCAACAAGGGCGCAGCACATTCGGCGGCCTTAGCGCTGCTTTATGTTTACAGGCAGCTTATGAGACAGGGCCAGATTTGCCGCCGCTGCAATCTGCTCAGGTCAGTTTTATCGGGCCTGCCGCTGGCGATATTTCCCTCACGACAAGTATCTTGCGTCAGGGCAAGAATGTCACTTTTCTGCAGTCGGATCTCTTAGGCGAAAAAGGACTGGCGACAAGAGCCGTATTCTGTTTTGGCAGCAATCGCGAAAGTACTCAATCGCGCAATGATTTGCGAATGCCTTCAGTACCGAAGCCTGATGCCAGTCCCTTGTTGTTTGAAGGCGGTGGCGGCCCCGGTTTTGCCGTCAATCACTTTGATCAAAGACTTGCCAGAGGCACACCGGCTTTTGGCGGCGATGACGCTGACAACCAAGTGTGGGTACGCTTCAAGGAGAGAAATACAGTGGATGATATGTTGTCCCTCATAGCAATCGCTGATGCGCTCCCGCCCGCAGAGTTATCCGCTTTCAAAACCTTTGCGCCGATCAGTACAATGACATGGCTTGTCAACTTCCTGACCGATACACCAGTGACAGAAAACGGATGGTGGCTGGTCCACGCACGCGCAGAGCATACCGAAAATGGCTATTCCAGCCAGAATATGATTGGCTGGAGCAGCGATGGGCGACCAGTCTTTTCGGCAAAACAGTCAATTGCCGTTTTCGCCTGACTCACCTTGTTAGATTGATCGCGCGATAAGCAGTTTCATAATTTCGTTTGTGCCGCCATAGATGCGCTGGACACGGCTATCTGCATACATACGACTAATCGGGTACTCGTCCATATATCCATAGCCACCGAACAGCTGAAGGCATTCGTCGATGATCTCGTTCTCGAGATCTGAAAGCAGCATTTTGGACATGGAGGCCGTCACTGCGTCCAGATTGCCTGCGATCAGGCGCTCTGTGCAATGATCCACAAATACACGTGCCATCGTGGCTTTCGCCTTGCACTCGGCGAGTTTGAATTGCGTGTTCTGGAAAGCAAAGACCGGCCTTCCGAAGGCTTCACGCTCTTTCACATAGTCAATCGTCAGTTCCAGAGCGCGCTCGATCGCCGCCATCCCCTGTACAGCTATCTGGTGACGCTCTTGTGGTAATTGTTGCATTAACTGGAAAAAACCCTGCCCTTCATCAGTGCCCAGCAGGTTCGCTGTCGGTATTTTGACATCGCTGAAGAATAACTCTGACGTATCCTGCGCCTTGTTGCCGAGCTTCTTGAGATTGCGACCACGCTCAAAACCATCAACTTCATCGGTCTCAACGACCATTAGCGAGACACCCTTTGCGCCTTCACCCGGATCAGTCTTGGCCACAACAATTATGAGGTTGGCGGTCTGTCCATTGGTGATGAAGGTCTTCTGACCATTGATGACATACTGGTTGCCTTCCTTGATGGCCGTCGTTTTCACGGACTGAAGATCGGACCCTGTGCCCGGTTCAGTCATGGCAATAGCTGCTACGAGCTCACCCGTCGCCATCTTTGGAAGCCAGCGTTGCTTCTGCTCCTCTGTACCATAATGCTCAATATACGGCGCAACAATGCAATTATGCAAAGAGGCGCCGAAACCTTCCACCCCAGTCAGAACCATCTGCTCAATGAATATCTGCTCATGAGCAAATGTGCCGCCGGCACCCCCGTATTCCTCTGGCATAGAGATACATAAAAGACCGTTCTCACCGGCCTTGTTCCAGGCAGAGCGGTCTACACACCCCTGCTCTCGCCACTTCTCAACATGCGGTGTCAGTTCTCGTTTGCAGAATTTGGCAACCTCATCTTCAAACAGAACAATATCATCAGTTTTCCATGACGGTGCTGGCACTTGTAAGGCTGACATTGCAGTTTCCTTTCTGGACGAGATTACCTGGTTGATAAATGCTGCATGGCCATGCCGACAAAATGCATTGTCTGACTACCAGCATTTTCCATATCACGCGCATCTGCTGATGCCATTATTTTGTCGATGTTATCGGCGATAGCATCAGCTGTCTGCTGATCCGGTGGCAGATAAACACCTTGCGTTTCCTTGATTTCTGTTATGGCGTAACCGCCTGCGCCGGCACACATAATCATCTTTGTCGGCGCATTGTCATTTGCCAGATAAACCAGCGCTGGCGTTACGCTTTCAACAGTCATCAACCGCGCTGCCTCTTCCGGGATAAGTCCTTCTGTCATCCGGGTCAGCGCTGTTGGCGCGAGCGTATTGACATGGATGTTGTTCTTGGCTCCCTCAATGCTGAGCACATTCATCAGGCCCACGACGCCCGCTTTCGCCGCCCCATAGTTCGACTGTCCAAAGTTGCCATACATGCCAGAGGCAGACGTCGTCATAACGATGCGACCATAATTTCGCTCTTTCATATGGTTCCAGACTGCCTTGGAACAGATAGCAGAGCCAATCAGATGAACATCAATGACTGTTCTGAAATCACCCATATCCATTTTAGAGAAGGACTTATCACGCAGAATGCCAGCATTGTTCACCAGAATGTCGACGTGTCCCCAACGATCTATCGCAGCTGACACCATGGCCTCAACTTCAGCTTCATTCGTGACGTTGGCGCCGTTCGCCATTGCTTCGCCACCCGCTGCTTCAATTTCAGCAACAACACTTTCAGCAACTGTATTTGTGCCACCCGTACCATCTACGGAGCCGCCCAGATCATTGACAACAACCTTTACGCCGCGACGTGCAAGCTCCAGAGCATGACTGCGACCAAGGCCGACACCTGCCCCTGTCACGATCGCGACGCGATTATTGAACTCCACCTTGCTCATGCCAATGTCCTTTCAGTTATCATTTTCGCTCATTCTCTTCTGATGTCAGACCTTCGAACCGTGCCACTGTCTTTTCAAGACTTTTTGCCAGCTTGATAAGCTGGGGGCCACTCGGGATATTCTGAGGCGCAGATTTTTCATTCCGTAGCACCATATCGACCAGACCCGTGACAAAGACATTAACATCCTCGCGCTGCCCTCTGAGGAGCATCGTACGCATCGCATATTCAAGCGCGCCATAAAACGTATCCCGTAGTAACCAGGAGGACACGGACTCAGGTAGATCACCCTTCAATATGCCCTCCCGGACCACCTGATCGAAAACAGCCACGTATTTACGGTTCATCCGATAGAGCGGATTGTCAGCCTTCATCTCAAGTGTGAAATCGAAGAGAAGCGCCATCTGCAGGATTCTCTGACTTTCCAGTATGTTCTCCAGGTGATGCGTCGCGAGAAAAATGAGTCTGTCACGCGTGTTCTTTTTTCTCTGGACGCCGATAGCGGCTTCTTCTGTCAGTCGTGCGTAGAACCGCTCTATGGCGGCAGCGGCAAGCGCATCCTTGTTACTGAAATGATTGAAAACAGTGCCCTCGGATACGCCTGACAATCTGGCTATTTCAGAGGTTGTTGTCCGCGCGTATCCCTTTTCCTGAAAAAGCGCATAGGCGTTCGAGATTATTGCCTCTTCCCGAGATTCAAGGCGTTCTCGTGGCGAGTTGCCAGCAGAAACGGGCGATTTCTGCCCTGCTGCCTGTTTAGCTCCAGCTTTCGTCATGGTTGCCTTCACTGCAATCTCTGGGCAAATTTGCATTGCCAATTTGAGTGTTACTCATTATTGTTGAGTGATACTTTAGACGGCGTAACAAATCAAGTTACATCCAGCGCTGATTGTCACACGGAGGTTTGGGAACATTGAGCGACAAAACTGTCCGGATCGGTGGTGCAAGCGGTTATTGGGGTGATAGCGCCATGGCCACGCCGCAATTCTTGAACGGCGGCGATGTCCAGTACATTGTCTACGATTATCTGGCTGAAATCACCATGTCGATCATGGCGCGCGCCAAGGCTAAAGACCCAACGAAAGGTTATGCGACAGATTTCGTTTCTGCGGTACTGCACCCTCACCTGCCCCAGATAGCTGAAAAAGGCGTGAAGCTGGTTGCCAATGCTGGTGGCGTGAACCCGGAAGCCTGCGGCACTGCTGTCCGCGAAGTTATCAAAAAACTGGGCCTTGATCTGCGTGTTGCTGTCATTACGGGCGATGACCTGCTTCCACAAAAGGAAGATATTGCCGCAAGCAATCCTGTGGAAATGTTTTCTAATGAAGCCTTTCCGGATCCAGCCAAGGTTGCCAGCATTAATGCGTATATAGGCGCTTTCCCCATTGCCGAAGCTCTCTCGAAAGGAGCAGATATCGTCATTACAGGACGCTGTGTGGACAGTGCTGTTACACTGGGTATCTGCATTCACGAGTTCGGTTGGCAAGCTGATGACTGGGACTCTCTCGCCAGCGGTAGTCTGGCTGGTCACATACTGGAATGCGGCACGCAAGCCACAGGCGGCAATTATACTGACTGGGAATTGGCCGGAGACATTGCCGAAATCGGTTATCCAATTGCCGAGATTGAAGCAGACGGCAGTTTTGAAGTTACAAAGCCAGAAGGTACAAGCGGCATCGTCAGTGTCGGCACGGTTTCTGAGCAGATGCTATACGAGATTGGCGATCCTCAGGATTATATCCTCCCCGATGTCATCTGTGACTTTTCCCATGTAGAGATTACTGAAGCAGGACCAAACAGAGTGCGTGTTGGCAAAGCCAAAGGATACCCTGCTCCTGATATGTACAAGACCTGCGCTACTTACGCAGACGGTTTTCGAACCGGCGCCACCATGTCATTCTATGGTTTTGATGCCGCCCGAAAGGCGCAAGCCTTCGCTGATGCAGCCTTCGCGCGCACACGGAAAGTTTTCCGAAAATTCAATGCCGGTGACTTCACGGAGACGAGTGTTGAAATCATCGGGGCAGAAAGCCAGTTCGGAGAGTATGGCAGCGCGAACGATGCACGCGAAGTTATTGTTAAAATAGCCGCCAAGCACCCTGACATGATGGGCGCTGGTCTGCTCCTCAAGGAAATGGCCGGTCTGGGCCTTGCAACACCGCCGGGCCTTTCCGGTTTTTCTGGCGGCAGACCAAAACCTTCGCCTGTCATCAGGCTGTTCTCTTACCTGACCCCAAAAGAGGATGTCACGGTTCGCATTGATATGGATGGAGAGGTTTCAGAATTTACGAGCGCCAGCAGTTTGGATATCAGCGAACAGCGCAGCATATCGCCTGCCCTGCCCGCAGACCCCACACAGACAGATAATACTGTTGAAGTGCCGCTTATCAAGCTGGCCTGGGGGCGATCTGGCGATAAAGGCGACAAGGCAAATGTCGGCATCATCGCACGGGATGCTGCTTACATGCCGTATATCTGGCAAACCCTTACGGAAGAATCAGTTGCCAGTCGGTTCGCTCACTTCATCGATGACAAGGATTCAAACCCTGTACAGCGGTTTTACCTTCCAGGCAGCAACGCTATCAATTTCCTCATAGACAATGTTCTGGGAGGCGGCGGTGTCGCTTCGATCAGGAACGACCCTCAAGGCAAGGGATATGCTCAGATACTCCTTGCACATCCTGTTTCCATTCCTGCAAAAATGGCGGAGGCCTTGTAGATGCCGGTTTTCAAATCAGAGGTAAATGTCAACTCGGACAGTTTTCAGGCGAATCGCAAGGATATGCTCGAGCTGATTGAAAAGCTGCAAGGGTTAAATGCCAGGGCGCCGGCTCTGTCCGCCTCCAAAAAGGAAAAATTCGATAAGCGCGGGCAGCTTCTGCCAAGAGAAAGACTGGCAAGGCTTCTGGATCCGGGCATGCCTTTTCTGGAAATTGGTAACCTTGCCGGCTATCTTCAGGATACGGACAAGGAAGAAAAGTCTATTCCCGGCAGCACAATTATCGCCGGTGTTGGCTTCATCAATGGCACGCGCTGCGCCATCGTTGTAGATGACAGCGGCATAAAGGCCGGGTCGCTTACCGTGGCTGGCGGTTACAGATTACGCCGCACACAGCGCATTGCCCTTGAACAAAACCTGCCTTTTGTCCACCTCGTTGAAAGTGCTGGCGGCGATCTGATGAACTATACCGTGGAGGGTTTTTTTGAAGGAGGCTCTCTGTTTGCCAATTTGGCACGACTTTCCAAAGCAGGCATTCCGGTTCTTGCAATCCTTCATGGATCATCAACGGCTGGGGGCGCTTACATGCCGGGGCTCTCCGACTACGTTGTTGCTGTGAAAGGTGGCGGCAAGGCGTTTCTGGCAGGGCCGCCCCTGCTCAAGGCCGCTACTGGGGAGATAGCGACCGAAGAAGAATTGGGCGGTGCAGAAATGCACGCCAGTGTCTCCGGCCTAGCCGAGTATCTGGCTGATAATGATGGCGAAGCCGTGCTTATGATGCGAGAAGTCGTTGCAAGGCTGGGCTGGAATGAGAGATGCGCAGGTGCTCCGGCAAATTCTTTCCGTGAACCAGTATATGACATTGATGAAATCTGCGGCATCGTTCCGGTAGACTACCGAAAGCCATATGACGCGAGGGAAGTCATTGCACGGATTGTCGATGGCTCGGACTTTACGGATTTCAAGCCTCTCTACGGCGTCTCTACTGTTTGTGTTCACTCGGAAATATATGGCCATCGTTGTGGCATCCTTGCCAATAATGGACCCATTGATCCTGATGGTGCAACAAAAGCTGCCCAGTTCATGCAGCTTTGCGATCAGTCTGATACGCCAGTCATATTCCTGCAGAATACAACCGGCTATATGGTGGGCAAGGAATATGAGCGCGCCGGAATGATTAAGCATGGCTCTAAAATGATCCAGGCGGTAACAAACCTGTCCGTTCCCAGATTGACCATGATGATTGGTGCCAGCTACGGCGCAGGGAATTATGGCATGTGTGGCCGGGGCTATGATCCTGATTTCCTTCTTACCTGGCCGAATGCATCAGCCGGGGTCATGGGTGGAGAGCAGGCAGCTACGGTCATGCAGATTGTCGCGGAAGGCCAGGCCGCAAGAACCGGCATAGAGATAGACCAGAAAAAAGCTGCAATGCAGGCAGCGATGTTGACACATCATTTTGACCGTCAGTCGGGCGCTTTTTACACATCCGGTCATTGTTGTGATGACGGCATGATCGACCCCAGAGATACCAGACGCACACTTGGCTTCCTCCTTGGCACGGTTTGGGAAGCACGCAACAGAGACGTAAAACCCAATAGCTTCGGCATCGCACGGATGTAAGGACTTATCATGCCCCATTTGCCTGAAACCGAAAAACTCCTGCTCGAGTTTTCCAATGGGTGGCTGACGATCTGGTTTAATACGCCGGAGAATCGCAATGCCCTGAGTAGCGAGTTATCTGAAGAACTTGTCAAAACCCTCACCATGGTCAGAGATGACAGGTCTGTACGCGGCATAACCATTCGTGGCAAAGGTGGCATCTTTTGCGCGGGGGGTGACTTGAAGAGTTTTGGCTCAGCCCTTTCCGGTGAATTCTCACATGAAAATGCTGCCAAACTAAACCGGGGTGGTGGCGAGATGTTTCATCTCGTCAATACAATGCCTCAGGTTGTTATCGCTCTGGTGGATGGCGCGGCAATTGCCGGTGGCCTCGGCATGCTGTGCTGCGCCGATATTGTCGCAGTCACTAAAGACGCGAAATTTTCACTTACAGAGACACAGCTTGGAATCGCTCCTGCCCAGATAGCGCCATATGTTGTTCAACGCACCGGCCTGACAACCGCACGCAGGCTGATGCTGACCGGGGCACGCTTCACGGGCGTCGAAGCAGAAAGGTATGGCCTGGCCGATTTCATCGCAGATACGTCGGGACAACTCGATCTCATTGAAGCGGACATTAAAAAGAATGTGATGCTTTGCGCACCGGGAGCCAACGCAGCTACGAAGGAACTTGTTTTGGCAGCGACACACCTCGGAACGGAAGAGATGATGGATTTTGCGGCTAAACGATTTGCAGAATGTATGCTGAGTGATGAAGGACGTGAGGGCATCATGTCCTTTGTGCAAAAGACAAAGCCATCATGGGCGGCGACTGACGAGGAGAGCGATCAGTGAGCACACATAAAACCCCTTTCGAGAGTATCCTGATTGCCAATCGCGGCGAAATAGCGTGCAGAATCATCAGGACTGCAAAGAGACTGGGCCTGCGAACGATTGCTGTTTACTCAGAAGCAGACGCAACCTCGCCGCACGTCAAACTGGCAGATCAGGGATTCTGTCTGGGACCAGCTCCCGTCGGGGAGTCTTATCTTGATATGGATCGTATTCTGGATGCAGCGGCAGAGACGAAAGCCGAAGCGATACACCCCGGATATGGTTTTCTCTCAGAGAACGCCTCTTTTGCCAAAGCCTGCGAGAAAGCTGGGATTGTTTTCATTGGCCCTCCCCCGGAGGCCATAGAACTTATGGGAGACAAGGCAAAAGCAAAACGTCGCATGATAGAGGCGGGTGTCCCCTGTGTACCAGGTTATCAGGGTGAAGAGCAGTCTGACGAGCGTCTGATTCAGGAAGCCGCGTCTATTGGCTTTCCGCTTATGGTCAAGGCGGCGGCTGGTGGTGGTGGCAGAGGTATGCGGCTTGTCGAAAAAGAAGCAGACCTGCCAAGCGCCATCAAGACAGCCCGAAGCGAGGCGGAAAATGCGTTCGGGTCTGGAGAACTGATCCTTGAAAAGGCAATTATACAACCACGGCATGTCGAAATTCAGGTTTTTGCGGACAAATTTGGCAACACAATACATCTGGGGGAGCGTGATTGTTCTGTCCAGCGTCGCCACCAGAAAGTTCTGGAAGAAGCGCCCTGCCCTGTTATGACACAGGATCTGCGGGACGCGATGGGAATGGCAGCCGTCAATGCTGCCAAAGACATTGCGTATGTTGGCGCGGGTACTGTTGAGTTTCTACTCGATTCCGATGGTTCATTTTATTTTCTGGAAATGAACACACGCTTGCAGGTCGAGCACCCTGTTACCGAGATGGTAACCGGTCTGGACCTCGTCGCATTACAGGTCCGTGTAGCACAAGGTGATGAACTCAGCATCCATCAGGATGATGTAGCATTATCCGGCCATGCCATAGAAGCACGTCTTTATGCGGAAGATACGAGCCAGGACTTCCTGCCTGCAACTGGCCCGGTTGACCTTTGGCAACCGGCATCTGGTGAAGGCATCCGCGTAGATGCAGGCATAGAAACCGGAAACGACATTTCACCGTATTACGATCCCATGATCGCCAAAATAATTGCCTATGGCGATGATCGCGAAGAAGCCCGGCGCAGGCTGGTTCAGGCTTTAGAGCGAACGGCCATGTTTGGTGCAACCACGAACAAGGCCTTTCTCATTGATGCCCTCGAAAAACCGGCTTTCAAACAGGGCACGGCCACAACTGCGTTCATAGCAGAAAACTTTGACAAGAGCGCACTAACCAAACCAGCGCTCACAGAGCATGAAGCAGGCGTTGCCGCGGTGCTGCTTTTCCTTTCAGCCCACAGCAAAGCAATGTCACAGGCTATTTCGACGCCCGGAGTATTGGCCCACTGGCACAGTGCTACATCAATTGCTGTACCTTATCATTTCTTGCAAGAAGATGCATCCATTAGCCTGAATATTACACCACAAAACCACGGTGAATTTCTGGTGCAGGCCGAGGATCAAAAATTCAGCATACGATTACTCGGACTTGAAAGCACCGAGGCAATTTTCGAACTGGACGGTAACAGACACCAGGTCATTTATCAGATCTTGAAATCTGACCCTTCTGGGCAGTCTCTGTACATATCAATTAATGGAAAAGATCACTTTCTGACCAATCTGGTCGGCGTCTACGCAACTGCTCTTGATGAGGCTGGCGCCGGGGCGATTACCGCCCCAATGCACGGGATGCTGCTGGAGGTATTTGTCACAGAAGGACAGAAAGTCACCAAAGGTGAAAGACTGGCTATTCTTGAAGCTATGAAAATGCAACACGAGCTGCTGGCAGATGTGGACGGTGAAGTCACAGCCTTACATTATGCCGCTGGTGTGCAGGTTGAAGCTGATAGCCTGTTAATGGAAATTACGGTTACAGAGAGCTGAGCGTTGACATGATACAAGCAGCAGAAGACTTCAGGGAAGAAAGCGATGCCCTTTCAACAATTCTTGAGGGCGCGTCCGACAGTGATTTCCAAAAAGTAACGCAATTCAAAAACTGGACAATTGAGGACGTTATTGGCCACCTTCATCTGTGGAATATCGCTGCTGCCGAAACGCTGAAAGGCCGTGAACACTGGATGGTGTTTCTCACTTTCGTCATGGAACAGATGGGTAAAGGTGCAGGGCACCCCCAGCTTCAACGCGCATGGTTCAAACAACATGCCGGGAATATCAAGGGAAAGGCGCTCTACGAAGCATGGCGGAACTTTTATCCCGAATTGGCTTTAACCTATGCCAACTCTGATCCGGAGCAGCGTGTTGCCTGGGCAGGACCTGACATGAGCACAGAGTCTAAAATTATTGCCCGACAAATGGAGACATGGGCGCATGGACAAGAGGTATTCGATATACTCGGTCTTGAGCGAGAGGATACTGACCGTATTCGGAATATCGCGCATCTGGGTGTTACGACGTATGGCTGGACATTCCGGAACAGAGGTGAAGAGCCACCCAGGCCAAAGCCTTTTGTTCAACTGATCGCTCCTTCAGGAGCTGTTTGGGAGTGGAACGAGCCTCAGGAAGACAATGCTGTGACGGGAAGAGCGACAGAATTTTGTCAGGTTGTGACGCAAACGCGTAATGTGAAGGATACGAATATCTCAACTGTTGGGGAAACGGCAGAACAATGGATGGCTGTGGCTCAATGCTTTGCCGGTGCTGCCGAAACACCGCCTTCACAAGGCAAGCGTCATCGCGTTTCCGCCCATAACTGAGTGAGATAAGTACGTGGCGACAATTTATCTTATCAGACATGGGCAGGCATCATTTGGTGCTGCAAATTACGACAAACTATCTCAGCTGGGTGAGCGGCAGGCCGACGTCGTTGGCAAGTATTTTCGTAACTGCGATGTAAGACTTGATGCAGTCTATAGCGGAGACTTATCGCGTCAGAAACGCACTGCCGAAATAGCACTCTCTCATCAAAAAGGAGAAGTCGAGCACATTGTGGATGATCGCTTTAACGAGGTTAAAAACGATGAACACGTTGAATTTTTCAAGGACAAGATTATTGAAAGGGATCCAGCCCTGGCAAAAAAACTGACTGACAATTCATTCACTAGCAAGGATTATCAGAAAATTGTCGAGGCCGTTTTTACGTATTGGGTTTCCCCTGAATGCACCGACACACGCACGCAAAGCTGGGATGATTATTCAAATAACGTCAAAAAAGCATTGAGCGATGTCATGCAAAATCAGGGCGGCGGCAAAAAAATTGCTATTTTTACTTCTGGTGGCACTATCGCAACAATTGTCTCACAGGTCCTTGGGCTATCTGGTGAACATGCTTACAAATTTTATGAACCTGTGATAAACTGCTCAGTAACACAACTGTTTTATAGCCAAACACGAGTTTCCCTGTCCTACTTCAATGACCATTCCTTTCTTGACGTGATGGGTCGCGAGTCAGGGGAAAATCTGGTTACCTATAGATAATCGCAAATTTCCAGCCTTTGCTGTAACAAGTCACTGGCCTTTTGTGCGAGTAAATTGGTATATGCAAAGTATGATATCTGAAACTTTGTACAATAATTCTCAACTCATTGACGGGTTTGGGCGCCAGGTCACCTACCTGCGTTTATCGGTAACAGACCGTTGTGATCTTCGTTGTACTTACTGCATGTCCGAGGAGATGACCTTTCTTCCCAAGGCAGAACTGCTCAGCTTCGAGGAGCTTGAGCGCCTGTGCAGCATTTTCATTCAACGCGGCGTGAAACATTTACGGATATCGGGTGGCGAGCCTTTGACCCGAAAAGATATTATATCTCTCTTTCACAAGATGGAGCGCCACCTGACAACCGGGGCTTTGCAGGAACTAACACTCACCACCAACGCAACGCAACTGGAGAAGTATGCAGAAGAGTTATACAGGCTTGGTGTACGTCGTATAAATGTATCCCTTGATACGCTTGATGAGAAAAAGTTTCTGGAGATTACACGCCGAAACAAGCTGACATCAGTGTTGCGTGGTATTGATGCTGCGTTGAATGCCGGATTGAAAGTCAAGATCAATACTGTCGCCCTACGCCATAAAAACGTTGCGGAGCTTGAGAGAATGATCCGATGGGCTCACTCGCGTCAGATGGATATGTCACTCATTGAGGCGATGCCGATGGGCACAATAGACGAAGACAGAATCGATCAGTTTATACCTCTCTCAGCAGTAAAGGATTTATTGTGTGAGACCATGACCTTTCAGGAGAGCACCTACAAGACTTCAGGGCCGTCACGTTATGTTACAGTCAGGGAAACAGGAGGTCGGCTCGGCTTTATCTCTCCGCTTTCGCATAACTTTTGTGAAAGTTGTAATCGTGTACGCATTACCTGTACGGGACAACTTTATACCTGCCTGGGTAATGAAGGCATGATAGATCTAAGGTCTCCCCTGCGGGCAGATCGAACCAACGAAAAGCTCGTGCGGGCAATAGATCAAGCGCTGCTTACCAAACCCAGAGGGCATGATTTCAATATCAGCAGGCGCGGTCAGGACCCGTCCGTAAATCGCCATATGTCCGTTACAGGGGGCTAGAATGCGCGTCAGCTATTTCGGCAGATTGCGTGAGCAACTGCAAACTGAGTCGGAAGAGTTTTCCCTTGTTACTGAAATACGAACGGCTGGTGAGCTGCGAGACTGGCTTGTAAAAAATCGTCATAACGGGGCCTGCCTGCAAGATAAGTCAGTACGCGTTATCATAGGCGATGACATCGCCACTTGGGAGGACAAAGTCAACAATACATCTGAAGTTGCTTTCATCCCGCCGGTAAGTGGTGGGTAAAGATGATTTCCTTACGCTCTTCCAACTTCTGTGCCGCCGCAGAACTATCTGATTTTCTGCGCACGCATGATGAGAGAGGCGCTGCCGCCAGTTTTATTGGTACAGTCAGACCAAACGCGCCTGCTGAAAAAGTGGTTTCCCTGTTTCTGGAACACCACCCGACATTAACGGAAAGAAGTATTGATCTGATCGTGCGAAAAGCACTCTCTCGGTGGGACCTCATCAGTTATTTTATTTTGCATCGTGTTGGTACGGTAAACGCAGGCGAAGATATTGTGCTGGTTGCAGCAACAGCCCTGCACCGCAGGGACTCTTTCGAGGCTGTCGATTTCATAATGGATCACCTGAAGTCTGACGCCTTGTTCTGGAAAAAACAAATCACGAGTGACTCGGAAGAATGGATTGAACCTGGTCATCGAGATTATCATGATAAACTAAGGTGGAGTAGCAGTGCCGGGGATAGATAAAAACCTGAATTTCAAACCTGTAAACATAGCTGTACTGACTGTTTCTGACACCAGAACTGCGGCGGATGATACATCCGGTGATATACTGGTTCAACGCATACAGCGCGCCGGTCACAAACTCAGTGACAGGAAAATCGTTCGTGATGACATTTCCATCATTCGCGAAACAGTCAGCAAATGGATTGATGCCCCTGACATTGATGTCATCATATCAACCGGCGGGACAGGATTAACAGGACGTGATGTAACACCTGAGGCAATAGAGCCATTATTCGACAAAAAGATCGAAGGCTTTTCCGTGATTTTTCATCAGGTCAGTTATGAAAGTGTGGGTGTCTCAACTTTACAATCGCGCGCCACGGCGGGCCTTGCCTCAGGTACATTTATATTCGCCCTTCCCGGCTCGAATGGTGCAGTAAAAGATGGTTGGGACAAAGTTATCGCCATGCAACTCGATTCAAGACATAAGCCTTGCAACATGGTTGAACTACTCCCCCGCCTGATGGAAAAATGAGCTTATGTCCGGTCATCTAACCCATTTCGACAAACAGGGCCGTCCTCAGATGGTCGATGTATCGCAAAAGGAAGATACATCAAGACTGGCAATCGCGCAGGGCCAGGTACGTTTTTCACCAGCTGCATATGAGAAAATCCAGACTACAGGCAGCCATAAAGGTGATATCAAGGTCATCTCCGAGCTCGCTGGCATTATGGGGGGTAAGCGGACAAGTGAACTGATCCCTTTATGCCACCCGCTCCCCCTCACTGGTTTGAATGTAGCTGTTACGCCAGCGGATGATACATTCAGCTTCATTGTTACAGCTGAAGTCAAAACGACCGGAAAGACGGGGGTAGAGATGGAAGCGCTCACCGCCGTCGCGATTGCCTGCCTCACCATATACGATATGGGCAAGGCGATAGATAAAGGGATCACGATAGAGAAAGTTCAATTGCTTGAAAAATCCGGTGGAAAATCTGGTAACTTCAAAAGGCAGAAAGAGGCTTCATGATCCGCGTTGAAAAAGCGTTGGACATTCTGCTCGGTGACCCGCCACACTTAAACACAGAGACTGTAGAACTGACGGATATTCCCGGTCGGGTGTGTGCTGAAACTGTCACTGCACAAATTAACCAACCTCCCTTCCCGGCGTCAGCTATGGATGGCTACGCAGTAAGGTCCGCAGATGCGACGTTAAACTCTAAATTAAGCGTGATTGGTGAAGCCGCTGCGGGAAAACCGTTTCCAGGACACCTTAACATGGGAGAAGCGGTGCGCGTTTTTACAGGTTCAGTCGTGCCACCCGGCGCCGATCATGTCATTATCCAAGAGCATGTTCACAGGCAGCGTGAAACAATAACAGTTACCGCACAACAATCGCCAAAACACAACATTCGAGCCGCAGGGATTGACCTGCAAGAAGGCGATATCCTCGCATCACCCGGGCTTCGGATGCACGAACTGCACGGGTCTGTTTTCGCCGCGGCGAATGTGAGCCAGGTTAAAGTTTATCAAAAACCGCATATTGCCGTCTTCACCAATGGCGATGAGTTGATTGAGCCCGGTTCCTCCCTGTCACCGGGGCAGATCATCAACTCAAATCAATTCGCCTTAAAGCATCTGGTTGAGAAATGGGGAGGTGACTGTACTTACCTAGGTCGCGCCAGTGACTCAAAAGAGTCGATTGGGCACATGATGAAAAGCGGTCTAAACGCTGACATTCTCGTGGCCGTTGGTGGCGCATCAGTGGGTGATTATGATTACACCAAAGATAGTTTGACGGCACTTGGCGGGAATATCGTTTTTTCCAAAGTCGCCGTTAAACCGGGAAAACCAACTTGGTACGGAAAGTTAGGCAAGGCAAGGGTTCTTGGACTACCAGGCAATCCCGCTTCGGCGCTTGTTACAGCGGCTTTGTTCCTGCGTCCCCTTATCAAGTCCCTGAGCGGAGAAAAACAAGCGACAAATCAATTGCGCAGCGGAAAGTTACTCTCCCCCCTGCCTGCCAATGGAGAGCGCGAAAACTATTTGAGAGCGCGTATAGAAACTGATCCCGCCGGGACTACCAGCTTACGCCCGGCCTCCAGTCAGGATAGCTCTCTGCTGAAGCCTTTCCTCTTTTGTGATGCGCTGATTAGACGAAAGCCGGGCGCAACTGCACTGCAAGAAGGCGCACTCGTGGATTTTATGAGTCTGAAGGGCGATTTTTAATGAGATACCTGAATATAAGCCTGGCTTGGCCCGATATAAAGAAATTACTACCAGGCTTTCTGGCAGCATTCATCATCGCTGTAGCGGCGCAATGCATTGCGGGGCATTATGGTGCGCCAGCAATGCTGTTTGCGCTCCTGATTGGAATGGCATTTCACTTCCTATCAGAGCGAGAAAAATATACCGTAGGCATATCATTCACATCCCATCGATTATTGAAGGCTGGTGTAGCCCTATTGGGAGCCAGAGTAACTTTTGAGGAAATAGCCAGTCTGGGTATAGCGCCAATCCTCATTGTCCCGTTACTCATCTCGGCCGTCATCCTGGCGGGGATGGTTTTTGCCCGGTTAACATCGCAGTCAAACTATTTTGGCGTCCTGACCGGCGGCGCTGTCGCAGTATGCGGTGCATCCGCCGCCCTGGCGATAGCCTCTGTTATGCCGCGTACAGATCAGGTCAAACACGATACATTATTCACTGTCGTAGCAGTGACAACGCTGTCGACCATAGCGATGGTCATCTATCCTGTTCTGTTTCTGGCCTTGGGCTTTAACGATCAGCAGGCAGGCTTTCTGATCGGTGCCACGATTCATGATGTGGCGCAGGTGATTGGCGCTGGATATGCTGTCTCGGATGAGACTGGTCATATAGCCACATACGTCAAACTGCTCCGAGTTTGCTGCCTCCCTTTTGTTCTTCTGGCTGTGGTATTGATGTTGCGGAGAAAAAATACAGAAAACGCCCCAGCCGTTTTCCCCTGGTTTGCCGTCGTTTTTGCTGCCATCCTTGCTGTGAACAGCATCGGTCTGCTCCCGGAGGTCATTCGCAATATGATGGCGGTCGCTTCAGAGTGGTTACTGGTATCTGCGATCGCTGCCCTTGGGATCAAAACTTCCCTGAAAACACTCACTGCTCTGGGGCCTATCTATCTCGGCGTTATAATTGCTGAAACAGTATTTTTATTTGCTATAGCCGTGCTCGCTGTCAATTTCGTCAGTTGACATATTATATATGTTTATTGCGGCATTCCTGGAGATAAAACCGGATTTCAAGTCGGCTAGCACTTTTTCTTTTGATCTGTCATGAGGGGCACCTTTCCCACCCCCGCCCGGAGTCTGGATGATGACGCGTTGTCCCTGCGGCACGATATCCCGGCCCATTCCACCAAGTTCAGTGCCCGTCGATAATGAGACCCACCCTCTCCCCCCGGCCATACCACCTGATTGTCCCCGAGCCGGATGCTGCACACGCTCAAACATTTTTGAGATCACCATCGGCTCCTGATTGGCATGGGCAAATTCCATTACCTGTCCCAGTCCACCTGTATATTCCCCTGCCCCGCCAGAATCTGTGGCGTATTCCTTCCGCCACATGATTACAGGCGCTGTCACTTCATTGATTTCAACTGGCGTATTTTTCACGCCCGAAGGGAATGCAGTACACGACAGTCCATCTTTATCAGGCCTTGCACCAGTGCCGCCTGTATAGAACGGATTTATGACAAAAGATGTACCGCTTGCCCCTTCACAGGTGCCCTCACCGCCCATCAAAACGGGCAGGTACAGGCATGAGGCGCCTTCAACAGGTGCACGTTCAGGAATGGTCTTTGATAGAGCACCGAGCACGACATCAGGTAACATCTGCCCGACAGTATGACGCGCAGACACTGCCGCCGGACGCGGCGCATTCAATACACTGCCTTCAGGCGCGATAACATAAACAGCGCTCAGCGAACCGTAGTTATTGGGAATATCCCCACCAATGACACACCGCACCCCAAAGGACGCGTAGGCTTGTGTGTAGGTCAAGGGGACATTGATCCCATACTGCTGAACTGGTGACGATCCGGCAAAATCAACTTTCACCTGACTGTCAGTAATTGTGACTTCAACTGACAGATCAAGCGGGGCATTATATCCGTCTATGCGCATTGCATTTCTGTAAATCCCGGCCGGTACTTTCGAGATTTCAGCCTGCATGGCCGCTGCGGATGTTTGAATGATCTGTTCACCAATAGTCTCAAGAGTAACGAGGTCCAACTCATCCATCATCAGGTTCAGGCGGTTTGCCCCCGTATCGTTACAGGAAGACAACGAGTATAGATCACCTTCGGCGGCGACAGGGTCCCGCACGTTGGCCTTGATGATGCTCATCAGCGTTTCATTCAGTTGCCCCTCGCGGAAGAGGTAATCTATGGGCACCAGCAAGCCCTCTTCGAATACCTGTCGCGCATCCGGGCCAAAGCCGAGGCCACCAACATCAGCAATGTGGGATGTTGCAGCGAATAAAGCTATACACTGACTGTTTCGAAATACGGGCGTTACAACTGTAAAGTCATTCAGATGCCCTGTGCCATCCCAAGGATCGTTAGTCAGCAGGACGTCACCTTCTTTTAGCCTGGCAACAGGATATTTTTGCAGGAACTTGCCAACGGACGCAGCCATGGCATTTACGTGCCCGGGTGTTCCTGTAACGGCCTGCGCGAGCATTCTGCCTCTTGTGTCAAAAACCCCGGCCGAGAGGTCTCCCGCCTCCCTGACAGTTGTCGAGAAAGCTGTCCGAATAAGCGTTTGCGCCTGCTCTTCGACAATTGCCAGCAACCTGTTCCAGGCCAGTTGGAAATTCAGCTTATCATGCAACATGCTTCTCTCATCCCTTGCGATCAAGTCTGATGTGACCGCCGCTTAGTACACTGACATTAAAAGAGCTTGTCACGACAATGGTGGTTTGAGTCTCAACAATCAGTGCAGGGCCCGCAAAAAGATTCCCGGGATCAAGGCTGGCGCGGTCATACACTGCATACTCTATCATGCTTCTGGTAGCAGGCTCATAGACGAGAGTTGTGTTTTTTGATGAGACAGAAACTGGGTTGATCTCTTTCATCCCGATGAAATCGTTCACAGGATGGGGGCCGTCCAGAGCCAGTGACAATGTCAGCACCTCAACAGGCATATTCGGAATAACCCTGCCAAACAGATGAGCATACTCTCTCTCGAAGGCCTCCTGCAGGTAAGGTGCAATTTTGTCTTCCGGGTAGCCCTCTTCCATCGGCACGGCTATTTCATGCCCCTGACCGGCATAACGCATATAAGCGAAACGCTTTTCTGATGCAGCCTCACCTTCCAGGGCGGGTGATATAATTTCCAATGCCTCCTGATGCATCTCACGGAACAGCCTTTCCACTTCTGCTGTATCAAGCCTATCCAGCTGCATATAACGACTACGCACAACTTCGTAAGAAGCTGGAGCCTGCAGGAAACCTATCGCGGAGCCAACGCCAGCATTCGCGGGCACAATGACCGTGTCGATGCCGAGCTTTTCAGCCAGTCTGCAAGCATGTAATGGGGCCGCGCCCCCGAAAGCGATCATACTCCTGTCAGAGATATCTGCTCCCTGCTCGACAGCATGTGCCCGTGCCGCATTTGACATATTTTCATCGACAACTTCGCTCACCGTGAAGGCCGCCTCAACCGTGGTAACGCCGAGTGATTTTGCAATATGCTTATTCAGGGCTTCAACTGCGGCAGTTTGATCCAGATGCAAACTGCCGCCTGCGAACCGCTCCGGAATGATCTTGCCCTGAACAATATCAGCGTCGGTGATCGTGGCGTGAAGACCACCTCGACCATAGGCTGCCGGTCCCGGGTTTGAACCGGCGCTTTCCGGGCCTGTTTGTACACGCCCAAATTTGTCGATACTGGCGATAGAGCCACCACCGGCGCCGATCTCGACCATTTCTATAACCGGAATACGCACCGGCAAGCCTGACCCTTTTTTGAAGCGGTAAGAGCGGTCTACTTCAAAAGTGCGGGACGTTTTGGGTTCGTATTGATCGATCAGACAGAGCTTGGCTGTGGTGCCGCCCATATCAAACGAAATCACAGAAAGCGTCTCGCAGTCCCGCGCGATATTGCAGGCAAGCACAGCGCCCCCGGCAGGGCCGGATTCGACCAGACGGATCGGAAATCTCGCGGCTGTTTCAACGGTTAGCAATCCGGCCCCTGAGGAGATCAGATAGAAAGGGCACCTAAACCCGTGCTCCAGCAAACTTGCCGAAAGATCTTGCAGATACCGTTCCATCAGTGGCCGAACATAGGCGTTCGCCACGGCTGTAGATATTCTCTCATACTCACGGATTTCAGGGGCTACTTCACTTGCCAGTGTCAACGATAGATCAGGGCGCTCTTTGGAAAGAATTTCTGCAACCTGCTCCTCATGATCCCGGTTTGCATAAGCGTGAAGGAAACCAATGGCGACGCTTTCAACATTTTCCCGGTCCAGAATCGGCAAGGTGTCGAGAACACTCTGTCGGTCCAGTGGCACCAGGATAGTCCCGTCCTTATTCATCCGTTCACGCACAGGCAGCCGAAGCCAGCGCGGTACTAACGGCTTCGGCCTGTCTATGTTGATGTCATATTGCTCAAAACGATTTTCGTAGGCCATCTCAAGCGAATCCCGGTGGCCTTCCGTTGTCAGCAAAGCTGTCGTGGCCCCGCGCCGCTCTATCAGCGCATTGGTGGCAAGGGTTGTACCGTGAATAATCATGCCAATGCTGTTCGGCGGTGTTGCCGTTTCGGCTATTACTTCCTGAATACCAGCCAGAACGCCTTCAGCAGGTGCATGATGAGTCGTCAGCACTTTGGTTGTGTGTTTGCTGCCGTCAGCCAGTTCGAGGGCCACATCCGTAAAAGTGCCACCAATATCTACAGCAAGGCGAATTTTACGCATTGACGGGTACTGTATAATTCAGGGCAGAACGGCCTCCATCCGGGAAGATGGTCTGGCCGGTGATGTACGAGGCCATGTCGCTGGCGAGGAACAGCGCAACCGAGGCCACCTCTGCTGTATCGCCAACGCGCCCGAGCGGTGTGCGCGAGAGGATTTTTTTGCGCGCGGCGGCGTCATCCATGACGACTTTCAAAATGTCCGTCATGACTGAACCGGGGCCGATGGCGTTCACGCGGATGCCATGCTCGGCCAGCCCCAGAGCGGAGGCTTTGGTGAGTTGCTGCAAGCCGCCCTTGGAGGTGACGTAGGCAACCTGATCGGGGATCGCGAGCATAGAGTTCAGCGATGACATGTTGATGATCGAGCCGCGGATTTTTTTTGCGACCATCTGGCGGGCGACAAGCTGGGTCAGCACGAAACACGAGCGCAGGTTGATGCCGAGAATTTTGTCAAAATCGCTGACATCGAGATCCAGTATATTGCCAGTGCGAATGGTCCCGGCGTTGTTTATCAGGACGTCAATCTGACCGAATTTTTTTTCAGCTTCTTCAACGAGCGTTACGCAAGAGATATCGCTGGCGACGTCGCAAGTCAGAGGCAGAGTCTCGACATTATTTTTACTGGCAACGTCTGTGGCTGTTTCGATATTTTTTTTCTCGTTGATGTCTGCCAGCACGACATTGGCACCTTGCCTGGCGAACGTCTCGGCACACGCTGCGCCGATGCCTGTGGCCGCGCCGGTGACCAGCACTGTTTTTCCTGAAAAGTCGAGCAACCATACCTCCCTGAATTAAAAGCTATTATAGCCTTTAGTTCAGGGAGGCGTGCAAGGTCTGAGGTCCGGTTAAGATGGCAGATTTTTTAGCGACAAGGCACCAGTTTGGCGGTGAAACCATTATCGCCACTCAAATCAGTAACATCGGCATGAAGCTGTGCCTCGACGAGGTAATAATAAATTTTTTGGGGAAAATCGTGATCCGGGTTTTCAAACGTGGCGTCCGTGTCGCCCACCCTTGTTAACGGAAAGGTCACCGGCACACCATTAGCGCGCGTCAGAGCGGTGAATGCCCAACCCTGCTCTGTCTCGTGAATGACCATTTGCTCATAAAATCCGGCTTTGCCTTCTTCATTCAACGTAGCGGCATAACCAAAGCGTACCCCGCCAAAGTCTTCAGACCAGACTTCTTTGGTGCGTCCCTCATCAGCCTGCCAGCATCCTTCCATCCATGAAAAATCGAGGTCCGGGTCTGCCGAGGTGACAAACGCGACCGATGCCAAAGAAGCCGTCAGGAAAAAAGTAGCCAGCATCCCTATTCTCCCTCGTCAGTGATCGTCCAGACGGCCAGTTCATTCCCGCTGGGGTCCCGAAAATGAAAGCGGCGACCACCGGGAAAGGAAAAAATATCCTGCACGATCTCGCCGTTGGCCCCTCTAACTTTCTCCAAGGCTGCCTCAAGGTCTTCTGCGTACAGGACAGCGAGGGTCCCGGTGGGCTGAACCCCGGTTTGGGTTGTAAAACCGCCATCCACACCTGCGCTGGCCTTGTCGAAAGAGGCGTAATCCGGCCCGTAATCGGTGAATTGCCAGCCAAAAGCCTCGGCGTAAAAGGCTTTTGTCGCCATCATGTCCGTGGCGGGGAACTCGATATAGTCGATGCCGAGATTATTGCTGCTGGTCATAAGAGCCTCTTCGGATTGTTTCTGCTCTGCGACCAGACAGGCTGAGAGGGATAGGGCAGACGCAAGAATGAGAAATTTTTTCACGACTGCCTCCATTAACCACCGCAACCATCACAAATGACCCTCGCAGCTATGCGCTGTTAGAGCGCACGTTCGGGACAACATCCTTTCGCAATATATGAAAGGGCACAACATCAGAACGGGATTTCATCGTCCAGTTCGAAGCTCTGGCCGCCTTGCGGCGGGCCATCGTTCATGCCGCCCTGACCGCCGGAAATCTGCTGGCCATAGCCACCCCCGCCCATGCTGGCACCACCACCCTCACCGCGCCCATCCAGCATGGTGAGATTGGAATTATAGCCACGCAGCACAACTTCCGTGGTGTAGCGGTCCTGCCCGTTCTGATCCTGCCATTTGCGGGTTTCCAACTGGCCTTCCAGATAAACTTTCGAGCCTTTTTTCAGATACTGGGAAGCCACACGCACAAGCCCCTCGGAAAAGATGGAAACGCGATGCCATTCAGTTTTTTCGCGGCGCTCGCCAGTATTCTTGTCTTTCCAATTCTCGGATGTTGCGAGGGACAGCGAACAAACCGAGCCGCCATTCTGAAACTGGCGCACTTCCGGGTCCGCGCCCAGATTGCCCACCAGAATTACCTTGTTTACACTACCCGCCATCACATACCTCCAAATTTCCG
>JALEGJ010000056.1 GCA_022763115.1 Aquisalinus sp.
GCATTAGCTGACGTGGATCGTGAACCCCTGATTCCCAGTTGGCGACAGTCGGCTGGCTGACGCCGAGACGTGTGGCGAGATCAGCCTGATTCAGGCCCTTCATCTTGCGGGATAGCCGGATGCGCGCGCCAATGGCGCTTTCCGTTTCCGGGCTGTCCACAAGGACGGGGCGGGATATGAGACTTTGTTCAGACATGATTCGCAAATATCAGTTTTGCTTATAATTTTATACGAATCAATATCGGCGAGCCTTATAAACTGCATAAAATCCAATTTTGAAGGCCCATTTGATACAATGTCACAAATTTTTGCCTATAATTTTATCAGGAAATATAGTTTTCACTGGACTCATTCGGGGAAATTTGATTGCATATAGCCAACCACAATAAGGGCCTCGAACCATAAAACAGGAGGATGAAGATGTCCGATTATTGTAACAAAGATGGTGCAACGCGTCTGAGAAACACAATCATCGAATTCTGGAAGAAGAAGGGTTTTGATGTCGATATCGAGCTGGTGAATGAGGGATTTGTCTCCACCATGCGCTCAGCCAGAACAGACCTGCGCAGCAACATGGTCAATGGTATGCCACAGCGCTCAGCCATGGAAGCAGCCTGATAAAAGGTAACGGCCTCAGGTTGATATAATCTCCGATATAATGCCCGGTATTTCGTCAAAATGGTCGAACTGCCGGGCTTTTTTTATGTCCTCCGGGTCGAAGCGCCCATAGCCGAAACTGGCAATGAGGCAGGGCATGTCAGCCGCGAGGGCGGCGGACAAGTCTGTCATGGTGTCGCCGACCATGATGCCTGAACTGGTGCCGGTGCGTTCGGCGCAGGTCCTGAGCGGGAGCGGGTCCGGTTTGTATTTTGGCAGGCTGTCACGGCAGATGACGCAGTCAAAATATGATGACAAATCAAGATCGTTAAGCAGCGGGAGGGCGAGTTCCTCGCGCTTGTTGGTGCAAACAGCCAGTGGGAAGCCTTGATCGCGAAGGACGCGCAAGGTTTTGGTGGCACCTTGGAATGGACGGCTTTTGTCTGTCAGGTGCGCCTTGTAATGCGCGATAAAGAGCGCGATGAGCCCGTCCATTTTTTCGTCTGTGGCAGATGCGCCGTGGGTAGCGAGACCTGCTTCCAGCAGGGCCCGGGCGCCATGACCGACGAGATGGCGTACGTCTTCCGGAGGCAGGGGCGGAAAGCCCTCGAGCCCCAGCACATGATTCATGGCAGCGGCGAGATCAGGGGCGCTATCGACGAGCGTGCCGTCGAGATCAAAGATCAGGACTGTGTTGCGTGGGGGGGTGATGTCCGGCATAGCGGTGGTCCTTTCGCGGCCGCTGATTTCATAAGGTGTCCCGCTCGAAAGAAAAAGAAACGAATCTTCATTTAAGAGCCATACTAAAGCCGGTTAAAGGCAGCATGTGGATGCGTGATGAATAAGACAGATAAAACAGCCATTGTGATTCTGGCCGCTGGCCATGGGACGCGGATGAAATCGCAGTTGCCCAAGGTGCTGCACCCTGTGGGCGGGCTGCCGATGCTCGGGCATGTGATCGGGGTAGCCAAAGCGATGGCCGCCGAGCGTCTCTGTGTGGTCATCGGCGACCATGCGCCCGAGGTTGGCGAGGCGGCGCGCGGCTTTGCGCCTGAGGCGCAAGTGTTCGTGCAGGCTCCCCCGCGCGGCACCGGCGATGCCGTAACCTGTGCCATGCCGGGGCTTGAGGGCTTCGAGGGGGTGGTTTTTGTTCTGTATGCAGATACGCCGCTCATCAAGCCGGAGACCTTGCATAAAATGGCTGCGCTGGTGGTAGAAGGGGCAGGTGTCGTGGTGCTCGGCTTCAGGCCGGATGATCCCAAGCTCTATGGGCGACTTGTCACGGGTGAAGGAGACGCGCTGGAGCGGATCGTCGAGGCGCGTGATGCCAGCCCTGAAGAACTGGCTGTCACCTTGTGCAATTCCGGCGTGATGGCGATGCGGTCGGATGTGCTGGCGCAAGAGCTGCCTAAAATTACAAACGACAATGCCAAGGGCGAGTATTACCTGACCGATATTGTCGGTCTGGCGCGGGCCGCGGGGGCGACGGCGCGCGTTGTCGAGTGTGACGAAGAAGAAGTGATGGGCGTCGATTCACGGCTGGGCCTGTCAGAAGCAGAGGCTGTCTATCAGGCGCGTCGCCGGGAAGAGGCCATGCTCTCGGGCGTGACGCTGTATGATCCGCAGACGGTTTACTTTTCTCATGACACGAAGCTGGCGCAGGATGTGCGCGTTGGCCAGAATGTTGTCTTCGGTCCCGGTGTGACAGTTGAGAGCCATGCCGAGATCAAGGCTTTTTCTCACCTGGAAGGTGTGCAGGTGAAGGCTGGCGCTGCTGTCGGCCCGTTTGCACGTTTGCGCCCCGGCACCGTGGTGGGCGAAGAGGCCAAGATCGGCAATTTTGTCGAGGTCAAGAAGGCCGTGTTGGGCGACGGCGCGAAAGTCAGTCATCTGAGTTATATTGGCGATGCCGAGATCGGCGCAGAAGCGAATATCGGGGCGGGCACGATCACCTGCAATTACGACGGTTTTCGAAAATACAAGACAGTGATTGGTGACGGTGCCTTTGTCGGCTCCAATTCCTCGCTGGTCGCGCCGGTGACAATTGGTGCAGGTGCTTATGTGGGCTCCGGCTCTGTTGTCACGAAAGATGTAGAGCCGGATGCGCTGGCGGTTGCGCGCGGGCGGCAAATGCAGAAAACCGGCTGGGCTCTCGGGTTTCGGCAAAAAATGACGTCCAGGGATAGTTGAAGGATTTGAAGCCATGTGTGGTATCATCGGTGTTATCGGCAAGTCTGAGGTGGCGGGGTCAATCCTTGAAGGGCTGACGCGTCTTGAATATCGAGGATACGACTCTGCCGGCATTGCGACTTTTCTCGACGGCAGGATCGAGCGCCGCCGCGCTGTGGGCAAACTGTCGGCGTTGCGCGAGGTGCTGACGGACCAGCCGCTGGGTGGCCTTGTGGGCATCGGCCATACGCGCTGGGCGACGCATGGTGCGCCAACGGTTGTCAATGCGCATCCGCACGCCACGGATAAGGTGGCCGTTGTTCATAATGGCATTATCGAGAATTTCGCTGACCTGCGTGATGAATTGACCAGTGTCGGACAGGTTTTCGAGACCGAGACAGACACGGAAACCATCGCGCATCTTGTCAGCCATTATCTTGGCAAGGGGCGACCGCCGGAAGATGCTTTCGCCGATGCCGTGGCGCGCCTGGAAGGGGCATTCGCCATTGCTGTGCTCATCCTGGACCATCCGGGTAAGGTTTATATCGCCCGGATGGGCAGTCCATTGGCTGTCGGGCGCGGCGATGGCGAGATGTTTCTTGGCTCCGACGCCTATGCGCTGGCACCGTTCACCAACCGGGTCACTTACCTGCAGGACGGGGATCGCGGCGTGATGTGGCAGGATGGTTTCGAGCTGACGGATGCACAAGGCACGCCTGTACATCGCCCGGAACAGATTTCTGATGCGGCGGCGGCCATGGTGGACAAGGGCGGGCACCGGCATTTCATGGCCAAGGAAATCCACGAGCAGCCGGAAGTGGTTGGCCACACGCTGTCGGCTTATGTAGACCCGGTGCGCCGTGAAATCCGGATGCCGGAGGGGCTGGAATTCTCGTCCGTGTCAAGATTGACGATTTCAGCCTGTGGCACGGCGTATTATTCCGGGCTGATTGCCAAATACTGGTTTGAGCAATGGGCCAACCTGTCTGTCGAGATCGATATCGCTTCAGAGTTGCGCTACCGCCATGTGCCGTATCCGGAAAATGGCATGGCGCTTTATATTTCCCAGTCCGGGGAGACAGCGGATACGCTTGCTGCGTTGCGTGATGCAAAAGAGGCCGGGCAGAAAATTGCGGCACTGATTAACGTGCCTGAGTCGACGATTGCGCGCGAAGCTGACATCTGCCTGCCAACCCATGCCGGGCCGGAAATAGGTGTCGCGTCGACCAAGGCTTTCACCTGCCAACTTGCGGCGCTGGCGGCGATTGCGATTGGTGCCGGGCGCCAGCGCGGGGTTCTCGACAAGGTGCGCGAGGGAGAGTTGGTTGATGCGCTGCTGGAGACACCGCGCCACATATCCGAGGCGCTCGCCCGTGCAGATGAAGTCGAACTACTTTGTCATGAACTCGCCAAGGCGCGAGATGTTCTTTATCTTGGACGCGGCGTCAGTTTTCCGCTGGCCATGGAAGGGGCGCTGAAACTCAAAGAGATCTCCTATATCCACGCGGAAGGATACGCGGCGGGCGAACTTAAGCATGGCCCCATCGCCCTGATTGACGAGAATGTGCCGGTGATTGTTGTCGCGCCGAAGGATGTGCTGTTTGAAAAGACCATTTCCAACATGCAGGAAGTAATGGCGCGCGGGGGCAAGTGCCTTTTGGTTTCCTCCAGTGATGGCATTGCGGAGGCAACACGCGGCGGCAATTTGTGGGGTCAGGTGCAGGCACCTGTGATGGAACCATTACTGACGCCAATCGTCTATGCTGTGCCGGTGCAGTTGCTGGCGTATTACACGGCTGTTGCCAAGGGAACGGACGTCGATCAGCCACGCAATCTGGCCAAGTCAGTCACTGTTGAATAATCATCGAACACTGATAGGCTGATCCAATAAATATCGAGGAAAGGGACCGATATGGATTTCATGCAAGCCGTCAAGTCAGTGTACTCCAATTATGTGAATTTTCAGGATCGCTCCGGACGCGGCGAATACTGGTGGTTCATTTTGTTTTATTTTGCCGCCTATTTCGTCCTGGCAATTCTGGAAGGTATGCTTGGGTTGTCGGGCATCCTGACAAATATCTTCGCGCTCGGGACATTATCCCTTCTATTGCTGTTGGGGTAAGAAGATTGCACGATACGGGGCATAGCGGCTGGTGGATTCTCCTTAACCTCATTCCACTCATTGGCTGGATTATCCTCATCATCATGTCCTACGCCAAGCCGAGTGAAGGGCCGAACAAGTATGGTGCAGCGCCTCTCGGAGCGACACCGACCAACCCATCCGCAGATCCCGAGGCACCCGACCTTTAGCCGCTGGTCAGGATCAAAAGTAATTCTATCTGCATATCGCGCTGGCCTTGATCGGCCAGCGCTTTTATTTTGAATGAAGAGTATGAGGTGAAGAATGTCACTGGATGATCAGAAAAGACGGGCTGCGGAAGCTGCTGTAAACCATGTTCAGGACGGCATGTTGCTGGGGCTTGGCACGGGGTCCACGGCGGCCCATCTGGTGCGCGCCCTGGGAGAAAAAGTCCGCAAAGGGTTGAGCATCCAGGCCATTCCTACTTCAGAAGAGACCAGAGCGCTTGCAACCGCAGAGGGCATTGAACTCGTCGCCCCGGCCGAGACCACGCGCATTGATCTTGTGATTGATGGTGCCGATGAGGTTGATCCGCGTAAGGACCTTATGAAAGGTGGCGGCGGGGCGCTCTTGCGGGAGAAGATCATTGCCTCTTCCGGTGCGCGGATGATTGTCATTGCTGACAGTACCAAGAAAGTGCCGCAACTTGGCAAGTTTCCGTTACCCGTGGAAATTGATCGTTTTTCCTGGCCGTTGACGATACAGAAAATTCGCAAGGTTCTGGATGACAATGATCTCGGCGGGGTTAATCTCTCTTTGAGGCCGGGGCCGCGGGAAGCCGGGGGCGGGGTATTCCGCTCTGACGGCGGCAATTACATTGTTGATATCAGCTGTGGCCGGATACCTGATGCACGCCAGCTTGACACTGCCTTGCAGGGCGTCCCCGGTGTGATCGAAACTGGTCTATTCATTGACATGGCGGATATAGTCATCTTCGGTACTGAGGACAGTGTCGAGATCATTGACTGAAAGGCGGCGGGCCGTGGCAAGCAAGTATGATGAACTGAAACAGGCAATCAGCGATTATGGCGAAGCGGCCATGGAAAACCTTGTCCGCTGCAAGGGGATTGGGCAGGCCATCGTTACCGGTTTTCCGGCATGGCTGGGATGCCCGCCGGAACGGGTCACCACGGTGCCACCGGGCGGGCAGTTTGATCCGCGTCGGGATTATGGCGAGGCAGCGTTCAGTTATCACAGCCAGCCAGTTATCCGGCTAGAGCCGATCATCTTCGGGATCTGCGTGGCTGTACGGAACGTTGAGGATTCGGGAGCCCTGTGGCTGCGCACAGCAATCCGGCTGGAAGTGACGGGCGACACTTTCGACATTTTTGTCGCCAATCAACCGGCTGTGCATGTGTCGCTGGATTACGACAACGAGAAGCTCGCGCCGGTTTTTGAGGCGATACACAAGGAATTGATGCAGGTCTTCAAGACCCAGCTCGCCGAGTTTAACGACAGTCGTTACGAGCGCGGCATCGGGTTCTTTGTTGCGCCGGAAGAAGCAACCGACGAATAGCGCGTTGGCCTTTTTGACCACTTTCCCGTCACAACTGTTCAGCTTTGCGTGAGCGGCAAATGAAGTGTTTGCGGCCCTCACATTTTCAGTCATAAGGCAGCCATGTCTTATGATTATGATCTGTTTACAATCGGTGCGGGGTCTGGCGGTGTGCGGGCCTCTCGTCTGGCATCACAATATGGCGCAAAGGTAGGTATCGCGGAGGAAAGCCGGGTTGGCGGCACTTGCGTCATTCGTGGCTGCGTGCCCAAGAAATTCTTCGTCTATGCCAGCGAGTTTTCGCACGCTTTCGAGGATTCCGGCCCGTATGGCTGGAATGTCGGCGATGTCAGCTTTGACTGGAAGACCCTTGTGGCAAACAAGGACAGGAACATCGACAGGCTCAACAGCATTTACATTACCAACCTTGAAAAAGCCGGTGTTGAGTTGTTCCATTCACGTGCCATTCTGAAAGATCAGCATACTGTTCACCTGGTCGGTGAGGGGCGTGATGTTACAGCCGAGAAGATACTGATCTCGGTTGGCGGCAAGCCATGGACGGATGAAAGCATTGAGGGGCATGAGCTTGGCATTACCTCCAATGAGGCATTTCACCTTGAAGAGTTACCGGGCAGCATTGTTGTTGCGGGTGGCGGATATATTGCGGTGGAGTTCGCCTGTATTTTTGCCGGTCTTGGCGTGGATACAACGCTGGTCTATCGCGGGCCAACCCTGTTAAAGAATTTCGACCACGATATTTCCGCGCAACTGCATAAAGAGCTTGAGCAGAAAGGCATCAAGCTGGAGTTATCAACGGTTTTCACAAAAATCGAAAAGGTCGATGGCAAAAAACATGTGACGCTGACAAATGGCAACAAGCTGGTTGCAGATCAGGTGATGTGGGCGGTTGGGCGCCGCCCAAAGACCGTTGGTCTTGGGCTGGAAAAAGCAGGCGTCGAGACAGGGCGGGGTGGTGCCATCATCACTGACGGTCATCACAAGACCAGTGTCGATAACATTTATGCCATTGGCGATGTCACCGACCGGGTGAATCTGACGCCAGTGGCAATCCGTGAGGGCATCGCGTTTGCGGAAAGCACGTACAATGATAACCCGACCAAAATGGATTATGAGTTCATCCCGAAGGCGGTGTTCAGCCAGCCGCCGATCGGCACTGTTGGTATGACAGAGAAGGAAGCACGTGAGGCCGGGCATAACGTGCATATTTACAAGTCTGATTTCATGCCGATGAAAAATTCTCTCTCCGGTAACCCCGAGCGTATGCTGATGAAGCTGGTGGTGGATGAGAAAACGGATGCCGTGCTAGGCTGTCACATTATCGGTTTTGAGTCGCCTGAAATGATCCAGTGTCTTGCCATCGCGATAAAACACGGAGTGAAGAAAGCCGAGTTCGACGCAACCTGCGCGCTCCACCCGTCTGCGGCGGAGGAGATCGTCACGATGAAAGTGCCGAGCAACGAATCCATGTCAGGCCAGGAGCACGACAAGGGCGTGAAACCTGCGACTAACTAACTGATTTTCGATGGTTGCCTACTGACCATCCCGCCGGGCCAGAAATGCCAGCCGCTCGAACAAATGCACGTCCTGCTCGTTTTTGAGCAGGGCGCCATGCAGCGGCGGGATTGCCTTGCGCGGGTCGCGTTCGCGTAAAACGGAATCATCAACATCCTCCGCCATCAGCAGTTTCAGCCAGTCGAGCAGTTCCGATGTGGAGGGTTTTTTCTTCAAGCCCGGTGTGTCACGTAGCTGGTAGAAGATTTTGAGAGCTTCAGCCACCAGACGTTTCTTGATGCCGGGGAAGTGGACATCGACAATCTGCTCCATCGTTTCCGTATCAGGAAACTTGATGTAGTGGAAAAAGCAGCGACGCAGGAAGGCGTCCGGCAGTTCTTTCTCGTTGTTTGATGTGATGACCACGATCGGGCGTTGCTTCGCCTTGATGGTCTCGCCGGTCTCGTAAACGTAAAATTCCATGCGATCGAGTTCCTGCAGAAGGTCGTTTGGAAACTCGATATCGGCCTTGTCGATCTCGTCGATCAGCAGGATCGGGCGTTCTTCGGCGGTAAAGGCATCCCACAGTTTCCCGCGCTTGATGTAGTTGGCCACATCGGTCGCGCGGGCTTCGCCCAGTTGACTGTCGCGCAGGCGGGCAACGGCATCATACTCATAAAGGCCTTGCTGGGCCTTGGTGGTGGATTTGATATGCCATTCAAGAAGGTTGGCCCCAAGCGCCTGCGCCATTTCATGCGCGAGGACAGTTTTGCCGGTGCCGGGCTCGCCCTTGATAAGCAGAGGGCGTTCGAGGGTCACAGCTGCGTTCACGGCAACTTTCAGGTCATCTGTTGCAATATAGTCTTTTGTGCCGTCGAATTTCATGTACTGTGCTTTCCCTGAAGACTGAACGCGGAAGATAGCAGCGTGCCGGAGGAGGGCAAGCTGTGAGCGCAGTTATGGTGATGACAGGTCTGGTGCCCTGAAGGCCTTTGCGGCTGCATGAAGTGCAGCAAGGATTTTGGTGGTATGAAAGAATATGCAGTCATCTTTCTGGGTGCCTGGCGGGCACATAAAGAGCTGACCGTCGAGGAGCTTGGGCGACGGGCCGGGCTTGAGGCAAAAACCATTACGGCACTGGAAAAAAGCATGCGGGACTATAGTCCGGAAGATATTGCGCGCTTGTCCAAGGCCCTTGGCATTGAGCCTTACAAGCTCTTTGTGCATCCGGCAGTCAAGTTCAGCGATAAACCTTCCTTTGATGGTGTAACCGCTGAAACGCTGGCAACACTTTTACAGCTTTATATTCCGGATGCCATGTCCCGCCTGAAGGATCAGGAGGCGCTGGACAGATTGTTCAATGATGATCTGTCAGAAGAATACTGGCAGGTGCAAGGGGACAAGATGATTGAACTTCTGGCTTTTCTCAGGTCTTGCCGTGAGGATCGTCCGGCTGCTCTGCGGGCGCTTTTTTCGTCGCTAGAGACTGGGACTCCGCCTCAGCATAGTCCTGATTGACGCGGTTGAGATACTCTTTCAAGGCACGATAAATAATACTCTGCTCGGGCTTGATCTCGCGTCCCGAGGTCAGCCACTTCGGCAGGTAGGATACATTATCGTTCTTGTTAGTACTCATGCCCTGATCCTTATGAAGTCTTGGTAATACATGTCGTTACCCGCAAGAGGCAAGGAAAAACTCGTTTTATCCTTAACCCGCAGGGAAACCCCATTTCTGCGTTAACAAACCGGTAAGGTCAGTTACTGATCGGTTAATATTAAATAACTGATTTATAAAGGCTTTTTTTATTCTCTGATAGTTCAATGAAAGTGCGGGTGAACAACTATCCGCGCTTTCAACATTGAGGAGAATTCCGATGGACGAGAAAAGCCTGATCAAGCGCCTGCATGATTTTGAGCGCAAAGTGTATCTCGGTGTTACTGGACTGGCTGGTGCTGGTGCCGTGGCCGTTGTAAGTAAATGGCAGACAGCCTGGGCTGACATGTCAGAGGCCGGACAACAGTTTGGTGAACTGACTGCGACAGAAGGGGCAACTGCCTCTGCATATCAGAATGTTTCAGCTGCGCTGGATAATCTGCGTGATGTCGTTGCGACAGGCAGCAACGACGCCATTCGCGAGGCTGGAGAGAAATTTTACACGGTTCTTGCCGAAAACCACGCAAGATTGTGGGAAATCCTTCCTGAGAATGTTCGCGGGGCGGAAACTGAAGATGAGCCAGGGATCAGGGCCATCGAAATCCTTGGTCGCGCACTTGGACTGAATTAAGTCAATATGAGTTGACAAATTGCCTCTCCGGCCAACAATTGGTCAGGAGAGGCACGTTATGCTGGACTCCTGGGAAGAATATACATTTCTGGTCATGATGCTAAGCGCATTTGGCCTCGCAGCCCTGACCAAAGATTCCCGGCTGCATATTGGTGTGCTGACGCTACTGGCCGCCTGGTTTGTTTCCATTGTTTTCGTTAATCTGGTTGAGTTTATCCCGACCCTCCTCGTCTGGGTTATTGTCAACTTTGCCGTGATGTATGTCTTCCTCCAGCTGCACTTCAGGCGGGAAGGTGAAGACCGGGAGCCTTTATGGCCGGTTGCCATTATGGGGCTCGAATTTTTTATCTTTGTTTCGCATATTTCAGCCTGGCTGTTTGGCTGGGCCTATTACGTGATCGTCATCAACACGCTCTTTGGCCTTGAATTACTGATTATCATTTTCATCAGTATCTTGAGGATAATAGAACGTTTTTTCGTTAGGGCAGCTTCGTAAGTCCCGCAACTACGCTGTCAGGCCGATTTCGCGAAGACGCTGTTGCAGGAAGTCATTTGCCACAATGTCCGGATCTTCGCTGCCATCGCGGCAGCTTTCGATGCAGGAGAGAACGGCGTCTGCCCGCGGGTGCATGAAAAACGGCATCGAGTAGCGCGAGATATTCGGCCCATCAGGATTGACCACACGGTGCGTCGTCGCCGGGATACGGTTATTGGTAATCCGCGCCAGCATGTCACCGGAATCAACAATGACCGAATTGCGGCTGCCCTCTACCGGGAGCCAGTTGCTGTCACGGTCCAGTAGTTCGAGCCCGGCAGAGGAAGCGGCAACCAGAAGGGTAATCAGGTTGATGTCCTCATGGGCTGCGGCACGCATAGCCCCTGGCTCTGCACCATCAGGGATCGGCGGATAATGCAGCAGGCGCAGGATGGAATTGCCGTTCACGGCCAGCTTGCGGAAATAATCCTCGTCGAGACCGAGAGAGGGCGCCAGAGCTTCCAGCATGACATGACCGACCTCTTCCAGCCCATCATAAAGGGCCAGAAAGGTTTCCCGGAAATCAGCTGGCGCATCTGGCCACATATTCGGTGGATAGATTTCAGCGAGAGGGTCATCGGTGGGAAATTCCCGGCCTACATGCCAGAACTCTTTGAGGTCAGAGGCTGTAGAACCTTTGGCGTGTTCGCGGCCAAAAGCGGTGTAGCCGCGCTGTCCGCCGAGACCGGAATCGCACTTCATTTTTTCGTCTTCCGGCAGGGCAAAGAAATTTGCGCTTGATGAGTAAGCCTGATTCAAGAGGTCTTCACTGATGCCGTGATCGCGCAGGATGATGAAACCGAAATAGCGAAAGCCTTCGTAAAGGGCGTCTGCAAATTCGGCTTTTTCATTGGTATTGCCGTGCACGTAATCCGAGAGGCTGAGTTCTGGCACTGTTGTGTATTTGCGCATGATGTATCCCTGTTCAGAGTTGCCTCCTGTCTGCCGCAAAACGCCGAAAAGGGCAATTTTGCATCCGGGAATTAGGCCTTAAGGGTGACATGCTCACAGCTTGTTATTTTCACCCCCTTGTTCTTTTGCGCGGCAGGGTGCATCCCTTGGGGATAAGGGATGCGGCGGATTGAACCGCCCGGAAACACGAGTGAAGAAGGTTGAACAGGCATGACGGCGACGAACGAATTTCCCACCAATGAACTGATGGTTGCACGGCGGATGGAGGCCTGCCCGAAGGGCTTGCCGTCCAAATCGGGTATTTATGCTGCGCGCGCAGAAGGTGCGGAACTCTGGGACATTGAAGGCAAGCGCTATATCGACTTCATAGCGGGCATCGGCGTTTTGAATGTCGGTCATCGCCATCCGAAAGTGCAGGCAGCCATCAAGGATCAGCTCGACAAGGTGGTGCATACCTGTTTCGGGGTTGCCCAGTATGAGCCTTATATTCAGTTGGCGGAGCGCCTGAACGCATTGGTCGGCAAGCTGGGTGGTGGTGCAGCCTACAAGACCATGTTCATGAATACCGGGTCAGAGGCTACAGAACATGTCTGCAAATTTGCCCGGCGTGTCACCGGACGCCCGGGGCTGATTTCTTTCGAAGGTTCCTTTCATGGGCGTACATTGCTGGCGACGGCGCTCACCGGCAAGGCGGTGCCCTATAAAACAGGCTTTGATCCGCTGCCCGGTTATGTCTTCCATGCGCCGTATCCGAATGAATATAAAGGCCTATCGGCGCAAGGCGCCCTGAACTGCCTCGATCACATTTTTGAGACGTCGATCCGTGCGCAGGACGTGGCTGGTATCATTATTGAACCGGTGCAGGGCGAGGGTGGTTTTGTCGCCGCACCCGCAGAATTTCTGAAAGGCTTGCGTGAGCGGTGTACGGAACATGGTATCATGTTCATTGCTGATGAAGTGCAGACAGGCTTTGCCCGCACCGGCAAGATGTTTGCAACCGAACATTCGGGCGTTGAACCTGACTTCCTTGTCTGTGCCAAATCTATCGCGGGTGGCCTTCCCTTGTCTGCGATCATCGGCAAGGCCGATCTGTTCGACTCCATTCCGGATGGTGGCATGGGCTCGACCTATGGCGGGAATCCGGTTGCCTGTGCAGCGGCTATTGCTGTGCTGGACCTGATTGAAGAAGACGGATTGATTGAGCGGGCCGAGGAAATTGGCGCTAAGGTTGAAGCGCGTTGGCGCGAAATGCAGGCAGGTTTCGGCAAGGGCGTCTTCGGTGACGTGCGCCGGGTCGGTGCAATGGCGGCTGTTGAAATGGTCGAGGATGGTGACCCGGCGAAGCCGAACACGGCTGCAGCAGGGGCCATTCAGGCTGCTGCTCGAAACCAGGGCCTCATCACGTTGACAGCGGGCAAGAAAGCCAATGTCATCCGTACACATGTGCCTTTGGTTGCTTCTGATGCGTTGATAGATGAAGGCATGGACATCTTTGAAGCTGCGGCCAAAGAGGTCATTGGCTGATGCGGGACTATGTCATATCGCCACCAACCCAGCCGGCGATACCCGTTGTAGGTGGCGGCTGGTTTCCCGTGCGCCGGATATTCTGTATCGGTCAGAATTATCTGGCAGATGTGAAAGAACTGATTGGCGATCACGTCAAGGAAACGGAAGACGAGGCCAAGAAGGCCATCCCTGTTGTCTTCACCAAGCCAGCGGATTCCATCTGTCTGGGGGGGAATATCCCTTTGCCGTTGGCGACAGATAATTTGCACTACGAAGGCGAACTTGTTGTCGCCATGAAAGATGGCGGCACCAACCTGTCACCGTCCGCAGCAGAAGAAATGATCTATGGCTTTGCCGTGGGGTGTGATCTGACGCGCCGGGACTTGCAGGAAGTCGCCAAGGAACTTTCCGGCCCCTGGGATATGGCCAAGGCGATAGATAATGGCGCTGTTGTTGGTGGCGTCATGCCGGAAAAGGAGTTCTGGGCTCTTGAAGAGGCAAGGCTGATGCTTTCGGTCAATAATGACGTGAAGCAGGAAGAAGACCTGAAAGCCATGATAAAGCCGGTCTGGAATATCATTTCCGATATATCCCGCTATTTCGAGATCAAGGCAGGTGACCTGATATTCACCGGCACACCGTCCGGTGTCGGTCAACTTGTGCCAGGTGACAAGGTGCGTATCGGGATCAATGATCTGGCGCCGGTAGAATTCTGGATCAGTGAGCAATGACTGACTTTGTTTTCGTGCCGTCGCCGCAGCCAGCGGTGCCGGTTGTTGGCGGTGGCTTGTTCCCGGTGCGGCGCATCTTCTGTGTTGGCAAGAACTATGCGGACCATGTGAAGGAGATGGGCGGCGACCCGAAAAACGTGCCCCCTGTTTTTTTCACCAAACCGGCTGACGCCGTGCACACCGGCGGACAATTCAACTTTCCGCTGGCGACAGATAATCTGCATTATGAGGGAGAGATGGTTGTCGCACTGAAAAGCGGTGGCACGCATATCCCGGAAGCAGAGGCTACAGGCCATATCTTCGGCTATGCCGCAGGGTGTGACCTGACCCGGCGCGACTTGCAGGCGGCTGCGAAAGAAAAGGGCGGCCCGTGGGACACGGCCAAGGCGCTTGATGACGGGGCCGCGGTCGGGCCGATTACGCCCGTTGCCGATGTAGGAGTGCTCGACAAGGGCAGTATCAGCCTTTCTGTAAATGGGGAAACCCGTCAGCAGTCAGACTTGTCCCTGATGATCTGGTCTTTGCCGGAAATCATTGCCCGACTCTCCGGTTTGTTCGCGTTGAAAGCTGGTGACCTCATCTATACCGGTACGCCGGAAGGCGTAGGGCCGTTGGTCGTGGGGGATACGTGCCGGATTGAGGTGGCGGGGCTTGCACCGCTGGATTTCCAGGTTTTTGAGCGCAAAGGGTGATACGCCGATGACAGAGCTGCTTATACGCCCGGTCAGGCAGGCTGATTTTAATGCTATCAGCCGGATTTATGCGGAGGCTGTAGAAACCACGAGTGCCAACTGGGAATGGACGGCGCCAGATACGGATGAGTTACTACAGCGCTATCTTGATTTGAAAGAGGGGGGATACCCTTACATCGCCGGTGAACTGTCTGGCGAGATCATTGGCTATGCATATGCTTCGCCGTTCAAAATGCGGGAAGGTTATCAGTGGGTCGTTGAAAACTCTGTCTATATCCACCCGGATCATTTTGGCTTCGGTTACGGAAGCGCATTACTGACTGCACTGATTGATATCTGTACGGCGCAGGCTTACCGGCAAATGCTGGCAGTGATCGGCAGCAGTGAAAATACGGCGTCGATCAGACTGCATGAAAAGCACGGGTTCAAACTAATGGGAAAAGCGCCCGGGATTGGCTGGAAACACGAGCGCTGGCAGGACTGGCTTTTAATGGGGCGACCTTTGGGCGCAGGCAGTTCAGCGCCGCCCACTGAGATTATAAGGGAAAGTGCAACATGAGTGACAAGGCAGACATATATACGCGTGTCACCAAGGAAATTCTGGCCGTACTTGAAGGCGAGCATAACGAAGTTGCGCGGATGGCGACCATTTCCTGTCTTTTGCATGAGGCTTTTGAAGATCGGATCTGGACAGGTTTTTACATCGTTGATCCTGAAAAGTCGGAGGAGCTCGTGGTTGGGCCTTATCAGGGCACGCTGGGCTGCTTGCGCATTCCATTTGGCAAGGGCGTGTGTGGCACAGCTGCTGCGGAGTTGGTCACGCAGGTTGTCGAGGACGTGCATGACTTTCCGGGACACATTGCCTGTGACAGTCGCTCTGTCAGTGAGATTGTCGTGCCTGTACGGAATGATAGGGGGGAGTTGATCGCCGTGCTTGATATTGATTCAGACAAGCCGGCGATGTTTGATACAACGGACAGGGAAGCGCTTGAGCATCTGGTTATACAGGTTTTTACTTCAGGGACATAAAATCCGGCGGCGTGAAAACTGCTGAAGTTCCTCATTTTTCGACAGGTCGCTGTGCGACCGATAAGGATGAGGACTTTGAAACAGTCCTGGTTCAGAGTGATTGCGTCCCGCGCAATGTGCAGACCTGTTGAAAGATCAAGTCTCGCCACGACTTGTGCTCGTCAAGCTACTTGTTCCGTTTTGCCTCTTTGCGCGCTTTATCTTTTGCGGCTGAGGCTTTCAGCACACCGAACAGGCCGGGGTTTTTTTGCGGCGCAGCTTGAGTTTGCTGCGGTGTTTGCTGTGCTGCTACCTGTTCTCCGCCAGCCGGAGGGGCGACAGGGGCAGGTTCGATACGCTGCGCCGGATCAGCAACTGCGTTTTGAGCCGGCTCAGCCTGCGCTGATGTCTGGGCAGAAACGTTCTTGTTGCGATTGGCGCGGGCATTTTCCATCGTTTTGCGCACATTGATCGGGTTGTCGATGTTTGGCAGTTCAATCACACCGACACCCGTGCCGCGCAAGGTCATGCTGCCATAGCCAAAAATCCGGCCCCAGATGGACTGTTGCAAATTGATTTCCTCGATATTGCCGAGGCTCACTTCCTTGGTGTCACGTGAGATCAGGCCGGTCTTGAAAATAAACCTGTATGTGGTGATAGCGATTTCCGTGGTCCACAGATGGATCATGTGGAGCAGCAGGATCAGGCAGCCCAGGAAAATGGCAAACAGGGACACGTAATAGCCAAGGGCAAGGTCTTCAAAACTGCGCCCGAGCCCGAACTGGCCCCAGGCAAACACAGCCACAGGAGCAAAGCTCAGGATGAAAAAGAACACATGCCAGAAGGAATAGGTCCAGTTGAAGCGGGCCCGCATGATGATTTCCTCATCTCCCGCCAGTGTCTGCTCTACATAACTCATGATCTGCGATCCCCGCCTTACTTGACGCCCCCTCTTATATAGGACTTTTGGCAAACAGCAAAAAGAGGCTTCTTGCCACGCCGGTTGAAAAAGGACAGTTGAATTTCAAGGGGGTGCCGCCTAAAGCAGACAGCCTGTTTCCAGCTTTCCGGCTGTGCCGTTTGTGACTGCCGAAAGCATATTTATTCCATCAAACGGTGATCCGACCATGTCAAAATACCAGTATATTTACTTCATGACCGGCCTGACCAAGGCCTATGGCTCCAAGAAAATCCTCGAAAACGTGCATTTGCAGTTTTATCCCGACGCCAAGATCGGGATTGTCGGGGTCAATGGTGCCGGTAAATCCACGCTGCTGAAAATCATGGCCGGTGTTGACCAGGAGTTTTCCGGTGAGGCCTATGCCGCAGACGGCGCCAAGGTTGGCTATTTGCCGCAAGAGCCGGAGCTTGATCCCTCCAAGACCGTTTTTGAGAACGCGCTGGAGGGCGTGGGCGAGATCAAGGACAAGATTGACGAGTTCAACCGCGTTTCCATGGAAATGGCCGAGAATTATTCCGATGAGCTGATGGAGCAGATGTCTGCTCTGCAGGAAGAGATTGATGCGCTGGATGCGTGGGATATCGATTCAAAGGTCGAGATGGCAATGGATGCCTTGCGCTGTCCGCCGGGTGACTGGCCAGTGGACAAGCTCTCGGGTGGTGAAAAGCGCCGGGTGGCGCTGGCACGCCTCCTGTTATCCAAGCCGGACCTGTTGCTGCTCGACGAGCCTACCAACCATCTGGACGCTGAAAGCGTTGCCTGGCTCGAAAACTATCTGCGCAATTTCCCCGGCGCTGTGGTGCTGGTGACACACGACCGTTATTTCCTTGATAATGTGACGGGCTGGATTCTCGAACTGGATCGTGCACGCGGTATTCCGTATGAGGGCAATTATTCCTCCTGGTTGGAACAGAAAGCCAAACGGCTGGAGCAGGAGCAGCGTGAGGAGCAGACGCGTCAGCGCACGTTGTCGGCTGAACTCGACTGGATCCGCTCAAGCCCGAAAGCCCGTCAGGCCAAGTCGAAAGCCCGTATTCAGGCCTATGACGATCTCGCCAACAAGGCTGCCAAGGCTGAGGTATCTACAGCCCAGATTCAAATTCCGCCGGGCCCTCGCCTTGGCGGAGTGGTCATCGAAGCAGAAAACCTCAAGAAAGGCTTTGAGGACAAGCTGCTGATTGGCGATCTCTCGTTCAAATTGCCCCCCGGTGGCATTGTCGGTGTGATCGGCCCGAACGGTGCCGGTAAAACGACGTTGTTTAAGATGCTGACGGGGCAGGACACGCCGGATGAAGGCACGTTGCGTGTCGGCGACACAGTGTCGCTCGGCTATATGGACCAGACTCGTGATGCGCTCGACCCGTCTAAAACCGTCTGGGAACAGATTTCTGACGGATTGGATGTCATAACACTGGGCAAGGCCGAGCCGGGCACCAAGCCACGCGAAGTTCCCTCCCGCGCCTATGTGTCCTGGTTCAATTTCAAGGGCGCCGATCAGCAGAAGAAAGTCGGCGACCTCTCCGGCGGTGAGCGCAACCGCGTGCAACTGGCGATGATGCTGAAAGAAGGTGCAAACCTGTTGCTGCTTGACGAGCCGACCAACGATCTTGATGTGGATACCCTGCGCGAGCTTGAGAATGCGCTGGATGATTTCCCCGGTTGCGCGGTCATTATCTCGCACGACCGCTGGTTCCTTGATCGTATCGCGACACACATTCTTGCCTTCGAAGGCGATAGCCATGTGGAGTGGTTCGAGGGCAACTTCGAGGATTACATCGAGGACAAGAAGCGTCGTCTTGGTCCGGATGCGGATATTCCAAAGCGCATCCAGTATCGCAAGATTGAGCGGTGATCGCTCTGCTTCTCGCGCTACAAAATTCACTTTGAAAAACAAAGTGAATGCGTTAGGCTGCCTCCTAGTATTAAGGGAGGCGGTGATGCGTTATATAGTCTTGCTTTTGGGAGGTTTTGCACTGGCTGCCTGTCAGGATGTTGCTGCACCAGTTGAGGGAGCAGTCAAATACATCAATGCCCAGTGGTGGGATGGCGGCACTTTTACCAGCGGGGAAAGGTGCACGAGCGGTGACAGCTTTGTCGCCTGTCCGTCTGGGGTTGCTGAAACAGTCGATCTTGAAGGCGCGTATGCTATTCCCGGCCTTGCTGAAGCGCATAACCACAATGTTGATAACAATTTCGGCTTTACCCGGATGAACCCGGAATATCTGAAGCGTGGTATTTTCTATGTGAAAAACCCCAACTCTTTTGCATCAGATTATCAGTATGTTGAGGCTGATGTCGCAAAGCCGAATACAATAGATGCGATTTTCTCCATGGGCGGTGTAACCATTGCCGGAGGGCATCCCGAAAGATTATACGTTGAGTTCCTCAGCCAGATGCCAGCCTATATGGGGCGTGATTTTGACAGCCTGAATGGCGATGCGTTTCATCTGGTCGCCAGCACGGCAGATATTGTGCCAACGCTTGATTTACTGAAAGAGCAGGGTGCGCAATTTGTCAAAACTTATCTTCTGTATTCAGAGGAATTTGAAGAGCGGGTGAATGATGACAGCTTTTATGGCGCCAAGGGCTTGTCGCCAGAGATTCACAAGGCCCTGACGCAGGCGGCGCAAGCCAGAGGGCTGAGAGTGTCAGCCCATGTGGAAACGGCAGCGGATTTCGAGGCAGCCGTTGCTTCCGGCGTTGACGAGATCAATCATTTGCCGGGATATTTTGTACGCGATGTGGAAACAGTTGAAGAGGCAGAGGCGAAATATCTGATCCCGCCCGGTGTCGCGCAATCGGCTGCCGAAAAGGGAATTGCCGTCGTCACGACAACGGTTATTTCAACCAATTTCTATCAGGATGACCCGGACGCTTATGAGAACGTCAAGGCGATGCAGGTGAAAAACATCGCGAGACTGAAAGAGGCGGGTGTGTTCCTTGCCATTGGCAGTGACAATTACATGTCAACTGCAGCGGCAGAAGCGCAGCATCTCGTTGATATCGGTGCACTGACGACGGAGGAAGTGCTGGATTACTGGATCAAATCGGCAAGGCGCGTCATTTTCCCGGCGCGTAAGATCGATTGTCTTTATGACGGCTGTGAAGCAAGTTTTATCGCTGTACAGGAAAACCCCATCGAAACCCTGCCAACACCGGAGATAATCACCTACAAGCTGAAACAAGGCTACGTCTTGAATTGAACATGAGGGAAGGCGTCTAGCGCCCGCTCCGCTTGTGGAGCCGTATGCAGGGAAGAGATTATGTTTTTTGTTCTGCTGGCGAGTGCAATTTTGCAGGTTGCGGATGCTGCGCAACCAGGCGCATCCGTGTCGGAGAGGGCACCATATACCATGAAGGACCAGTCTGAACTGATCGTGGTCGCAGCGCCGAGGCATGATGATCCGTATTATGCTGAAGAAAAGCAGAACATATTTGATTTTCACATTGCCTATGCCGCAGTCATTGCGGGGCATGATGATTTCCTTGTGCTGACGGATGCTGAAACCTATCCGGCGTATGTTCAGGTTCTGGGAGAGGCGCGTGTGGCGATTGCACCGCAAAGCGACATCTGGCTGCGTGACTTTGGTCTGTCGAATATGACCGCACCTGTGATGTTTCGCTATACGGCAGAGGGGCAGGGCGGCAAAGCAAAAGGTCAGGCAGATGCTGATGATGTACAGGATATTATTGCTGAGCTCACAGAAGTGACCGGTCTGACTTACAAAGAGTCCGACCTGTTGAATGATGGCGGCAACTTTGTGGATGATTATCACGGTCGCGCAGTCCTCAGCAGGAAATTCTTGCGTGATAACAATCTCGAAGAATCAGAGGCGCGAGGTATTTTAATCGAGGCAACTGGGCTTTCGCATATTGCCTTTATCGAGGCAGATGAGCAGGGCGGGCTCGAACATGCTGATGGCGTTGTCGCCTTTATTGATCCGAATGTGCTTGTCATAAATACCTATCCGGAAGACCCTGAATATGCAGCTGACCTTCGCGCGCAGCTGCGGGCGGACCTGCCGGATGTTGTCATTCATGAAATTGTGACGCCGCATGACGACAGCAAGGTAGTCGATGACAGATTTGGCTCTGCGTGTGGTTTGTACACAAACATGCTCGTCACGCCTGACAGGATTTACTTCCCGCAGTTTGATATTCCGGAAGACCAGGAAGCGCTGGAGAGTATTCGCCGATGGACGTCAAAAGAGGTGATACCTGTTCCTTCCGGGAAAGTCTGCCATATGGGTGGCAGCGTGCGCTGCATGTCCTGGCAGTTGCGGGGAGAGAATGCAGCGAAACTGAAAGCGTGGGCGGCCTCAACTGATAGATAAAGCCGGGTAAGTTGCTTGGCTTCAGACTTTGCGGGATGCGCTGTGGATACGGTCTCCATTTCTGTGGTAGAGACAATACCGATCAGCTTGACCATATAAAGAAATCTTTATATGTTTATGTCAAAGGTGAGCGCTGTCGAAAACTCATGTCTGAAGCCAGTCTGGATCATACGTTGCGGATTTTTCGCGCGGTGGGAGAAGAAACCCGCCTGCGCATTATGGTTCTGCTCGCGCGGGGTGAGTTGACCGTCACCGAGCTGACCCAGATTCTGGGCCAAAGCCAGCCCCGTGTCTCCCGTCATATCAAGATACTGGCCGAGGCAGGGGTGGTCGAGCGCTATCCGGAAGGAGCGTGGGTATTCTATCGTTTGCAGGACATGAAGCCGGAAATGGCTGTGCTCGAGAAATCCCTCGCTTTGCTCAAATCCTCCTCCGATCTGATTATCGCCCGGGACAGGGAGCGTCTGGAGCAAGTGCGCCGGGCGCGGGCGGAACTTGCCGCCAGCTATTTTCAGGAAAGCGCTGCTGAATGGGACAGCCTGCGGCGATTGCATTTGCCTGAGTCTGATGTCGAGCAGGCAATGCGCGATATGCTGGGAACGACGCGGGTTGAGCAGTTTGTCGATCTCGGCACAGGCACCGGGCGTATGCTGATTGTCTTTCAGGATATCTATGCGCAAGGTGTCGGCTTTGACCTGTCACGCGAGATGCTTGCTGTTGCCAGGGCACGGCTGGAAGAGGCCGGGGTGACCCACGCGCGTATTCGCCAGAGCGACCTTTTTTCCCTGCCATTAGAATCGGGGACAGCGGATATTGTCTGTATCCATCAGGTTCTGCACTTCCTTTCTGATCCGGCGACGGCCATCAGTAGTGCCAAGACCCTCCTGAAACCGGGTGGACGGATGCTTGTCGCTGATTTTGCGTCCCACGAGCTTGAATTTCTGCGTGAGAACCATGCCCATCGACGTCTCGGGTTTTCTGACGCAGAAGTGCAGGGCTGGGCGCAGGGGTGCGGTTTGGATCTGGTGCGCTCGCAGACGCTCGCGCCAGGCAAGAGCGAAAAAGGAAAGTTGACCGTAAAGTTGTGGCTGCTTTCCCTGCCCCAGGATAAAAAAGTGAAGTCCCGCAGAAAGGCTGATATCCATGCCTGAGCAATCACCCCTCAAGGTCAGTTTTGAGTTTTTTCCCCCGAAATCCGAGAAGATGCAGACGCAATTGTGGAATGCGGTCGAGAGGCTGGCACCACTCAACCCGGATTTTGTATCTGTGACATACGGGGCAGGCGGATCAACACGCGAGCGCACACATGATACTGTCCGCCGGATCATCAATAACACAAATCTGCACACAGCGGCGCATCTCACTTGTGTGGAAGCCACACGCGATGAGGTGAACAGCGTATTGGAGGATTACTGGTCAGCGGGGGTACGGCACATTGTCGCCTTGCGTGGTGATCCGCCGGACGGTGTTGGCGGCACGTTCAAGCAAACCGAAAACGGGTATCGCAACGCGGCGGACCTCGCCCAAGGCGCGCGGGGCTTGCATGACTTTGAAGTCACAGTCGGCTGTTATCCGGAGAAGCACCCGGAGAGCCCTGACTTTCAGTTGGACATAGAGCTCTTGAAACAGAAAGTGGATGCTGGCGCGACCCGGGCCATCACGCAGTTCTTTTATGACAATGATGTCTATTTCCGCTTTCTCGAAAAGGTCCGGGCGGCCGGGATCAACATTCCTGTTGTGCCGGGCATCATGCCGGTACTGAATTTTGCCTCCTTGCAGAAAATGGCGCGCATGTGTGGCACGACCATCCCGGCCAAGTTGCTACGGATGTTTGAAAACCTGGATGATGATCCGGATACGCGGCGGATGGTTGCGGCAACGATTGCCGCAGAGCAATGCCTTGATCTGGCCGATCAGGGCATCAGTCATTTCCATTTTTACACGCTCAATCGGGCGGAAATGTCTTTTGCCCTTTGTCACATGCTTGGTGTGCGTCCGGCAAAAACTGTTGAGGGTGCTGCGGCGTAATGACAGTGACGGCGGAGGCACATCTGGCTGCAGGCCAGCGTATTCTGGCGAGTGCGCGTTTCCGGCAGATCCTCTCTGTTGCTGTCGAGCATATGCGCGAGCCGCCTGTGGACACAGCCCATGATGAAGCGCATTTGCAGCGCGTCATCTCGGCTGCGCTGGAAATTGGCATTTCAGAGGGCGCGGATCTTGAGGTGCTGCTTGCCGCCGCCGCGCTACATGATGTTATCAATGTGCCGAAAAACCATCCTGACAGGGCGCTGGCGAGCAGGCAGGCGGCAGAAGCTGCGCGGCCCATTCTGGAAAGTGCTGGTTACACGGAGGATGAGGTCGTGCTGGTCGCGCAAGCCATACTGGAGCACAGTTTCTCTGCCGGCCATGCGCCGTCCTCTCTTGAGTCTGCTATTCTGCAGGATGCGGACAGACTGGATAGTATCGGGGCGATTGGTGTTGCGCGCACTGCTGCGACAGCTGCCCGCATGGGGAGCTCGTTCTACTGCGCAGACGATTTCTCAGGCGCTGCGCGGGAGCTGGACGATCGGCTTTATATGGCGGATCACTTCTACCGCAAGCTCCTGTTGCTTGCAGATCGCATGAACACCGGGACAGCCCGTGCCATGGCGGCACAACGCGGCCAGTTCCTCAAGGCATATCTTGAACAGCTTGAAACAGAGCTGCCAAAATTTCAGATAGAAACGTCTCTCTCATGACCACACCAACTTTTATCAATATCGGTGAGCGGACCAACGTCACCGGTTCGGCAAAGTTTCGTAAACTCATCCAGGCAGATGATTACGAGGCCGCACTGGCTGTTGCCCGCCAGCAGGTAGAGAACGGGGCGCAAATCATCGACGTGAACATGGATGAGGGGATGCTGGATGGAGTCAAGGCCATGACTACCTTCCTGCGCCTGATTGCGTCAGAGCCTGATATCTGCCGTGTGCCGATCATGATTGATTCTTCCAAATGGGAGGTAATTGAAGCCGGCCTCAAAAATGTGCAAGGCAAGGCGGTGGTCAACTCGATTTCCCTGAAAGAGGGGGAAGCAACTTTCATTGAGCAGGCGCAGAAGATCCGGCGTTACGGGGCGGCGACCGTTGTCATGGCTTTTGATGAAGATGGTCAGGCCGATACGGCAGACCGCAAGGTCGAAATCTGTACACGTTCCTATAAAATCCTCACGGAACAGGTGGGCTTTCCACCACAGGACATCATTTTTGATCCGAACATCTTTGCTGTCGCCACAGGTATTGAAGAGCACAACAATTATGCAGTGGACTTCATTGAAGCCACACGGCGCATACGTGAAACCCTGCCGCACGCGCATGTTTCCGGCGGTGTTTCCAACATTTCGTTTTCTTTTCGTGGCAATGACCGGGTGCGGGAAGCGATGCACTCTGTCTTTTTATATCACGCGATCAAGGCTGGTATGGGCATGGGCATCGTCAATGCCGGCCAACTGGCGATCTATGATGAAATACCGCTTGAGTTGCGTGACCCGGTCGAGGATGTGATCCTTAATCGCCGCGAAGACGCGACAGAACGCCTGCTGGAGGTTGCTGAACGCTATCGCGGGGCAGGGGCGCAGAAACAGCAGGAAGACCTCTCATGGCGCGAGGAAGACGTTGAAAAGCGGCTGCAACATGCGCTTGTGAAAGGTATTACGCAGTATATTGACGAAGATACCGAAGAAGCGCGCCAAAAACTGGGGCGCCCCCTGTATGTCATCGAAGGACCATTGATGGACGGCATGAACATCGTTGGTGATCTCTTCGGGGAAGGCAAGATGTTTCTGCCGCAAGTGGTCAAGTCTGCCCGTGTCATGAAAAAGGCTGTCGCCTATTTGACGCCTTTCATGGAGAAGGAGAAGGAAGAGCAGGGGCTTGACCAGCAGAAGGCCAATGGCAAGGTGCTGATGGCAACGGTCAAGGGCGACGTTCACGATATTGGCAAGAACATCGTTGGTGTAGTCCTTCAGTGTAATAACTATGAAGTGATTGACCTCGGCGTCATGGTGCCAACCGAGAAAATTCTGGCAGAGGCCGAGGCGCATGATGTGGATGTCATTGGCCTTTCTGGCCTCATCACCCCAAGCCTCGAAGAAATGCAGCATGTTGCCACTGAAATGACCCGGCGCGGTATGGACAAGCCGTTGCTGATTGGCGGAGCGACCACTTCGCGCACGCACACAGCCGTGAAGATTGCTCCGAAATACGGGCAGGGCGTTATTTATGTGCAGGACGCAAGCCGTGCCGTCGGCGTGGTGAGTACCCTGATTTCAGAAGAGCGCCGCGATGCCTATTTGCAGGATATCAACAGTGATTATGGCAAGGTGCGCGAGAATTTTGAGGCCAAACAGCAAAAGCAGGATCGCGCAGCGCTCTCCGCAGCCCGTGCAAACGCAACGCCGATAGACTGGTCAGGCTATGTGCCGCCGGTACCGTCCTTCACCGGTACGCAAAGTTTTCGCGAGTACGACCTTGCCACGCTTGCAGAGTATATAGACTGGACGCCGTTTTTTGCGTCATGGGATTTGCATGGTCGCTATCCGGCAATTCTTGAGGACAAGATCGTGGGTGAGGCGGCACGCAATCTGTTCGATGATGCGCAAGAGATGCTGACCCGGATCATTGACGAGAAATGGTTTACGGCTCACGGCGTTGTCGGGTTCTGGCCGTGTCAGGCTGTGGGTGATGATATTCACATCTATAGTGATGAAGAGTGTACAGATCATATATCCAGTTTTCACGGCTTGCGCCAGCAGATGCTCAAGCGCTCGGGCCAGCCAAATTACTGCCTGTCAGACTTCATTGCGCCAAAGTCTTCCGGTCTGACGGACTATATCGGCGCGTTTGCCGTAACTGCCGGTCATGGTGAGAATGAGGCAGCGGACCGCTTTGATCGGGAAGGGGATAATTATTCAGCGATTATGGCGAAGGCCCTGGCCGACCGGTTTGCCGAAGCGTTCGCCGAACATCTGCACATGCGTGTGCGTCGCGAGTTGTGGGGGTATGCGACTGATGAGACGCTTGATAATACGGCCCTGATTGAGGAGCGCTATCAGGGCATTCGTCCGGCTCCCGGCTATCCGGCCCAACCGGACCACACGGAAAAAGAGACCCTCTTCTCACTTCTCGATGCAACGGAACATACGGGCATGACCCTGACCGAAAGTTTTGCAATGCAGCCGGGGGCCTCTGTCTCGGGTCTTTATTTCAGTCACCCTGACTCTGTGTATTTTGGTGTTGGCAAGATTTCCCGCGACCAGGTTGCGGATTATGCTGAACGCAAAGGCAAAAGTGTGGATGAGACCGAGCGCTGGCTCGCTCCCATATTGGGATACTGAAACAGCAGAGACAGGCGGTCAGACGCCGCCTGTAAGTGCAACGGCGGCCAGCATGATCAAAGCCCCGAAAATAGCGCCGCCCAAAAGAATACCGAATTCTGAAATCATCCCCGAACCCTCAAGTTGTGTACCAGACAGACGCAACCTTTGCGCCAGATATAGAGCAAGGAAATCCACCCCTGTGAATATGTTACAATATCCAACATGCGCATGAGTTGCGCCTAAGCAGCCTTAAGGTGTTGTAATAATTTGTTGAAAAAAAAGTCACAAAAGTGTGGAAAAACTCATCCTTGACGACAAAAAGCTTGAACGATTCTGCTCAAGGTTGTCACTTTTCAAACAGAGTTGTTGAGAATGTTTCACTGGCCCTTGAACCGGACCTGTGTCTAAAGGACACGCATGACTTTATGGGAACGCATACAGGCCCTTCTTGAGGCCGCCCGGGAACAGACGCTCGGGGCGGTGATGGAAGCAATGCGCCAACGCAAGCTCCGCCGTGATGCGGCAGCGTTCTCCATTGCGTTGATCGCCCTGTCGGCCAAAATGGCCAAGGCTGATGGCGTTGTGACCGATGATGAAATCCAGGCTTTCGGCGATTTTTTCACGTATCCGCCGGAAGAAGCTAGCAAGGTCCGCATGATCTACCAACTGGCGCAGGAAGATGTGTCAGGATTTGATCTTTATGCTCGGCAAGTCGGAGATTTGTTCAGGGACGAGCCCATCATTCTGGAGGATGTGCTGGACTGTCTATTCCATATTGCCCTGGCAGACGGGATATTGCACCCGAAAGAACTCGAATTGTTGCGCGACGCCTACGCAGCTTTTGAACTGACGCCCACAATCTGGCGGCGGGTCAAGGCGGCTCATACAGGACTGGATAATGATGATCCTTATGCCGTGCTCGATGTGCCGCATGAAATTTCAGATGCTGACCTGAAAAAAGTCTACCGTAATCTGGTCAAGGAAAACCATCCCGACACGATCATTGCCCGGGGTGTGCCCGAAAACCTCATCAAGATTACCGAGCGCCGTATGGCCGCGATCAATGAAGCCTATGAAAGAATTCTGGCTGAGCGGACAGCATCCTGAGCAAAGCCTGGCTCTGTTGCGCAGCGTTAATGCAGCTTGCCGTCAGTAACGCTGGATTATTGGTGCATAATTTGCTTTAATCGCAGGATCATGAGTTACACACACGTCCAGAAGCGCGATGAGCGTTCACCATCACTGCTCCGTAAAGCGGCCAGCAGTGTTGCCGACATCTTTCTTTTCATCATCATTCTGGCTTTTACGGGTGTAACAGTTATTGCCGTTGCTATTGCGGCCCCGCTGGCGCTCGGCATCTCTGCGATTATTGGTAGCCGCCGCGCAGAAAAAACAGGCTGGCAGCCGGCCAAAGCCAGTTAACCGGCGACAATTTTCACTGACGCACTTATTGTAAGCCCCTGATCGGCTTTCCGGAACGGGGCTCAGGAAGTTATGTCTATTCGTGAATTGAGCCTGCTTGTTGTCATGGCGACAATCTGGGGCGCGCATTTTTCCATCATCAAGGTGACGACCGGCGGGGTGGTTGACCCTGTCTTCTACGCAGCCGTGCGGATGACAATTGTCGCAATCCTGCTGGCCCCGTTGCTGCGCATCCATAAGGGCCAGATGGGGTTCATTCTGCTGGCGGGCGTATGTCTTGGCGGGCTCAATTATGCGTTCATGTTTTCAGGCATCTATTATTCGAACGCCTCCGTTTCGGCGATCACGATGGAGCTGGTCGCGCCGTTCACGATGATCCTTTCGGTTATCTTTTTGAAAGAGCGGGTCGGCCTGTTGCGAATACTCAGTTTCGCCTTCGCTTTCACCGGCATTATGATCATTATTACAGCGCGCCAGACGGATGGCATGGGGCCATCGCCCTTGCTTGGCAGCGTACTCCTGATCTGTGCAGCCTGTATCGAGGCTGTTGGCGCGATCTCGATCAAGAAAGTGAAGGGTGTAAAGCCGTTTCAGCTACTCGCCTGGTTTGCCCTTGTGGGCAGCATGGTTCTGTGGGCCGGTACGCTGACCTTTGAAAGCGATCAGTTTGCTGTATTCGAGGAAGCTGATCTTTGGCCATTTGGGCTGGCGCTTGTGTACTCTGTCGTCTTTGCTTCTCTGGTCGGGCAGGCGACCTATTACTGGTTATTGTCCCGCCTGCCAGCTAACCTCGTTGCCTGTTCCACGTTGCTGGTGGCCTTCCTGGCGGTGATCTTCGGGGTTGTCTTCCTCTCGGAGCCACTCTCATGGCAACTTTTTGTCGGTGGCGTGATGACTTTATCCGGAACAGGTATCATTCTGTTGCGTGCCGGGCGCCGCTCGCCTGAAGTTTCTCAAGAACAGATCGCAAAGGAACATTGATAATGCGGGCTCTTGCCATAATCGATCAACCGTCGCCGAATTTCGACGCGCGTCCTGACGGTATTGATACGCTGGTCCTGCATTATACGGGAATGGAAACGGGTGCCGCTGCGCTGGAGCGCCTCTGTGACCCCGCTGCAAAAGTCAGCGCCCATTATCTGGTTGAGGAGGATGGCCGGATTTTTCGGCTTGTGCCGGAGGAAAAGCGCGCCTGGCACGCAGGCGTTTCTCACTGGCAGGGAAGCGATGGCGTCAATGACAGTTCTGTTGGCATTGAGATTGTTCATCCCGGCCATGAATGGGGATACCGTCCGTTTGCAGAACAGCAGATCAAGTCTGTCTTGCAACTAGTAGCAGAGATTTGTGCCCGACATAATATCAGCCCCTTGCGGGTCGTGGGACATTCCGATGTGGCACCAGAGCGCAAGGAAGACCCCGGCGAGTTTTTTCCATGGGACGTGCTGGCAGAAAATGGTCTGGCTGTGCCGCCAGTCAGCGCGTATGACCTGACTGACAGGCCGGTGCCGGATTATTCAACCTGTATGACCATGCTGCGAGAAATTGGCTACCGGGTTGAGGGCGTTCAGCATACTGCGCCAGTGCTGGCTTTCCAGCGTCGCTTCTTTACTGAAGCGCTTGGCAAAGGGCTGGACGGACAGACACGTAAGGCGATTGGCGTGGTGCATAAAGTCTTTACAAAAACCTAAAGCAATCTCTCAAATCAACCGGTCGCGTCGCACCTGAAGTTAAGGTTGATCGTTTACCTTAATGCCTGTTGTTCAGAAAAACACAGGGATCGGTAACATGCGGTTCAATCAGTTAGTTTGTTTTGCAGCGCTTATGGCTCTTACGGGGTGCGCCAGCATCAGCACCGTGCCGGGGATCAAGAAAGCCGGGTTTCAGTCAGCAGATGTCAGCGCCGGGCAGACCGGGTGGGAAGATGTGACCACTCGCATAGAGCCGCCAGCGACCTGTTTTGTCGACGAAAAGCAGACAGGCAAACCTGTGCGATATCATCGTGATTCAATTATTGACCAGCCAAAGCTGCTTAAGCGTGCGGCCCAGAAAGTGCCGGCAACGCCAACCGCTGGCCGGGACTTCTATTGTGCGGCCTTCCATTATGCGGTCGATGAGCGCGGGCGGGTCAAGGATGTCATTACACTGTATAATTCGCATCCGGGTATTGGCGGCGTCAATTTCGCGCGCGAGGCAGAGCGCACGTTGAAAGAGTGGCGCTATCAGCCGGGCATGGTGGACAAGGCACCGGCCAAATATACCGGACTGACAACCGTCTTCTATTACGGGTTCGAGGGATAAGGGGACCGCTGGGGTAAAAAAGCGGGGCTCGTGTGGGGACCTGCCGGTGCTGAGGGGCACCGGCAGGTTTTTTCTTGCCATAATGAAGTGAAGCCCTGCCGACCGGCCTAAATCACACAACATACGCTTTGACCGCTGCCGCGGGGCACTTATAAATGCCCCAAAAGGAGAGATGAGATGGCGGAAGACACATTTGACCTTGTAGTGATTGGCTCTGGCCCTGGCGGTTATGTGGCAGCGATCCGCGCCTCGCAGTTGGGTATGAAGGTGGCCATTGTTGAGCGTGATGCGTTGGGCGGTGTCTGTCTCAACTGGGGATGTATTCCGACCAAGGCGTTGCTGCGCACCTCTGAAGTCTACACGAATATGAAACACGCCGAGGCTTTCGGCCTGAAGGCGGAGAATATCGGTTTCGATATCGAGGCTGTGGTCAAGCGCTCGCGTCAGGTTGCGGGCAAACTCTCCGGCGGTGTCGGTTTCCTGATGAAGAAGCACAAGATTACGGTCCTGGAAGGAGAGGGCAGGCTCCGGAAAGGAAAAGGGGCAACGCCGGATGTTGTCATCAAAGGCAAGAAGGGTGAGCAAACCGTCAGTGCAAAGCACATTATTCTCGCAACCGGCGCTCGGGCACGGACGATCCCGGCGATTGGCCTTGAGCCGGATGGCAAGTTCATCTGGACGGCGAAAGAGGCGATGGTCCCGGATGTGATGCCGAAGTCCCTGCTTGTTATCGGCTCTGGTGCCATCGGCATTGAATTCGCGAGCTTCTACAATGCGCTCGGCGCTGATGTGACAGTGGTTGAGATGCTCGATCGGATTCTGCCTGTCGAAGACAAGGACATTTCGGATTTCGCGCAAAAGTCATTCAAGAAGCAGGGCATGACCATCATGACTGGCTCAACTGTGGAGGGTCTTGAGAAAGGCGCGAAGTCGGTCACGGCAAAGATCAAGGGCAAGAACGGCAAAGTCACCGAGGTTGAGGCTGAGCGTGTGGTGCTGGCCATCGGGATTGTCGGCAATACGGAAAACCTTGGACTGGAAGATGTGGGTGTGAAAGTGGATCGCGGTCACATCGTCATCAATGAATGGATGGAGACGGGCGTGAAAGGCGTTTACGCCATTGGCGATGTCTGCGGTCCGCCGTGGCTCGCGCACAAGGCGTCTCATGAAGGGGTCATTTGCGTTGAGAAAATCGCCGGCCTTGAACATGTCCACCCGCTGGAAACGTCCCTTATTCCCGGCTGTACATATTGTCAGCCTCAGGTTGCCTCTGTGGGTCTGACTGAAGAGAAGGCGAAAGAGGCCGGATACAAGGTGAAAGTGGGCAAGTTTCCGTTTCAGGGCAATGGCAAGGCGATTGCGCTGGGCGAGCCTGAAGGTCTCGTCAAAACGATCTTTGATGAAAAGACCGGTGAACTGCTGGGCGCCCATATGGTCGGGGCGGAGGTCACCGAACTGATTCAGGGCTTTGGCATCGCAAAGACACTGGAAGCAACCGAAGAAGACCTGTTCCATACTGTCTTCCCGCATCCGACCCTCTCGGAAATGATGCACGAGAGTGTCCTCGATGCCTATGACCGGGTGATGCATATCTGACATTCTTGCCGTGACTGCATTGGTGCATGGACATGGATGTCCACATTACCTATCTAACAGGCAGCCTAGAAAACCGATATGAGGAGACAAGAAATGGCAGAATTTAACGGCGCATGGAATATCGAAATCAACACGCCAATGGGCAAGCAGGAAGGCACGTTGACCCTGAATCAGGACGGCACAGGCCTGTCCGGCACAATGGCTCAGGGCGGTGACAGCACAGACATCGAAAATGGCTCTGTTGCTGGTGACCAGGCTTCTTGGGACGTAAAAGTGACCAAGCCGATGCCACTGACCCTTGGCTTTACGGCACACCTTGATGGCGACAATATTGGCGGCAAGGTCAAGCTGGGCGCCTTCGGCGAAGCTGATTTCAGCGGTACGCCTGCATAAGCTCAACCACAGAGCAGAATTTATGGAAAGAGCTGGCTTTAGCCGGCTCTTTTTGTTTGCGCTTTAGGCAGTTTCTAAACGCTTTTTTTACGATGTCCCTTAACGCGGCGCACACGCTTGTATGAGAAGACAAGGGGTACAGCCACGGGGTTTCGAGTACATGCTGACTGTTGCGGAAGTAGAATTACCGGTTTCATTGCAAAAGCGTCTACGTGAAGAGGCAAACTTTGCCGAGACGTTCACGCAATTTACGCGCGAGCACCTTATTGGCTTTCGGCAGCCGATGGCGATTGCTGCGGCAATCGTCGGGCCGGTCCTGTTTGCTTTTGTCTATCAGGTGGCCGGTTTCCTGACCCTTATGGAAGTTGCTGTCTCCTTCTCTTTGACGGCGGTCATGTTTCTACTTGGCGGCTGGTATGTGAATCGCCGCCGTATCCGCGAGATGTATGTACGCCAGACCCGCGCCCGCAAGGATGCGCAGGTTGATCTCAAAACCGGGAAAGGCGAGGCCATCACACTGACCATGAAAAATCAGCCGCTGTTTTATGAGCACGAGCATGGCGTGATCTGTCTGGCAGATGCGGGTGAAGGCAAAACGGTCTATTTCGATGTGGACAGTCTGGAAGAAGACCCGCGCTGGTTCCTCTACATCAATGGCGACATGCACCGGGTCAACTGGTCATGGATCAGACTGAAAGGATCCGGCGCCGTTGCTGATTTTTCTGCTTCTGGCCAGCGGCTCGCCCGCATTGGTGATACACCCTATGTGGAAGCCCCTGACGCGTGGGAAGCAATCTGCGTCGCCCTCAATGAACCTCAGGACGGCGATATCGTGGATCGGCCGCTTGACGAGGTAAAAGAGACGATCTCGCGCCTTTTATAAATGTAGCACTACCAAATCAGTCAGGTGATTGCTAAATCCCTGATATGGTAACCTTATTAGACACAGATAAGCCGCGCTTGCGGCATCCTGAAAAACAGAAAAATCCTGACACGCCGATCCTGCGGAAGCCCGACTGGATTCGCGTCAAGGCACCTGTTTCGAAAGGATATCAGCAGACGCGCGAGATCGTCCGCTCCAAAAACCTGGTCACAGTTTGTGAAGAAGCGGCCTGCCCGAATATCGGTGAGTGCTGGGACAAGAAGCACGCGACCATGATGATCATGGGCGACACCTGCACGCGTGCGTGTGCGTTTTGCAACGTGAAAACAGGCCTTCCTGCGGCACTCGACAAGATGGAGCCTGTCAATGTGGGACGCGCGGTGGCCGAGATGGGCTTGAACCACGTGGTGATTACGTCCGTCGACCGGGATGATCTGGAAGATGGCGGGGCGGAGCATTTCGTGCAGGTTATCCGCGAAATACGCCAGCAGGCACCGGGGACAACTGTGGAAATCCTGACACCTGATTTTTTGCGCAAGCCCGGGGCTGTAGAGAAAGTCATTGATGCCGGGCCTGACGTTTTCAACCACAATCTTGAAACAGTACCACGGCTCTATCTCGGCATTCGTCCGGGCGCGCGTTATTACCATTCGCTGCGGCTTCTGGAAAAGGTCAAGGAGCGTGACGCAACGCAGTTTACCAAATCCGGCATCATGGTCGGGCTGGGTGAGTCACGCGAAGAAGTGATGCAGGTAATGGACGACATGCGCTCTGCAGGCGTCGATTTCATCACGATAGGTCAGTATTTGCAGCCCACCCGCAAACACGCAGCGGTGGATCGGTTTGTAACACCGGATGAGTTCAAGTCTTACGAAACGCTGGCGCGCGCCAAGGGCTTTTTGATGGTATCCTCAAGTCCGTTGACGCGATCTTCCTACCATGCAGATGCTGACTTCGCGCGCCTGAAGCAGGCCCGGGCCCGCCAGCAAGCAGGGTAGTTGCCTCATGCCGTTGCATCAGGAAACCCGCGAAGTGCCGTACACGGCGCAGCAGATGTTCGATCTGGTCGCAGATATCGAGAAGTATCCTGATTTTATTCCCTGGTGTCAGGCTTTGCGGGTGCGCAGTGACAAGCGGGTCGAAGGTGTGGGCGAAGTGACTGCCGATATGGTTGTCCGGTATAAGCTTTTTCTCGAACAGTTTCGCAGCCTGGTGTTTGTGGACCCGCGCAATAACCTGATTTCGGCAGATTACCTGCAAGGCCCAATCAAGAAATTGCATAACCGCTGGAAGTTTCAGGACATGCCCGATGGTGGCAGCCAGATTGATTTCTATATTGATTTCGAGTTTCGTAACAGGCTGCTGCAACGCATTGCCGAGGAAGTGTTTGACCGGGCCTTTGCCAAAATGTCAGATGCGTTCATCAACCGGGCGCATGCTATTTATCCGGCACCTGATCAATAGCCTGTTGTAGCATCTTGAGCGCTGTTTCGATTGTCCGCTGACGAATAGAGTCCCGGCTTACTTCTCGGAAAATAACTTTCTGATGGGTAACAGCAAGGTCGTTCTGGCTGAAAGCCGTTGCCAGACCAAAGTAAACAAGACCGACAGGCTTCTCAGCTGTGCCGCCACCGGGCCCCGCGATCCCTGTGACGGAAACAGCCAACTGGCAGCGTGGCGACGTCTGGCTCAATGCCCCGTGCGCCATCGCTTCTGCAACGTCAGGGCTGACAGCGCCCTTATCCATGAGGAGGTCCCAGGGGATGCCCAGCATGTCGCGCTTGGCTTCATTGGCATAGGTGATGAAGCCGCCATCATAGACAGAAGAAGAGCCGGAAACGGCGGTCAGTGTACCGCCGATCAGGCCGCCCGTACATGACTCTGCTGTTGTGATTTTCAGATTCTTCAGGCTTGCAGTGCTGATGATTTTCTGTGCCAGGTTTGTGTTGGTAAGGTTTGTCATGCTTGCGCGCCCTCGGGAAGTTTGACTGTCGCTGTGGCAAGCGCGCTGATGCCTTCTTCCCTGCCAGTAAAGCCCAGCTTTTCAGTTGTTGTCGCTTTAACTGAAATACGGTCAAGATCGCAGTTCATAATCTCTGCCAGTGTGGCGCGCATTTCATCCCGATGCGGATTGACCTTCGGCTGTTCACAGATAATGGTCAGATCACAATGAGTGAGCTGACCCCGTCGGGCGCGCACCAGATCACAGGCTTTTTCGAGAAAGACTTTTGAGGATGCGCCGCGCCATTGCGGGTCAGAAGGGGGGAAGTGAAAGCCGATATCGCCTTCACCGATCGCCCCGAGAATGGCATCGGTCAGGGCATGCATTGCGACATCAGCGTCGGAATGGCCCTTCAGCTTCCGGTCATGTGGAATGGTTATGCCACATAAGGTCACGCCATCGCCTGTTTCAAATCTGTGGACGTCAAAACCTTGTCCGGTACGGAACTCATAAGTCTGTGTCATGCGCATGAAACTCTCTGCAAGGTCAAAGTCTTCAGGAAGGGTGATCTTGATATTGCGTGCATCACCCTGACAGATGGCAACAGATTGCCCGTCATGTTCGAAAAGGGCGGCATCATCAGTCAACTCCAGGTCGTGATATTTCCCATGCAGATGGCGCAATTCTTCATAGTCGAAGCCTTGCGGTGTCTGTGCTTGCCAGACGCTGTCACGATCAACGGTGTCCGTGATGATGCCAGTGCCGTGAGAGACCTTCTTGAGAGTGCTGGTCACGGGTACAGCCGCGATGACCGCCTTGTGTTCTGTCAGAGCACGAATGACATTCCCTGTAATTTGATTGGTGACAAAAGGGCGCGCTGCATCATGGACCAGCACTCTGGATACGCCGCGACCATGCAGGGCTTCCAGCCCATGGCGGACGGACTGTTGGCGCGTTGCCCCGCCCGTGACCGGGGGCAGCAATTTTTCGTTCTCCAGGCCCGCAACAGCCTGCTGATAAATTTCCTCGGCACCGGCTGCTATGACAGGTTGGGCAATGTCGATATCGGGTGATGCCAGAAAAGCCTGCAATGTATGCGCAATAACCGGCTGGCCTGCCAGCATCTGATACTGCTTTGGCAGATCAGTCATGTCGGCCTGACGCGCTCTCGCGCCAATGCCGCCCGCAACGATGATTGCGGCTGTCAGGCTCCCTGCCTCTTCCATAATCCGTTCGGTCCCGTTATTGCTTAAGTCCGAGCAATACGCACAGTTTCCTTCATGGTCCAGATAGACACCATCACTTTGCGCAATAACGTCCTGCTGGCCCCGATGTCCGGCATTTCAGATTTGCCGTTCCGCCGGGCCGTATGGCAACTGGGCGCAGGACTTGTGGTCTCCGAGATGGTCGCCAGTGAGGAATTGGCGCGCAGTCGCCCGGATGTGGTGCTTCGTGCCAGTCAGGATGATGAGATCAGGCCCGCTGTGGTGCAACTCGCGGGGCGTGAAGCCTGCTGGATGGCAGAAGGGGCGCGCATTTGTGAAGCGTCCGGGGCGGATATCATAGATATCAATATGGGCTGCCCGGCAAGGAAAGTGACCGGCGCATTGTCAGGCTCTGCCCTGATGCGCGACCCGGATCACGCGCTCAGCCTGATTGAGGCGACGGTCAATGCGGTCAGCGTGCCGGTGACTCTTAAAATGCGCCTCGGCTGGGATCACCAGATGCTGAATGCGCCTGACATTGCTAGGCGTGCGGAAGCGGCTGGTGTCAAAATGATTACGGTTCATGGGCGCACCCGGCAGCAATTCTATAAAGGTGTTGCAGACTGGGCGGCTGTCAGGGCAACTGTTGATGCCGTGTCTCTCCCGGTCATCGTCAATGGCGACATCCGCAATGTTGACGATGCACGCGCGGCCCTTGCGCAGTCCGGGGCGCAAGGCGTCATGATTGGTCGCGCTGCGGAAGGGCAGCCCTGGCTGCCGGGAGATATTGCAGCAGATCTTTCCGGCGCGCCGCGAGGGGCGCTGGCCCTGGAAGAAAAAGCGCAGATCGCCATCACCCATTATCGCGAAACGGTAGCGCTTTACCGCGATCACCATCAGGCAGGCGAGGAGATGGGCCGCTCCCTCGGGATCAGAATGGCACGCAAACATCTGGCAGCTTATGTGGAAAAAGCCGAGCGCGAGATTGAACCGGCCTTGCGCAAATCATTGAAATCTCGCATCTGCCAGACATCTGATCCTGAACAGGTTGCAGACATGCTATACGCGCTCTTTCTGGGGGATGATGCCCGGATTTCTGCGGCCGCTGCCTGAGGGATTGCGATTATTTCGCAACACAGCTGTTGATAATTTACAACAACTGGGGCAGGCTTTCACTTCCTGATTACAGCGCAGGTGACAGGTAAAAAGTGACGACACCTTCAGTTAGTGACAGCAGCCAGAGCAGTACTGGCAAAGCAATGCCGCTTCGCCCGCGGGCACCGCGCATTGTCGCCGCAGCGCTGATCGTGCTCGCCCTGTCTGTTTTCGGGCTCACCTCTTATTTCTTCCTGACCTTTATCGACGGGGCGCCCACGTATATCGCGCTCTTGTTTGCCATCGCAGTTGTTTTCGTGGCTATTTTGAGCGTGTTTGTGTTTGGACGGCTCTGGCAGGTCTGGCGAAACCGCCGCGTGGGGACCGCTGGCTCAATCATGCATTTCAGGCTGGTTGGCATTCTGTCAGCCATCGCCATCGTGCCAACGGTGATCGCCTTTTTCTTTTCCGCGTTCATTCTGCAGGCCTTCTCTGATGAATTTTTCGTGGATCGCGTGGCTGAAGCCAATTCAACGGCGCTGGAACTGGCCAACACTTATTTCCAGAAAAGCTCGGATGAGATGGGCTTTGATCTCGTGCGTGTGGCGTTTGACCTCAATGTGTTGGAGCAAAGCGGGCGCGGTATTTCCGATAACCCGATCGGCTTTCGGCAGTATCTTTTCGGCCAGGCACTGATCCGCGACTGGGCAGCGATTTATCTGCTGGATGGGGATAAACGTATCCTTGCGCGTGTGGTGACGGTGCCGGGTGATTTTTACCAGTTGCCTGCGCTGGAAACGTTTGATGCCATTGATGGCGGGTCGGACGTTGCCTCACGGTTCAACTTCGATGCCCAGGACCGCAGCCGTCTCGACATCTTTCGGGCAGTGCTGAAAATCAGGGATTATGAAGGCGGCTATCTCATTGCCTATAAGGGTGAGCAACCCGCCATGGCCAACGGGCTTCTGGCTGTGCGGGATTTTCGCGACAACAATGCGATCTTCAAAAGCCGGCTGGATAATCTGCGCAGCGCCTTTACGACCGGCTACAGCCTGCTTGCACTGATTATTCTGCTGCTTGCTGTCTGGACAGGCCTGCTGATTGCCACGGCAATCGTTTCGCCTATCGGCAAGCTGGCGGCGGCGGCAGAAACGATCTCTGCGGGTAATCTGGCAACGCGTGTTGATGTGGCGCAAGGGGACGGCGAATTGCAGGACCTTGGCCGCACTTTCAACCATATGGCCGGTCAGTTACAGACGCAGCGCGATGACCTGATTTCGTCCAACAAGCAATCAGACAGTCGCCGCCGCTTCATTGAGGCGGTGCTTTCCGGTGTTTCCGCAGGTGTGCTCGGTGTTTCTGAACAGGGCAAGATCACGGCAGCTAACCGGACTGCTGCCGATTTCCTCGGGGTGCAGATCACCCGTATGACCGGAGTAATGCTGTCGGATTTGTCGGCGGAACTCTACGGGCTGTTTGAGCAGGCAAAAATAGCAGCCGGAAAAGAGGCCGGTGGACAGCTCGAACTGACCAGAAACGGGCAAGAGCGTATTCTTAACGTGCGCGTCAGCGCGGATAAAAGCGAGGATACGATCAACTACGTTATTACGTTTGATGATATTTCAGAGCTCGTATCTGCGCAGCGGAATGCCGCCTGGGGCGATGTGGCGCGGCGCATTGCGCATGAAATCAAGAACCCGCTGACGCCGATACAGCTTTCGGCCGAGCGCCTGAAGAGAAAATATGGGGACGAAATTGTCTCCAACAGGGAAGTCTTTGATCGCTGTACAGATACGATCATTCGCCATGTGAATGACATTGGCCGTATGGTGAACGAGTTTTCCTCCTTCGCCAGAATGCCGGAAGCAGTGATGGCCCGCGAAAACCTGCGCGAGGTTGTCAAAAGTGCTGTTTTCCCCTTCCAGGTTGCGCATCCGGATATTGAGTTCACCATGGATTTTCCGGAAGAGGAGCTTACAGCTTATTGCGATGGTCGTCTGATGGTTCAGGCGTGTACGAATCTGGTCAAGAATGCTGCTGAGTCCATTGAGGAGAAAAAGTCACGCAGTGCTGATGAGTTCGCCGGAAAATTGCAGGTCAGTGTTTATGAGCGGTCAGGTAATGCGGTTATCGAAGTGATTGATAACGGTATTGGTCTGCCTGATGCTGTGCGTCACAAACTGACTGAGCCGTATATGACCACGCGCGAGAAGGGAACTGGTCTCGGTCTTGCAATCGTCCGCAAGGTGATTGAAGAACATGAGGGTACAATAAAACTGAAAGACAGCGCGAAACTCGGTGAAACCGGCGCTTCTGTCAGCCTGCATTTCCCCCTGCGCAAGGCTGGTTCCCAAAAAGAAACTTCTGAAGAAAAATCCGTATCTCCCTCCAGAGAGGCAGTTTGATGGCAGTTGATGTATTAGTAGTAGATGATGAAATGGACATCAGGGAGCTGATTTCAGGCATACTTGAAGATGAAGGGTATGCGCCGCGCACGGCTGCCAATAGTGATGATGTGTTCGCGGCAATCAGTGAGCGCCTGCCCTCGCTGGTCATTCTTGATATCTGGTTGCAGGGCAGCAAACTTGACGGCTTGGAAATCCTGTCCGAGTTGAAAGGCTTGCACCCGACGCTACCTATCCTGATTATATCCGGACACGGAAATGTGGAAACAGCCGTCGCGGCTATCAAGAAGGGCGCATATGATTTCATCGAAAAGCCTTTCAACGCGGACAAGTTGCTGCTGGCTGTGTCGCGGGCGCTGGAGACAGCCAAATTGCGCCGGGAAAACATTGAGTTGCGCAGCCGTGCTACTGATCTCGGTCTCGTCGGCAGTTCGACGCTGGTCACGCAGTTGCGCTCTCTCATCCAGCGGGTAGCCGATGCCCGTTCGCGTGTGCTGATTTTCGGACCCGACGGCTCCGGCAAGGAGACCATTGCCCGCACGATCCACAATCAGTCTAAGCGCGCGGAGATGCCGTTCGTCGTCGCAAGCTCAGCGACTATTGCACCTGACAAGATGGAAGAGGCATTGTTCGGCACCGAAGGGTCTGATGGCCGACCACAGAAGATCGGTCTGATGGAAGAAGCCCATGGCGGGACACTCCTGTTTGATGAGATCGGCGACATGCCGCTTGAAACACAAAGCAAGATCCTTCGCGTTCTGGTCGATCAGCGTTTCACCCGTGTCGGGGGCAGCAAGCCTGTCGAGGTTGATGTGCGGATTGTTTCGACAACAGCGCGGGATTTGCTGGAGGAAGCAGAAAAAGGCCTGTTCCGCTCTGATCTTTATCACCGCCTCAACGTGGTTTCGATTGCTGCGCCCTCGCTAGCAGCCCGGCGCGAGGATATTCCGGAGCTGGCAGAGTATTTCATTGATAACGTCTCCAAACAGGGAGGCTTGCAGAAGCGGCGCATTGCAACCGAAGCCCTTGCTGCCTTGCAGGCCTATCACTGGCCCGGCAATGTCCGACAGCTGAGGAATATACTGGAGCGCACGCTCATTCTGATGGGCCGTGATCCCGACAAAGAGATCACTATCGACAAGTTGCCGGTGGATATTGTGAACGCCGGACCAGCGTTGCCGAGCAGCGATAATCTGGAACAGATCATCACGCTGCCCTTGCGCGAGGCGCGGGAGAAGTTCGAGCGGGAGTATCTGCTTGCACAAATAAACCGTTTTGGGGGTAACATTTCCCGGACAGCAAACTTTATCTGTATGGAGCGCTCGGCTCTGCACCGTAAGCTGAAGGCACTTGGTATCACGCCGCATGTCCGGCCAGAGACAGATTTTGCAAGCTAGGGTCAGGACCCGACGCAGGCTGAGAACAGGAAGAGGCATTTATGCGTGTCATTATTTGCGGTGCCGGGCGTGTCGGGTACGGAATTGCAGCAAGGCTTGCCCAGGAAAAATTCGATGTCACCGTCATTGACCAGAAGAAAGAACTGGTGCGCGGCGTCACGGAACGCATTGACGTGCGTGGCATTGTCGGCAACGGGTCGTATCCGGATATTCTTGCAGCTGCTGGCGCGCGTGAAGCCGACATGATGATTGCGGTTACGCATTCTGATGAAGTCAATATCGTGGCTGCGCAGATCGCTCATTCGGTTTTCGATGTGCCGACCAAGATCGCGCGTATCCGGGCCCAGAGCTACCTCGACACGAAATACGCGGATATTTTCAGCCGGGCGCATATTCCGATTGATGTCATTATCTCGCCGGAGCAGGAAGTGGCCGAAGCTGTTCTTCAGAAGTTGAGTACACCGGGCGCTTTTGAAATCAAGGCCTTTGCAGATGGACTGGTCTGGGCCGTCGGGGTGCGCATGGCAGATGACTGCCCTGTGCTGAACACGCCGCTCAAGCATGTGGCAGAGCTTTTCCCTGAACTGGAAATCACTATCGTCGGTATCCAGAGGAAAAATACATTATTCCGCCCCCATGCAGATGACCAGCTTGAGGCGGGTGACAACATCTACTTCGTCGCGGATCGACACAAGGTTGAGCGGGCGCTCCAGATTCTGGGCGATTCAACGCTGAAAGCGCGCCGTGTTATTCTTGTTGGTGGCGGCAATATCGGTCTGCATGTTGCTCGCTCCCTCGAAACACTTGGCTCGATGAAAATTCGTATGATTGAGGCGAACCCGGAGCGGGCAAGTTTCGCCGCTGAACAGCTCGAGCGCACCGTTGTGTTGCAAGGGGATGGACTTGATAGCGAGATCCTGAAAGAGGCTGGGGTTGCAGAAGCCGAAACAGTCGTAACGCTGACGAATAATGATCAGATAAACCTTCTGAGTGCTGTCATTGCCAAACGTGAAGGTGCGCGGCGGGCCATGTCACTTGTAAATAATCCGGACTATGCCTCCCTGACGCGCGCTGTTGGTATTGATCGTTATGTCGATCCGCGCGCCACAACGATTTCAACCATCCTGCAGCATGTCCGTCGCGGCCGCATCAAGGGCGTTTTCTCCCTGCTGGATGGGCAGGCCGAACTGATTGACGCGGTGGCGCTGGACACATCCACTCTTGTCGGGGAGCCGTTACGAACCGTTTCCTTGCCGTCCGGCGTTGTGATAGGTGCCTTGGTACGGGCTGGAAAAGTGTTGCTGCCGAATGCGGAAACCATCGTTAATGCAGGCGACCGTGTTGTGCTTCTGGCCTTGCGTGAGAACGTGAAGGATGTGGAGCAGATGTTCCGTGTAAGCCTGGAGTATTTTTAGGCAGATGCTCTGGTCCGGTATTTCCAGAGTGCTTGGCGTCTCTTTTGTTGCGCTGGCGGTTTTTTCCCTTGTTCAGACGTTGATAGCATTGCTGATCGGCGATGAGCAGATGCTGCCAGTCTTCGGCTTCATGCTTGTGCTGATGTCATTTCTGGCGGCAACATTTCTGGTTCAGGTGCGGATGAAGTCAGTTGGTCCCGGCACATCCGGTGGCTTCCGTAACATCATTCTCTTATTGTTATGCTGGTGGCTCATTCTCCCTTTCTTTGGCGGCGTTCCTTTTCTGCTTTATGGATATAATGTCGCGGATAGCTGGTTTGAGTCCGTGAGTGCACTGACAACGACAGGTGCCTGGTTGTCAGTGGAAGAAGCAACCAGATCCAATCTTTTGATGCTCTGGCGGGCGCAATTGCAATGGCTGGGCGGCCTGTTCTCCCTGGCAGCAATTGCGACGGTCTTCATTCGGCCTGATTTTGTTGGCGTCGAAAGCGACACGGCCATGTTCTCCCGAAGGGCAGGCGAGACGTATGTGGACAGTTTCTTTTCAACCTTGCGTGGCTTTCTGCCAGTGTATCTAGCGATGACGGCGATTGTCTTTGGGGTGTTGCTGGCATCATTTGCGCCATTTTTTGAAGCAGCGACCATGGCCATGTCGCTGATGGCTTCAGGTGGCTTTCTCCCGACAGAAGAAGGCGCACAATCTTATCTGGTTTCCACGCAGATCGTCATTTTCTTTGCGATGCTGCTCAGCGGCATCAACTTTCTGGCCATCCGTAATACATTTGGTCGCCAGCAAAAGAATTTCAGCTTCGCGAGAGATCGTGAAACGCAGGCCTTTCTTATGTGTGCTCTGGTGGCGATGGCGATTTTTGCGCTGACAGCGGGCAGTGACAGCTTCGCCAGACTGCCTAATCAATTGTTCAATGCGGTTTCTGTGCTGTCGACGAATGGTGTCGTGACAGGAAATGAGCCCGCTCTCGTGGCTGTGCTGGTGGTGGCGGTGATCGGCGGCGCATCAATTTCTACGGCGGGCGGTTTGAAGCTGTTGCGCTGGCTTGCGACGATGGAACGGGCCGGACAGGAGGTCTGGATGCTGATCCATCCACGCGGCGTGCCAGACAAGCAGAAAGCTGCAAATGAGCTGGCAATCTGGATTCACTATATGTGCTTTGCCATCCTGCTGGCTGTTCTGGTCCTGATCGTGACCGCATTTGGCTATCCGCTGGAGATCGGCATCACCGCCGCCGTCGCCTCGCTGACCAATGCCGGGCCATTACTCACACTCGTTGCCGATAATGCTGACTATCAGAAGTTCGACCCTATATTGAGAATAGTAATGGGGTTGACGATGATCATAGGAAGGCTTGAGACCGTTGCCGCGCTGGTTCTTCTCAACAGGTATTTCTGGAAAGCCTGAAGCAAATGGGATGTTGCGGTATCCGGATGGACTCTCACGTGCTTTCTATGACGAAAGCCCTTGTTTTATGGAACTTACTGGATAATGGTGGTATGGTGCACTGCAGCATAAAGCCATATATCTGATATTGGATTGAAGAAAATGAGTGAAAAAAAACAAAACCTTCAAGACACATTTCTGAACCAGCTGAGGAAGAGCAAAACCTCGGTCACAATCTTTCTGGTTAATGGCGTCAAATTGCAGGGCATCGTGACCTGGTTCGATAATTTCTGCGTGCTCCTGAAACGTGACGGTAACGTGCAGCTTGTCTATAAGCATGCTATATCCACCATTATGCCATCGGGACCATTCCAGATGTACGATGACGACGAGACAAAGTCCGAATAGTTTTGACGCAAAAAACCAGGGCCATCATTCTGCATCCATATCTCAGGGATAATGATTACACCCTGAGGCAGCCCGAAGATTATCTCGGCGAAGCGACGCGACTGGCAGAGGCCATTGGCCTCGAAGCTGTGCATGAGGAAGTCGTGCGTATTACGGCACCGCGACCTTCCACATTGCTTGGCCAGGGCCGTGTCGAGCAGATCCATGAGATGCTTGGCGACGAACTGGAAGATGTTGAATTGGCCATCATCGATAGTGATCTGACGCCCGTGCAGCACCGAAACCTCGAGAAGGAATGGCAGGTCAAGGTGCTCGACCGGACGGCGCTGATTCTCGAAATCTTTGGGGCCAGGGCCCAGACGAAAGAGGGCACATTGCAGGTCGAACTGGCGCATTTGATCTATCAGCGCTCCCGACTGGTCCGGTCCTGGACGCACCTGGAGCGCCAGCGCGGTGGCTCCGGTTTCCTTGGTGGCCCCGGTGAGCGTCAGATTGAATCTGACCGTCGTATCCTTGCCGACAAGATCGTCAAACTGCGCCGGCAACTGGAAGACGTGCGCCGCACCCGGAACCTGCAACGTCGCAAGCGTAAACGCGCACCGCACCCTGTGGCAGCGCTCGTTGGTTACACCAATGCCGGAAAGTCGACATTGTTCAACAGGCTGACAGATGCCTCCGTGATGGCGCAGGATCAGCTCTTTGCGACACTTGATCCGACCATGCGTGTGGTACACTTGCCAAGTGCCACGGAAGTGATCTTCTCGGATACGGTGGGCTTCATTTCGAACCTGCCAACGCAACTCGTGGCCGCCTTCCGGGCAACACTGGAAGAAGTGCTGGAAGCGGACATTATCCTGCATGTCCGGGATGCCGCGCATCCGGAAAGTGACGCCCAGAAAGCTGACGTGCTAGCTGTCCTCAAAGAGCTTGGCATTGATGAGGACTACAATCGCCCCGTGCTGGAAGTCTGGAACAAGACTGACTTGTTGGGTACTGAAGAGTTTGCAGACATGCGGGCGATTGCCAAAGGCCGTCATGAAAATGCCGATGGCACGATTGAAGACCCATGGGTGGTCATGGTCTCGGCCATCACAGGGAGTGGTATCGAGCAATTATACGATGAAATAGATCGCATACTGACCCTGGACCATATTGTGTTCAATGCAGCCATAGAGCACGAACAGGGGGCAGCACTCGCCTGGCTCTATGCCCATGGAGAAGTCCTTGAAACCGCCCAGCAGAAGCAGCATCAACTGGTCACGGTCCGATTATCGCAAAAATCTGCCGGGCAGTTCGCCAAGCAGTTCGGGATTGAGCTGGAAGAAGAAGGGGTGTCCAGCCTTAGCCAGACGGCATAAGGTCAGCCTGTCTCTCGGTCAGCCGTCTTTGCTTGCTGCCATATGTCTTCAAGTTCGGCGAGCGTGTAGTCTTCGAACTTCTTGCCGTCCCCGGCAATATGCTCTTCAATATAATTAAACCGTGTGCAGAATTTCTGATTGGTCCGTCGCAGGGCTTTTTCCGGATCGACTTTCAGGTGGCGCGACAGGTTGGCGATGGTGAACAAGAGGTCGCCGAACTCATCTTCAATGGCGTCTGCGTCGCCACTGGCCATGGCGTCAGATAACTCTGTTGCTTCTTCGGCAATCTTGGCAATGACATCCCTGGCATCCTGCCAGTCAAAACCGACCCGCGCAGCGCGTTTTTGCAGTTTGACGGCGCGTGTCATCGCGGGCAGTGCAACGGGAACGTCATCCAGTAAACCTGTCGCCACCTTGCCTTTGCTTGCGCGCTCCTCCGCCTTGATGTCTTCCCAGGCAACCAGTTGTTCCTCGCTGGTGCGGTCGTCGGATTGCTCAAACACATGCGGGTGGCGGCGCACCATCTTGTTACAGATCGCTTCAACCACATCGCTGAAATCAAAGTCTCCTGCTTCCCTTGCCATCTGTGCATGAAAGACGACCTGCAACAGCAGGTCGCCCAATTCGTCTCGCAAGTCTTGCAGGTCATGGCGCTCAATCGCGTCCACCACTTCATAGGCTTCTTCAATCGTATAGGGGGCAATAGACTTATAATCCTGCTCCACATCCCACGGGCAGCCACCATCCGGATTTCGCAAATTATCCATGATTTGCAAAAGTGCTGATATCTGTCGACGGTCTGAGGGAGGAGAAAATGCCATGAAACCCCGGCTGGTGAGTTGCTCAACGAAGCGATGAGCCCCGCTGGTGGCACATCATCAAACTCCTACTATAACCTGTTGCATCCGGGGGGTAATAGGTTTTATGGCCATGCCATAACTCTCGGAAATCTCGGAGGACAGGATGCCAATACAGGAAACAGAAAGCATCTGGCATAATGGCAAGCTGGTGCCATGGGCAGAAGCGACCACTCATGTGATGACGCACGCACTGCTCTATGGCACATGCGCTTTTGAAGGCATTCGCTGTTACGACACACAGCACAAGGGCCCGTGCATCTTCCGCCTGAAGGAGCATATTGAGCGCCTGTTTTACTCAGCCCGCGTTTATCACATCGACATGCCGTTCACGGTTGATGAAGTCATGGCCGCGAGCCACGAGGTGATCCGCGCCAACAAGCTGGGCTCTGCCTATATCCGCATCAATGCCAACCTCGGCTATGGTGAGGTTGGTCCCTATGCGACATCCGGCCCAACAGATGTCAGCGTTGTGGCGTTCCCCTGGGGAACCTATCTTGGCGATGACGCGCTGAAGCAGGGCATTCGCGTCGCCGTGTCCAGCTGGCGTCGCTCTGCACCCGGCACAATTCCTGCCGGGGTCAAGGCAGCGGGCAATTACCTTTCTTCCCGGCTGATTACGATTGAAGCCAAGAAAAACGGCTATGTGGAAGGCATTGGCCTTGCCCATGACGGTACGGTTTCAGAAGGTGCTGGCGAGAACCTGTTCCTGGTGCGCGGTGGGCGGATCATTACACCGCCTCATGCGGCCTCTATTCTCGGTGGTATCACACGCGATGCCGTTATCACGCTTGCCAAGGACCTTGGCTATGAGCTTGTCGAGCAGTCCATTCCGCGCGAGATGCTTTATGCAGCCGACGAAATTTTCCTCACCGGCACCGCCGCAGAAGTGACCAAGGTTCAGTCCGTAGATGATATCAAGATTGGTAACGGCAATTATCCTGTCACGGACAAGTTGCAAAAAACTTTCTTCGGTCTTTTCAATGGCGAAACTGAAGACAAGTGGGGCTGGCTTGACCCGGTCGCATAAGAGACCGGGCCTTTAGTTTAGCCGATGTCTATTTCGTTCCTGCTTCAGCGCGCGCATTGAGGTTGAGCGCGTGTTCGATCACGTGGAAAACATAGTTCTGCTCCACGACACCATCTATGAGATAGGCCATCGGCCCTTGCGCATAAATGGAGACATCCTGCCCGCCGTGGGTTTCGGAGCCAGACGGGATGAGGGCTTGCTGGCGGTAGTTCAGGGCTTGTGCTTCCTCATTGGTGACTTCCGGCCTGGTGATATCTTCCCCGTCTTCACCCCCAAAAAACACTGAGCCCTGACCGTTTGCATATGCGAGTGTTGTGTAAGGCTTGCCGTCTGCGGCGAGAGCGGGGGTCTCACCCGGTGTGCCGTCTGCATTCGGACTGACAGCGAGGCCAAGGATTGGGTTGCCCCGTTGCGGGTAGCCCTGAATAGTCAGGGTGTGGCCGTGGTCGGCGGTTACGATAATCAACGTCTCGTCCAGATTCACCTTTCCGAGCGCTGTTTTTACCGCAGCATCGAAGGCTTGCACATCCTGCAGGGCGCGGGCGGCGTTACCGGCGTGGTGCGCGTGATCGACACGCCCGGCTTCCACCATGAGAAAATAGCCATCTTCATCATCCGAGAGCAGATCAATGGCTGTTGCCGTCATTTCTGCAATGGAAGGCTCACCTGCCACATCTTCGGCGCGGTCCGCCTCATATTGCATATGTGACATTTCAAACAGCCCTAACACTTTACTCTCACCTGTCAGGTCGATTCTGTCGAAGCCCGCCTTGTTCCAGACATAAACGTGATTTTCCGACTTGCTGGTCCATTCGGTTATCAGGTCACGGCCATCATTACGCCGACCCTTGGCAAAGCTGTATTCAGGATCTGCCATGTCTGTGGGCAGGAAATTACGCCGTCCGCCACCCATCGCGACTTCCAGCCCGTCTCCATACGGAAATTCGATAAGCTGGCGGGCGATATCCTTGCACGCATCTGCTGCGGCCGGGAGATCAGAATCCGCTTCCCAGTCACGGCTGGCAGCACGCGCATAGACCGTCGCCGGTGTTGCGTGGGTGAGGCGGGCAGTAGAAACAACCCCGACCGCCATGCCAGCCATTTCTGCCAGTTCACCTGCGGCAATCGCAGGATGAGCAAGGCTGCCGGCACAGTCGCCGCGCAACACCTCATCTGTGACATTGATGACACCGGCCTTGGTTTTGACACCGGTCATCATTGCTGTCGCTGTCCCGGCAGAGTCTGGCGTCTGCATGTTTGTATTGTAGGTTTTTGCGAGTGCCAGATGGGGCAGGGTTTCAAAGGTGAGGGTATGTTCCTCGCCCGGCATCCCCTTGCTTTGGCCATCAAAGATACGTGCCGCTGTGATAGTGGTCGGGTCCATACCGTCAGCGATAAAGAGGATGACGTTTTTGGCTGGGGTGACAATCGGCTGACGAGCGA